>JAYUGV010000001.1:0-6451 GCA_043767565.1 Anaerolineales bacterium
GGCGATAGATCGCGCAGTGACCGCGCCCACAGCGGGCTGGGACTGGCGATCACGCGGCAGTTGGTGCAGGCGCATGGCGGGGAGATTGCGGTGCAGAGTGTACTTGGTGCGGGGACTACGTTTGTGATCGAATTGCCGACCCCATCCATCTAATTTACACCATCCCCAAATACTGACGAAGTTCGTTATATGTGCAGAAGCAGGTGGGTTTACAACATGGTTCGTCACAAAGATCGCAGAGTTCTACGGGCAGAAAACTAAAAATCTCTGTGCTCGGTGGGTTAGCCTGCGGCAGTGAATGGTTACATACTCATTGCATGCTTGTTAGGATGCAGCCTGCGCATGGTAATATAAATTGGAGTAACGGCGCCGTTGTTGGCACGGCTCCAATGAAGGAATACCTATGACACCTGCCGCTAAAAAAATCGTTATTGTCGAAGATGAACCGGCCGCCGCCGATCTGTTTGAGGAAATGCTGCGCATCAATCAGTATGAGGTCATAAAAACTCACAGCGGTGGAAGCGCTCTTTCGATCATTCAAAACGAAATGCCCGATGCAGTGCTATTGGATATTATGATGCCTGATATTTCGGGCATTGAAGTGTTACGCTTTATGCGCCGCGAACCCCGCTTGCGGCGGATTCCGGTTGTGATCGTTTCTGCCAAGGCGCTGTCTTCCGATATCCGCGCCGGAATGGAAGCAGGCGCTACAGCCTACCTGACCAAGCCCGTGGGGCTGGACGAACTTCGCCAAACGGTCATAGATGTTCTGCACGCGGCGCAAGCCACGGAGACCGACCCACCAGCACACAACGCCCTGGAGGAGTAAATTAAAAATAACGCCCCGAGATTTGTTTCGGGGCGTTCGGCATTGTGAGAATGGACTAGTCTGTAACCGTGACCGGGTCTGCGCTGTGATTGGTGTTCCATTTGGCGATGAGTTCGCCGCTGAAGATGCCGGGCTACAGAGCAGGCTTGGAGAGGGCACTACGTTTGCAATCGAACTGCCGGTGCAGCCTCATCATTATTCATTCGGTGGACAGCTTCCCTGCAACAACAAACTACAGTTGTATGCAGGGAAGTTTTTGATGACCTTTGTCAACTTGCCCGGATGGGGGGTTTTCGGGTATCCTTGGTTCAAATCGTGAAGGGACTATGAACGAAGCCGATACTTGCCGGACCTATGTTTTGCCGAAGTTGAAATCTGCTGGATGGGAAGATGAGACTATTTCTGAGCAGATGGTGTTGACGCCTGGACGCATCGTGCCTATTGGCGACAGGCATACCCGAAAAGAAGGTTTGCGACCTGATTACACGTTGTTCATTCGGCAAAATATTCCTATCGCTGTTGTAGAAGCCAAAGCAGATTATGCCCATCCTGCCAAAGGCTTGGGACAAGCCATCCAATATGCTGAAATGATGGGGTTGAAGTTTGCTTACTCGACCAACGGCAAGGGCATTGTCGAACACGACTTTATTACAGGGTTGGAATGCGACCTCGATACATTCCCAACGCCAGATGAATTATGGGGTAGATTAAAAGGCACCTTCAAGTTTGAAGATAAAAAAGACGAGACCGATTCGTTATCTCAGTATTGGCAGGAAGTAGGCGGGAAAGCACCTCGCTATTATCAGCAGGTGGCGATCAATAAAGCCGTCAATGCTGTTGTTGAAGGGGAAAACCGAATATTGCTCACTATGGCAACAGGGACAGGCAAGACTTTTGTTGCCTTTCAGATTGTGTGGCGGTTGTGGAAATCGAAACGTAAGAAACGCATTTTGTATTTGGCAGATCGCAATGTATTGATTGACCAGGCGAAAGACCGTACCTTCTCTCCTATGGGACAAGCTCTACACAAAATTCAGGGGGAAGCACTCAAGAGTCGTGAAGTGTATTTTGCTTTATATCAATCTTTGGCGAACCCGGTAACAGGTGAAAACCTTTACGAGAAATATCCTAAAGATTTCTTTGATTTGATCATCGTGGACGAGTGCCATCGCGGTTCGGCGAATGAGGAAGGCAGTTGGCGGAAAATACTGGAGTATTTTGAGTCCGCAACGCAAATTGGGATGACCGCTACACCCAAGCGTAATGACAACGTAGATACTTACAATTATTTCGGTGAGCCAATTTATACCTATAGTTTGCGGCAAGGGATTGATGATGGTTTCCTTGCGCCATACCGTGTGTATCGTGTCATTCCCGATGTGGATGCGAGTGGATTGCAGATTGATCCGGGTGTATTAGACCGTTTCGGGCGTGAAATTCCACCTGACATCTACGGAACAAAGGATTTTGAACGGCTTGTGTCTTTGCTCGCCCGCACAGAAGTAGTTGCGAAACATTTGACTGAGTACTTGAAACGCACTGGTCGCTTTGATAAGACGATTGTATTTTGCGTGGATCAGGAGCATGCCCTCGATATGCGGATGGCGTTGAATAACGCTAATGCAGATTTTACCAAAATTCATTTGCATTATGTAGAACGGGTGGTTTCAGATGAAGGCTCGATTGGGCGCGGGCATTTGGATGACTTTCAAGATCCTGAAAAAGAGACGCCTGTTATTCTCACCACTTCGCAAATGTTGACCACGGGCGTGGATGCACCGACCTGCCGCAATGTGGTTTTATTCCGCGGCATCAATTCAATGACCGAGTTCAAGCAGATCATTGGGCGCGGGACGCGGGTTTCAGAAGATCATAATAAGTTCTGGTTTACGATTTTGGATTATGTGGGTGCGACGCAGTTGTTCTATGATCCCGCTTTCGATGGCGACCCAGTGCGCGTGACCAAGACAACGATTGACAATGAAGGTAATGAGACGAAAGTTCAGGATAGCGAAGAAGGAACGTTGGAAAGCCCTCACCCTAACCCTCTCCCACAGGGAGAGGGGATGCAAGTTGGCGAATTGCCCCGCAAATATTATCTTGATAACGTACAAGTATATATTGCCGGTGAACAAGCTTTTGAACTTGACCCCGATGGGAACATACTCAAAACGGTTGAGTTTACGGATTACGTGACACAGAATATTCGCCGTTTGAATTTGACGGCGGAACACCTAAAAGAGAATTGGTCAAAGGCTGAGCAACGGATTGAGATTCTGAATCAGTTACGCTCCCGCGGCATTGACCCTGACCATCTGGGGCATGTGACTCATCAGGAAGATGCCGATGCGTTGGATTTGCTTTTGCACGTGGCATATAACGCGCCGTTGGTGACGCGCCGCGAACGGGCGGACAAGTTGAAGCAGAAGAAAGCCAATTTCTTCAATACGTTTACGCCTGCTGCGAGAGAGATTTTGGACACTCTGCTGGAGAAATACGCGGATTATGGCATTGGGGAATTTGACCAGTTGCCGCGCGTGTTGCAGGTTTCACCGTTTGATCGGTATGGCTCGACGTATGAGATTTATCAGTTGTTTGGCGGGGCGGAGAAGTTGTTGCAGGCGGTGGATGAAATGCAAAAATTCTTGTATGAGTAATGTCGCTGCGAGCGCAAGTGGCGAAGCAGTCTTCTGTTATGATGGGATTGCTTCGTCGCGGCGAACGCTCCTCGCAATGACATATAAGATTATAATCGCCACATGAGCAACACATCCACGATTACAGGCGAACAAATGGTAAGCGCCCTGCATAGCCTTGGCGTGAATTTCCTTTTTGGCGACACAAATGCCAGCGTGTTATTACATAAACAGCCAAACCAGCTGATCGTTGCTTTGGCAAAAAGCCGCGAAGCGCGTTTACGCCTCTCACTCATTCCACTTTTTTTGGAGCATCCTGAATTTTCGAAGCATGCTCGCAAAATTGCGCAAGGTTTGAGTGAATCTGCGCAAGTGACCCTGCAATGCTATTACACGGCGGCGGTTTTACTGCAACGAAAACACGTTGCTGAACTTGATTTGCTGGTGGGCAAAAAACAATCCCTTCCAGATTTGTTTTCCCAGAAGTTGGGACTCTTAATGACAACCGATCCCGAACAAGACTTGCAAACACTCGCCAAACGACATGAATTTTTAAGTGGGATGCGGATCAACTGGCTTGGCACCTATCAACACGCGCTGCAAGTTTGGATGCGTGGCTTGGAAATACAAAAGCCATAGACAAATGAACAACTTACAAATTCAATCCTTATTGGAAATGCTTGGGATGCGTGTGCCCGCTTCTTCGCGCCTGCTCCTGCTAGGCGGGAGCGCGTTGATCTTGCTCGGAAGTCAACGCCCAACCATAGACATTGATTTTGTCGGTGACGATGTTTCGCCAAGTGAATTTGACAGGGCGATCATGCAGGTGGCAAAGGAATTGAAGATTGTCATTGAACCTGTTCCCATTGAAAGATTTATTCCCCTGCCCGCTGGCAGCGACGAACGCAAAATAAGAATTGGACAGTTTGGGAATATGGAAGTGTACGTGGCTGACCCGTACAGCATTGCGCTCAGCAAACTGGAGCGCGGGTTTGATACAGACTTTGACGACATTCTCTTTCTGGTCCAAAACAATCATGTTGAACTGAAAGAACTGGAAGACATGGCACAGATAGTTTTGACGAGAGCCCGCGAATTCGATATCGACCCCGCTGATTTTCTGGCTCATTTGGATATTGTGCGCGAGCGATTGGGGTAGGTTCGGTGGGGCGGAGAAGATGTTGCAGGCGGTGGATGAGTTGCAAAAGTTTTTGTATGAGTGAACTAACATCCATGTCGTTGCGAGGGCGATAGCCCGAAGCAATCTCCCGTTTTGTGGAGTGCTCCCAGTAAGATGAGATTGCTTCGTTGGAAAAAGCATTTTCCTTACAACGAATACACAGGAGGTACTGTGAAATACGCAGCTACAATTTTTATTCTGTCCACTGTTCTAGCGCTCGCAGGATGTTCCAACAAACCGTTGCCAACATCCCCTGAGCCCACCGTCGTCATGCCAACTCAAACGGCTACTCTTACTCCGCAACCCACAGCGACGGAAACCTCCGCGCCGACAGTAATGCCTGCAAGTACGGTGACACCCACCGCAATCGCAAATCCAGAAAACTTGATACTGGCAGAAAAGGGTTATGACATTGCTGATGTGCGATTATCCTTTCCCAGAGAAGATACGGTTATCGTTGATTTCAAGTATCGGCTCGACGAAAGCCGAAAAACAAGAGACACCTATATCGGTATGACCATTCCTCCTCAATGCAGAGATGATGGTAATAGGGATTCACCGCCACAATACGTTGCAAAGAATCTAACTGGTGAGGTTGAGTTCACATTCAAATTGACATTGCAAGGCATCTGCACTACAGACTCCATTGAGTTTACCTTTTATTCTGATCCGAACAGAGATACCACTTTCTATCGCGAATATGTGTTACAGCCCTATCGCCTGGTGAGGAAGTTTCCCACCCTTAACTCAGATACGCTCTCGGTGGAAAACTTCCAGTTTACTGCCGATGTTCCCTGGAAGGGAGTATTTACGTTTGACTATATCATCTCGGAGGAAATACCGATCCCGCCCGAAGAGTATCTTTTTGTGGTGCGCGGCTTTGGCCCGTATGGTGGGTGCGCTTTTTGGGCTCAGGGACCCGTGATTACCGAACATAGGGGAACGTATGAGATTACATTGGATTTAGCCAATAATCTACTTTTCCCCTATAGAAATTGTTTGCAGGGGCTTGAGAAATACACCTATACCAGATCCTTCCTTTACCTCCAAGATGCGGTGGTCGATAAGGATATTTATAGTCAGGCTCTGAACGATCCGTATACAATCTGGAAATCTCGATGATAGATGTCGCTGCGAACGCAAGTTGCGAAGCAATCTCCCGTTTAATGGGACTCTTCTACGCAAGAGGAGATTGCTTCGACGGACAGCCACCGTCTCGCAACGACATGATGTAATGGAGCTTTTCTCGTGGCAGTTGGCAAACTCTATTGTGTTTACATTATGACAAATGCCCATAATACGGTTTTATACACGGGCGTGACCAATGATTTGGCGCGTAGGGTGTATGAGCATAAGAATGGTTTGGGCAGTGTCTTTGTGAAGAAGTACAATGCCCATAAGCTGGTTTATTATGAGGTCGGTGACAATATCCATTCGGCAATTGCAAGAGAGAAGCAAATCAAAGGTGGTTCGCGGAAGAAGAAGATTGATTTGGTAAATAGTTTGAATCCTGAGTGGAAGGATTTGTATGAGGAAATAAAGTAACCATCATGTCGTTGCGAGCCACGAAGTGGCGAAGCAATCTTCCAGTTAATGGGATGCTTCTGTACGAGAGGAGATTGCTTCGTCGCGAAGAACAAGAGCGCTCCTCGCAACGACATATTAATATAAGGACATGGGATAAAATTACAGAATGCCTAAAAAGATTACATCACCCCAACACAACACAAAAGCCTCGCTCTCTTCGCTCATTAAATCATCCCGCGATATTATGCGCAAGGATGCGGGGTTGAATGGGGATTTGGA
>JAYUGV010000002.1:0-6413 GCA_043767565.1 Anaerolineales bacterium
TGCTATTCATCTGGGCATTCCAATTGTCGCTCCAGTTATTCGAGACCCCGGCGTACACACAAACGTTAGCTTATATATTGCTTGCCAGTTTGGCATACACACCCATCGCAGTTTATTTAAAGCGCAACGAAAAGAGCCGCGCGAAATTCCATCACATGCCCGTCTTCACTGTGGGATATGCACTCGCCGCGTATGCGGTCATCGTCTCCATCATTTTGCGTGACACAAAAACTTTCGTGCCGTGGATCGGTGTTGCAGTTCCTCTCATCGCGACGGTATTGCTCACCTTCAGCGCATCCTATTTCAAAGCGGCGAAATACGCAGCGATCTGGGCATGGGCTGGCACGTTGACCTTCACCATCGCCTTCGGTCAAAGCCTCACGCTCTTCAAAGTCCCAGCCGCGTATGACGCGCTCGCCTGGGTCGGCATCGCTGCGTTCTACATGATCTTCGAGCGGTCGCTTTTCTTCACCACCCAAAAAGAAAATCGAGAGACTCAAAAATTCTGGTCTGACGTATTTCATCAACCGTGGATCATCTTCGCATTGGCGTTATCCACTCTCGGTCTGTTCCTGAGTCTGCCTGACACTTTGTTCGCGTTCGCGGGTACAGAACTCAAAAATTATCTCCCTGCCATTCTCGCACAAGTCGCTGTCGTTGTACTTGCCATCGCATCCGCGCGTTTGTATCAGAACCGCTGGCTCTTATACATCGAACCCTTCATCGCCTTCCTACCAGCCACCTTGTTCTTCATTGGTTACGGCACACAGATCTTCGGTCAAACACTCACTACACCACAATACGCCCTGATCTGGACTACGCTCGGAGCCGTTCACGCTCTCGCAGGCACACTCTTAGACCGCGCAAAGGTCCGCTACTCGCACGGCTTATATCTCGGCGGATATGTTTTCCTCTCGTGGGCAGTTGCCTGGTCGCTCATCGACCGCACCACCTTCGTATGGACATTTGACTTTTGGATTCTTGCTGCCATCGCATCTGCCTTGCTCGTTCACTTCAACCGCCATCAAACCTGGGATGATTTCGTTCAAGTACTTTATGGAAAATCAACCGGAATCGCCCGAACTACAACCCGCAATCTCTTCCAATGGCTCGCCGCGTGGACATTCCCCGTCTGGTGCGCGACTTTACTCTTCGAACTGGATGCTAAAGAATTCTCGTGGCTTGGATTGGTCGTACCGCCTCTCGCCTACCTTGGGCTTGCTTTGTGGTTCCGACGCCTTGACTCCACGTATGCCGCTCCACTTTTCAGTTCGGCGCAGTTCTTCACAGTCATTGGCTTAATCATAAGCGTACCAACGACTCTCGAGTTTTTTGGCGGCGCGTATAACAGCATCGACAGTAGCTTTCTGCTAGCGGTTATTTTGCTTCAAGCCGCGGCAGTGCTTTTCTATTCTGCCTCTGCATGGGTATCCCGCTCACGCGGCTTCACACATGTCGCTGCGTGGTTGAGCATCATCCCATTCACCATTGCCTGGCGCACCTATGGATTTGAATTCACCCATCTCCAATTCGTTATCCCGTGGCTGTTATGGGCAACGGTCTTGATCGGGATCGGATTCGCGCTCGATAATAACAAAGTCCGCTATTCACATGGACCTTACTTCGCGGGCTACACGCTAAGTGCCTACGCGCTTGCAGTATCAACAACTCATCGTCTCACCAACATTTATGCGCTCGCCATCACCATCGCACTCGCATTGGTCTCGTACATCGCCGTCCACTACGGACGCCATCACACCTACGAAGATCTCATCTTCAAGTTTTGGCACAAAGCCGATGAGACCACGAAACTGATCGCATCCACATTCTTCCTGTTCTTTGCAGCGTATGCAATTCCAGTTCTGCTCACGCAGGTCCTCGCATATATCGAATATCCGCTGGCGTGGCGCGGTGTGTGGCTTGCCAGCCTCGCGCCGTTATATATCGCTGTCGGATTATTCGTCAGCAGATCAAGATCCAAAAGCATCACTACGGTTCCCACGTGGGCATTGTACAGCGCAGGCTATGCTCTCACCGCTATCGGCGCGATGGTCTCTTTTGAAAATGAAACCGTGGCTACCTATGTGTTAGTTTTGAATGCGATCGTCTATGGCGTATCAGCGTACATCTTCCAGCAGTCGTTCTGGTTGTATCTCTCCACGATCTTGACCCCGCTCATCGCCCTGCTCATCCTCCACCAAACGGACCGTTTCGGATCAACCTGGGTCGCGTGGATATTCATCACGCTTGCTTATGTATATCTCGCCATCGGACAACTCTTTGATCGAATTCGTAACGCGACATTTATATCGCAACCCGACAAAAGCGACATCAATGTCGCCTTACATCCTTTCGCCGCGCCGTTCTATGTGCCGGGTTTCTTATTGAGCGCCATTGCATTGGCAGTTGCCAGCAGCGATAGAACCCTGGCGATCCAGATCTATTCAGCGGGTGTGATTCTCTACGCACTCTCCGCCTGGATCTTCCGCGAAAGCTTATTTATCTATCCCGCTGCGTGGCTTGCCGCCGTGCCATACTATCTACTAATTACATTGACTTCACTCAATGTCCGCTGGTATGGACTCGCGTGGCTGCCGCTCATCGCCGCGTACATCACCATTGGGAAAATATTCTTCCACAAAGAAAAACTCGCACCCATCGGGCAGGGCATGTTAGTCCAATGGCTGACTCATCCCGCGATTCCATTTTACTTGTTGGCATACGCGCTCAGCATCAGCATGATCTCGCTTTCATACGCCGCCCCACTTCCACTGACGATTGCCTTTGGCGTTGCGGCGCTGCTCTATTTCGTTTCAGTCTATCTCTTCAAGAAACCCGCCTGGATCTACCCCGCGCTCTTCGTCGCCCATATGACCGTGCTGGCATATTTCACCATCAATCCCTCCGGCGGACCTGCGCGCTACATCACGATCCCCTTTCTCGCGATGACGTGGATCACTTCGCTGGTTGGTTATGCCTTTGAACGCAAGACCGAACTGACCGATGAAAATAAAACCTACCGCTTCTCATTCCTCAACCGTCTCTTCGGTCATGCGTGGGCGCGTCCCTTCTTTGCCTTCGCCATCATCGAGATGGTCATCTGGCAATCGCTGGCACTCACCGGCACCGACACCACTATCATTGTTGCCACGGGATACGCGATTCTGTTTGCCTTATTCTCGCTTCTATGGACGGAAGGTGCGCTCGTCTACGGCGCAGTCGGATTCGGCTTGGTGGCGGCTGGAGCAGCGCTGAAGCAGGCTGAGGTCCAGTTTGCAGACGCGGTGGCAGTCTTCGGCGGGATCGGATTCGGACTCTATCTCCTTGGTCGCATTTTGGATGCGTTATCCGCCCGCATCAAATCCCTGAGCGTGTGGCTGACTCCGCTAACCCAAGCCTCCATCGTGCTGACAGCATTAGCCGCGTTCATCAACCTGTCACAGGTCGCAAACCACTGGACTGCCACTGCCGCAGCGCTTGCCTTTGCCGGTACATTATACGTAACCATCGCCTACAGTGGACGAAAATTTACGCTGGGTTATCTCGGCATGGCACTGCTGCAAATCGCCTGGGTGATTGTTTTATTCAAGAATAACGTGCCATATCCGCAGCTCTATGCCATCCCAGCCGGGTTGTATTTTATGGGCATCGCCTATCTCGAATACCACCGCGACCGCAAACGCTACGCCGCCGGGATCGAGATCCTTGGGTTGGGCGTGTTACTGCTCACGTCGTTCCTGCAATCCTTGAACGGAGCAAATGGACTCCCCTACTTCATCTTGTTGTTGGTTGAGGCGCTCCTGATCACGTATTGGGGCACGCTCCAAAAAAAGAAGATCCCGTTCTTCGCCGGTATTGGATTCAGCGCGCTGAATATTCTTGCCCAACTCATTGTGTTGATCTCGGTTTACGATATCAACCGCTGGTTCGTGGCATTCGGCGCAGGCTTGTTCATCATGGGACTCGCCATCTACATCGAACGCTCACGTGAACTATTACGTGCGCGTGCGCGTGAATTGAGCGAGACACTCGAGACATGGGAGTAAATGATGAACTCTTCTTTACTTCTCGCAATAGCATGTGTCTTCATTCTTGTCATCGGCGCAGTAGTGGCTTTGGTTATCATGCTGCTGAAACCGAATTTGGGCAGATCAAAAGATGCTCAGGCTATATCAGCGGAAACCGCAAAACCAACACGCAAAGGATGGCAGAGCTGGCTTCTGCCGGTCGGCATCGCCCTCATCCTTTTGATCTGGACGTTTTGGGGCGCGCTCTTTTTTCTCGCCGTGGCTTGGGTCTTGCGCATGGACCCGAGTCCAGACGCATCATTCACGGTCGGCAAAAATGAACAAAAAACCGTGCGGCGAGTTTATAAGTGGTTGTTTTGGTCGCCCATATTCACTGTCCCAATTTTTATGGGCATCGCACTCAATTTATCCAACTCAGCCACGATCAATGAACGTGTCCTGTCGGCTCTGGTCCCATTGATCGTGCATGCCTTCCTTCTACTCGGCATGACATCCAAAAGCGCATTTGTCTATCGCCATACTCAACAAGGTATATTGCTCATTGCCCTGCGCGCAGGCATGGCAAGCTTGGCGGCGTTAAACATCGGCGATAGTGGCATTATTTTATTTCTCTTTGGGAATGGATTATTGTGGTTTATCGGTAGCCTCGCAGGTTGGAGTCAAATAAACGACGACAAATGCTGGTTCATGGAACGCAAAGGCGAAACGATCATTCTGACAGATGTGGTACAGCCAAGCCAAGCCAACGCCGTCACAAATCAAACCCTGAATAACAAGCGCAAATCCCTCGACACACCGGGCATGACCACCGCCCGTCAAAAAGCAATACACGCTTTTCAATCAGGTACACCAGAGCTCAAAAAACGCGCAGTCGCGGTCCTGTCGGAACTCGGCGAAGTGGAAAAGTTTTAACGAGACTTCCGAAGTCTCAAAGACTTCGGAAGTCTGGAGATAACACCATGCAAACCACACCCTCAAAATTCTGGGCAACCATCGCAGTCATCGTTGGCATATTACTCATCCTATTGGGTCTAGCCGCACTGATTGGCTATTTCGGATCGTCAGCTTTCTTCCCTATTGACGATCTGCTCAGCTACAACCTTGGTCAAATCGCCGCGATCTTCCTCGGTCTCTTCTGCGGACCATTGGCTGTGTATCATGGCATGAGTTCCATCAGTAAGCGCCAATCATCCACGCTCAAGCTACCGTCCTTTTATATCTTCTGGATCATCCTCGGCATGGTATTGGGATTGGGAACGTTGATCATCAATACAGACATCGCTTCCGAATTTTTATTCCCGCCGCTCTTCGTGCTCGGTGCGGCCCTATCCACTTTCGCCGTGCTCGCCTGGGCATATCGCAAAATGGATTTCCCCATCACATGGCGGCAAGCCTCGCTCGCTTTTGTGTGCGGCAGTACACTTGCGGTCCTCGTTGCCATCATCTTAGAAACGACTCTGCCCTACCTCGCCTATCTGCTCATTGAACCGTTCCAATCTCTCGCTGATGGCTTTGCAGATTTTGGTTGGGGCACACCGGGTCTCATCGAGAGACTCTTCTCTTCGCCAGCCATCCTCGTCTTCCTCGCCATCACCGCCATCGAAGCACCCATCCCAGAAGAATTTGCCAAAGCTCTTGGCATACCCATGTTCGGCCGCGCCCGCATTCAAAACGAACGTCAAGCCTTCGCCATCGGACTCGCCAGCGGCGCTGGTTTCGCGATCCTTGAGAACATGCTCTACGAGGGTCTTTATGCCGCGCACAACAGCTGGGCGTGGGGCGGCATTACCCTGCTCCGTTCGATCGGCTCTGTCCTGCATCCACTTGGCACGGGCATTATCGCGCTCGGTTGGTTCCGCATGAAAGAAGGCGGAGGCGCTGGAAAATTATTCAAAGCCTACCTGCTCTCCGTTGGCTTGCACACCCTTTGGAATGGCGGCTTCGAACCGCTTGTCTATTTAACCGGCTTGGATTATTTCGCCGGAACAGGTTCCTCGCTTTCATTCTACGGCGAAACCCTCAACACATTATTGGTTGGATATTTGATTCTGCTCTCACTGGGACTCTGGTGGCTGATGCGAAAAATCGTCAACGGGATTTCCGACCGCGTCACCCCCAATACTTCGACAGCGCTCAGTACAAGCTTTTCAACTGTCCCTGTTTCGAAACGCCTCATCGCCGCCTGGGCAATTGCCTGCGCGTTGGTGATCATTCCCATCGGCGCGGCATTAAGCCCCGCCTGGGATTCGATCCGCAAGTTGATTTCTGGTAACTAGGTATCATTGCAGGGAGTGGCTAAAGTTGTGGGCTAAGAAAGTCCATCACGTTAGCTGGATAATCAGGATAGCGTTGTTTGTAAAGTTGCCTGCCATTGAAACAATAGAC
>JAYUGV010000003.1:0-16360 GCA_043767565.1 Anaerolineales bacterium
AGGGAAAAGCAGTTAAATCTTGGCGTCTTGGCGGCTTTGCGTTCAGAAAGTCAATAGAAAGGTAATTCAAGAAACAAAGGTCGCAACTTGAGTTAAATACGTTCTACACCTGCGTACTTGTTTCCTTGTGTACTTGTTTACTTTTTTCACATAACTTTAGAACTGGAAATCAAACCTATGCCCAAAACTCTCTTCGAAAAAATCTGGGACAAACACGTTGTTTCCCAACAGGATGGTGCGCCAGCCGTCCTTTACATTGACCTGCACCTCGTGCACGAAGTCACCTCGCCGCAAGCCTTCACCGGTCTGCGCCAGCGTGGACTCAAAGTCCGCCGCCCCGAGTTGACTCTCGCCACGATGGACCATTCCATTCCGACGACTCCCGTCGATGTCCCCATTGCGGATGCGATGGCGGCGGCGCAGATCAAACAAATGGAAACCAACGCCGCCGAATTCGGGATCACCCTGCACGGTATGACCAGTCCGCACCGCGGTATTGTGCATGTCATTGGTCCCGAACTTGGACGTACCCAACCCGGCATGACCATTGTCTGCGGCGACAGTCACACCGCCACACACGGCGCGTTCGGCGCGTTGGCATTCGGCATCGGCACCTCCGAAGTGGAACACGTGCTTGCGACTCAATGTCTCCTGCAAAATAAACCCAAGACGTACGAAGTCCGCATCAACGGGACATTATCCGAGGGTGTTTCAGCCAAAGATATTATTCTCGCACTGTTGGCAAAGATCGGCGTGGGCGGCGGCACGGGACATGTCTTTGAATACACTGGCGATGCCATCCGTGGACTCAGCATGGAACAACGCATGACCGTCTGCAACATGTCCATTGAAGGCGGCGCACGCGCAGGCATGATTGCACCTGATGAAGTCACCTTCGAATATCTCAAGGGACGTGAGTTCGCGCCTCAAGGCGAAGAATGGGATAAGGCTGTCGCTTATTGGAAAACATTGCCTAGCGATGAAGGCGCAGTCTATGATAAGTCCATCACACTCAACGCCGATGAAATCGAACCGATGATTACTTATGGAACAAATCCCGGCATGGGCATGCGCATCACGGACAGAATCCCCACCGCGGAATCATTCAGCGAGCCATCACAAAAATCTGCGTTTGAAAAAGCCATGAACTATATGGGACTGCAGCCCGGTCAATCTCTGCTCGGTCAAAAAGTAGATGTAGTCTTTATCGGCTCCTGCACTAACTCCCGTATCTCTGATCTGCGCCTTGCGGCGTCATTTCTCAAAGATCACAAGGTCGCTGATGGTGTGCGCTTAATGGTTGTCCCTGGCTCACAGGATGTCAAGAAACAAGCCGAACAGGAAGGTTTGGATAAAATTTTCAAAGAAGCCGGTGGCGAGTGGCGTGAGGCAGGATGCTCGTTATGTATTTCGATGAACGGAGATGAACTAAGACCAGGACAATACTGTGTTTCAACAAGCAATCGCAATTTTGAAGGTCGTCAAGGCAAAGGTGGGCGTTCGTTCCTCGCCAGCCCGATCACTGCTGCCGCTTCTGCGATTACTGGAAAAATTACTGATCCTCGCACAATGTTGGTGTAATGTTAGCGGTAGTCAATATGCTTGTGATTCTTTTTGCTGTTGCAACGGGCGCATAATGGCTGAATGTTATCGATGGAATCACTGCCGCCGGTTGTAAGTGGAATCACATGATCACGTGTTAGTTTGATTTCTGGTTCCTGCATTCCGCACCGAAGGCATTTGAAGTTGTAGAAAGCTTTTAATTCGTTCCACTCTTCTTCGGTGTGGGAACCTTCAGCGGCAAGCTTCAGAGCGCGGTGTCGGTTTGTTGCTGCAACTGATTTTTCAGGAAACCGTTTATAGTATTCAAGAGAATATCTGCGGCGTTCCTCGGCATGGCGCTCATATGAATTTCGACCTATTTCTCGGTAATGTTCCAAGTCCTGTTCACGGCGTTCTTTTGCTTTGGTGTTGATTTCTTCACGATGTGTCTCGCGATATTTACGGAGCGCCTCATCGTACTTTTCGGGATTTGCTTTTTTATGAGCGCGTTTTAGTTCACGAATGTGTTCTTGTTTTTTCGCAACACGATCGCGTTGTTTTTGACGATTTGTTTCTGGGTCAGTTGCCCATTTGGCTCGATCTTGAGCGTTCAAACAATCTTTACAACGTGCTTTATAACCGTCGCCAACAGGTACTCCAAGCCAGCTTGCTCGATAAAACTCGCTCAATGGCTTCCACGCACATTCAGGGTTCGCACAGATTTTTCCTGCGACACCGTTTTGATAGACAATCGCCATTATTTTCTCCTAAAAATTAATGGCATAGTATAAACGAATTCGGAAAGGAGATAAATAATTAAAAATCATGACCACTGCTGAAGTTTGGAAACTGCCTGATATCGTCAATCGCTTTCTGTCTTATCGCGCCGCGATTCCATTGCCGCAGGAACAGATCGGCGTGATGATGTCGATTCTCAAAACGAGAAATCAACCTGTTGAGAATTTTCTCGACCTCGGCTGCGGAGATGGAATCCTTGGCGCGGCAATTTTGGGTGAGTATCCGTCCGCTCACGGCGTGTTCGTGGATTTTTCCGAGCCGATGCTGGAACAAGCACGCGAGGGACTCAAAGACTATGCAGGTCAACTTGGGTTTGAGAGTCTCGATTATGGCGATTCGGCTTGGGTAAACAGGATTCAGGCTCACAGTCCGTTTGATGCGGTTGTGTCGGGCTTTTCCATCCATCATCAGCCGGATGTCCGCAAGCGTGAAGTTTATCAAGAAATATTTTCACTGCTCAAGCCTAGTGGATGGTTTATTAACATCGAACATGTTTCATCCGCTTCGCAACTCAACATCGACTTGTTTGAACATCACTATGCCTCTGCGCGGTATGCCATCGAAAAACAAAATGGCGGCACACGCACGTTGCAAGAGGTCGTCGAAGAATATTCAATGCGCTCCGACAAAGCCGCCAACATTCTCGCGCCCGCTGAACTCCAATGCGATTGGCTCCGTGAGATCGGCTACGAAGAAGTGGATTGTTACATGCGCATCTTCGAGCTTGCCGTGTTTGGCGGGCGCAGACCCAATAAATAATCGTAAATCCAAAATCAGAAATCGGAAATCAAAATGGCTCAATTTACTACAGTAACAACCCGCATGCTAACTCTCCCAGTCAACGATATCGACACGGATCAAATTATCCCCGCCCGTTTTCTCAAAGCCACCGATAAAAACGGCATGGGCGATAATCTCTTTGCCGACTGGCGCTACAACGCCGACGGCTCTCCCAAAGCCGACTTTGTTTTGAACAAACCTGAATCAACGGGCTGTCAGATTCTTTTGGCAGGCGACAACTTCGGCTGCGGCTCGAGCCGTGAGCACGCACCCTGGGCGCTCACCGGGTACGGCTTCCGCGCCGTCATCAGCACCTCCTTTGCGGACATCTTCCGCAACAACTCTTTGAAGAACGGACTCATTCCCATCATTGTGGACGACAAGACTCACAAGATGCTCTTCGACCTGGCGGAAGAAGCGCCTCGCGCCGAGCTGACAGTTGATCTGGCAACCCAAACCGTTTCCTTCCCTGGAGGCTCGTTCACCTTCCCGATCGACCCGTTCAATAAAACTTGTTTGTTGAATGGCGTGGACGAACTTGGGTACATTATGGGTTTTGAAAAAGATATTGCCGCATTTGAGAATGCAAAATAATGAATGCAGAATGCAGAATTCAATATTCATCATTCATCATTCTGCATTCGCCTTGGAATATTTATGAATAAAATTCAAATTTACGACACCACCCTCCGCGATGGGACTCAGTCTGAAGGCTTCACGCTTTCGAGTAATGACAAGGTCCGCATCGCGCAAAAATTGGATGAGCTTGGCGTGGCTTTCATTGAAGGCGGTTGGCCCGGTTCGAATCCAAAGGATGTTGAGTTCTTTGAGCGCGCGCGCGACATGCAATGGAAGAATGCTTTGATCGCCGCATTTGGTTCCACCTGTCGCGTCAAAGGCGGACCCGAGGACGATGCCAACATCAAAGCTTTGCTTGATTCTCAAACACCGGTCTGCACTATCTTCGGCAAGACGTGGACTCTACACGTCAAAGAAGTTTTGCTGACCACGAACGAAGACAACCTGCGTATCATCGAACAGTCTGTTGCGTATCTCAGAGCCAACGGCAAGCGTGTCATCTACGATGCTGAACATTTCTTCGACGGCTATAAAGCGGATTCATCTTACGCGCTCGAAACGTTACACGCAGCAGTCCGCGGCGGCGCAGAGACAGTTGTCCTGTGCGACACCAACGGCGGGACATTGCCCTGGGAAGTTGAACGCATCGTCCGTGAGTTGAAGCCTGCGCTCGATCATCCGTTTGGGATCCACACGCACAATGACTCGGAATGTGCCGTAGTCAATTCATTGACTGCCATCCGCGAAGGTGCGATGCAAGTGCAGGGCACGATCAACGGGGTGGGGGAACGCTGCGGTAATGCCAACCTCATTTCCATCATGGCGGACCTGGAACTCAAGATGGGTTATGAATGTCTGCCGAAGGGTAATATTCAGCACTTATATGATCTATCTCATTTCGTTGCAGAAGTTGCGAACATCACTCCTGATGAGCATTTGCCGTTTGTCGGTAAATCTGCGTTTGCACACAAAGGTGGCGTTCATGTTGCCGCGATGAGACGTTCTGCCCAGTCCTATCAACACGTGGAGCCTGAGACCGTTGGCAATAAGATGCGCGTGGTGGTCTCGGATCTGTCGGGTCGCGGCAATTTGCTCAGCAAAGCCGAAGAACACGGCGTGGAAGTGGAAGGCGCAGAAGTGGTCGGTGTGCTTAATGACATCAAGGAATTGGAGTCACGCGGATTCTCCTTCGAAGCCGCCGAAGCCTCCGTCACCATGATGTTGAAGAGACAGGAATACGGTTACAAGCCGCCCTTCGAACTCATAGACTTTTTTGTCAACGTCGAGCACCGCACCGGGCGCGGCATTTTCGCTGAAGCCATGGTCAAGGTGCGGGTGCAGGGTGAAGTACTTCACACCGCCGCCGAAGGGAATGGCCCCGTCAACGCGATGGACAATGCCTTACGGAAAGCGTTGGTCGGTTATTATCCTCAAGTTGCACACTTTCATTTGTCTGATTACAAAGTCCGTATCCTGGATTCGGATCACGGCACCGAAGCCATCACCCGTGTGTTGATCGACACGCGCAATTCAACATCCCGTTGGAGCACGGTCGGCGCCAGCACGAATATCATCGAAGCCTCCTGGCGCGCATTGGCAGATTCGATGGAATATGGTTTGATGATGGCGCATTAATCTCTCGCGCTGAGCGGAGCGAGCCGATAGGCAAGCGCAGACGAAGCGCACGTTACATGAAAGTATTACTGTTTCAATGAACCTGAGCTTCGTCTGCGGGACTGACAAATACAGTCCCTCCGCTCAGCGCGATATAAAGGATATTATGAACTTCAAAATTACCCTCCTCCCCGGCGACGGCATCGGACCTGAAGTGGTCGGTGAAGCCGTGCGCGTGCTGGAAAAAGTTGCCAGCAAATACAATCACACTTTCAATTTTCAAGAACGCTTGATGGGCGGCTGCTCGATCGATAAATATGGACAGTCCATCACGGATGAGACGCTTGCCGATTGCCAAGCATCCGACTCGGTGTTACTCGGCGCAGTGGGCGGACCGAAATGGGATGACCCGAACGCCAAAGATAGACCTGAGCGCGGACTGCTTGCCCTCCGCAAGGGACTTGGCGTGTTCGCGAATCTGCGGCCTGTCAAAGTGCATCCGGCGTTGATCGATGCGTCGCCGTTGAAGCCGGAAAAGCTCAAAGGTGTGGATATTCTCGTCGTGCGCGAGTTGACGGGTGGGCTGTACTTCGGTCAACCGAAGATGCGTGAAATGAAGGATGGACATGAACGCGCCGTGGATACATTGGAATATTATGATTACGAAGTGAAGCGTGTCGTGGAACTGGCGTTCAACCTCGCCAAGGGACGCAAGAAAAAAGTGACCTCGGTTGATAAAGCCAATATCCTTGAGTCATCGCGTATGTGGCGGCAGATCGCGACCCAGATCGGGAAAGAGAATCCTGATGTTGAGTTGGAGCATCTGCTGGTGGATACAGCCGCAATGCGCCTCATCACCGGTCCCGCATGGATGGATGTGGTCGTCACTGAGAACATGTTTGGCGATATTCTCACGGACGAAGCGTCGGTATTGGCAGGGTCGATGGGGATGTTGCCGTCGGCTAGTTTGGGCCGCATAGATGATGCGTCAACTGTCGGGTTGTCCCCTAAGGCGAGTATCATGGGACTTTACGAACCGATCCACGGATCCGCTCCCGATATCGCAGGCAAGGGCATCGCCAATCCGATTGGTACAATATTGTCCACGGCGATGATGCTGCGGCATTCGTTCAAATTGAAAGCCGAAGCGGAGTCTATCGAAAAAGCCGTTGAACAGACCATCGCCGACGGCGCGCGGACTGCGGACCTCGGCGGCAAGTTGACGACCCGGCAGATGACGGATGAGATTTTAAAGAGGTTGTAGTAACGGCTTCAGCCGTTCTATTTTGCGACTAAAGTCGTCACTACTAATTAAAGGAGATGATCTTATGGGCATGGAATCGAAATTTATTTGGAAGAACGGCGAGCTGGTGCCGTTCGAACAGGCGACGATACATTTTCTCACCCCGGCGCTGCATTATGGCGCGGCGGTGTTTGAAGGTATCCGCTCCTATAACACACCGAAGGGACCGGCGATCTTCCGTCTGCGTGAACACGTGGAAAGGTTGTTCGATTCAGCGCGCGTGTTCGGCTTCCGTGAATTTCCGTGGACGGTGGATGATGTTTGCAAAGCCCATAAAGATACGGTGCGCGCCAACGGGTTCACCGATTGTTATGTGCGCCCGCTGATCTATCTAGATGGCGGCGGCTGGAATTTGAATGTAGATAGCGGCAAGCCTTCGTTGATGATTGCTGTCTGGCAGTGGAGTAATTATTTGGGTGATGAAGCGCTTGCCAAGGGTATCCGCGCAAATATCTCATCGTTCACGCGCCATCATCCAAACGTTACGATGACCAAGGCGAAGATCGCCGGTAATTATGCCAATAGCATTTTGGCGAAGACCGAATCGCAGCGGTTGGGATTTGAAGAAGCCATCATGCTCGATCCGCAGGGCTATATTGCAGAGTGCACCGGTGAGAATCTTTTCGTGGTGCGTAATGACAAGATCATTACGCCGTCCACTGCGCCGGTTTTGGAAGGCATTACTCGTAATTCCATTTACACGATCGCAACCGATCTGGGTTACGAAGTGCTTGAACAGCCGGTCTCCCGTGACCAGTTGTATATTGCGGATGAGGTCTTCGTGTGCGGCACCGCCGCTGAATGTATCGGCTTGAGCGAAATTGATTTCCGCACGATCGGTGACGGCAAGTCTGGCAAGGTGACGCGCGCCATCCAGAATGTATATCATGATGCGATCCGCGGTAAAGTTGAGAAATACGAACAGTGGTGTGATTACGTAGGCTAACAGTAGATCAGACTTCGGAAGTCTTCAGGACTTCCGAAGTCTTTTTACGGGTGGTTTTGTTGTATAATTTTTTCAACCAGCGAGGAAACCCATGTTCAACACCATCCGCCCATACATTACGAAAGATGAACCGTTCGGTCCGATAGACTCAGGGGATATTGATTCGAAAGATCTGAAAGCGTTGTTGATGCTGTTCGAGAAGCACAACCTGATCTATAAAAATCTGCACAGCCGTCCGTCCATCATCATTGGGCGCCGGGGTTCCGGGAAGACCTATTATCTGCGCAGTGTCTTCTTTGACGGGCAATATGATCACTTTGTCGAGATCCGCACGCCGCGTGTGCTGGGACAAGTGGCAAAGGCGATCCAGAGATTGAGCGCCGATGTGATGTTCTCTGAAATGGTCGCCGAACTTTGGGATACCATTTTGTGGATCAGCGTGTTCCTCGAGCTTCGCAAACATCCGGTCTTGAAACAGGATACGTTGAACGTGGTCGATGCTTATCTGGATAAGATGCGCGTCCGCTTGACCGATTCAGTTGAGGATGCCCTCCGCAATGTCGCGGTCATGCTCGAAGAGATCGTGAGCAAGAGCAGTACTTCCGAGACCGATCTATTATGGAACTCGAGCAGGATCAACCTCGATGACACCAAAGCCGCCGTGCTGAAAGACCTCGAAGTCGCTGACAAAAGATTCGCGATCCTGATGGACTCGCTCGATGATTTTCAACTCGAGATCGACTCGGTCTCGCGCTCACTGCAGGGATTGCTCAAGATCGTCGGCTCCATGAACAAGCCGCGTGATCGGGTGGACATCCGCTTCTGCCTGCCCTCGGAGCTGTATCATCGTTTCACCAAGCTTTCCTCCAACCCGAACAAAGATTTCCGCCGCTCCCTCAAGTTGCAGTGGACTGCCAGTGAGTTGGTGCTGATTGGCGCCCAGCGTTTGATGTTCTACCTGGCTTTGAATTATTCGGAGTTCTATAAACAATTCATTCATCTTGACCTGACGAAACGCGCCGACGCCTTGACGTTCTTCAGCGCGGCATTGCCCGAGAAGATCACGAACCATGTCGGTTACTCGGAAGAGACGATGTCCTACATCCTGCGGCACACGCAACTGCTGCCGCGCCATTTCCTAATCCTGTTGAATTCGATCTTCAAGAATTCCGGTCTCACCGCCCGCTTAACACCTTTCCCGGTCAGCGAAGAGCGGATCGTGAACGGCATCCGCCAGGTGGAGGATTTCATGGTGCGCGAAATATTCGTCGCCTTCAACTTGATCTATCCCACCGCCGAAGAGACTTGCCGCCGCTGCCTCCCCGAGCTGGGACACAAGTTCACGATGGGTGACCTGCATCGGGTCTTTACACGACATGGCAAGTCGGTGTTTGGCAGTGACAATCTCTTCGAGTTTCAGCGCATGTTATTGGAAATTGGCGCGATCGGACGGGTCATCCCCGGCCGGGAACGGGATGTGTATATCAAAGGCAATTTTGAGTATACGGTCTCACACCAACTTTCGCTGAGTCAGGATGACGAGTTATGTGTTCATCCGTTATTCTCCGGTATCTATCACGGCAGCGGCAAACAGGAGCGACCGGTATATCCGTACGGCAGTGCGCTGGAAGATGACGATTATCGGGATGGGTATGAGTGAAATTGAAATAGGTATGTCCATTTGATATGCCTGTTTTGTTTCGGCGTACTAAAGCCCTGCCTCAGCGCGTGGAAGTCGGATAAATCCGACTCGTTGCGCCAGCCCGCAGGGCTTCCATGTACTGAGCAAGCGGCTTTAGCCCTGCGATTTTCCATGTGTAGTAACTCCGCCGAACCTTGATTGGTTAAAAGCGCAATTTGTGTCCATTTTCAGTATAATTAGTAACACGAGCTATGTGCTATATGAGCATAAGAGATGCCTCGCGGCCGTTTTTTGATATTTTTGTTATCGCAATGTGGAAAGAACCCGATGCAGTGATTGCCTATTTGCGTCAAGTAATCATGATTTACTTTCTGCGAAGGGACGTTGCCGAGTATGCACCTGCTTCAGGCTTGGGCTTATAGGTTTGCGGGGAAATGTATCATAATGGTGAAAAGATTCGTAATAAACATTATTATAATGAAGGGTCAGGTTGATGTAAAATGAAGGTACAGAGACTTACCCGCTCCGAATATCGTTATGGGATTTACTTCAACTTCTCTTTTTCTAGTTTGTTTACTCCCGACCCCGCGGGATTTGGAAATTGCGCGGCTCCTCGGTTGGTACCGCATTCCGCTTCGGACTGCGCCCAAAGTTGTGGCTGTGGACTATCTGGCTTTTTATCAAACCTCAGCCTTCGGTGAGCGCGGCGGACAGATCGAATTCATTGCCCAGGTCAAAGGACATGAACTCACCACGCGCGGCGAGTTATTGAAGGACGAAGCCGATCATCCGCGTGCCAAAGAGGAATATTACAAAATCCAATTGGGCGGACTTGAAAAATTATCCCAGCCGATCACAGCTGATAAATGGAAACGTCTGATATTTCTATACACAACGGGGGAATATTTGTTGAACGCTAAGTTGCTCAACGATTTGGTTGTTCAAAGTGAAGAACGTGAAATCTTGTGGAAGAACCTGCGCGAGCGCGCGGAAAATGAACAACTCTACAAAGTTGACCTCCCCGATGTTGATATTCCGCCGGAAGTTTTGATGGCGTTATTAGGGATAAAAGATATGCAAGGAGATTACGAATGACTATATGGAGTCAGGGAGCTTGCTCCCGCATCATTCGACAGCATACCCTATCGGGCACACGAGCTGGTTGACTCCCTAAGAGGAATATTCCATGGCGACTCTCATTAAGAACGGAACAGTCATCACTGCGGCAGAAACTTTTCAATCAGATATTTTGATTGAAGATGAAAAGATTTCTCAAATAGGAATCAATCTCCAACACCCAAACGCTGACATCATCGATGCCACTGGCAAACTCATCATGCCCGGCGGAGTTGACCCGCATGTGCATCTCGATCTCCCGATGTTCGGCACCGTCTCTTCGGACGATCATTACACCGGTCACAAAGCTGCGGCGTTCGGCGGCACAACCACCGCGATGGATTTTGTCGTGCTAGACTCCCCTCTCTCCGCGGGAGAAGGGGCGGGGGTGAGGGCAGGTGAGGGTGATCTCCAATATTCCGTTGACCTGTGGATGAAGAAAGCCGAGAAAGCCGCGATCGATTATTCCTTCCACATGAACTTAACTCAGTTCAATGACAAGATCGCGAAAGAAATTCCATTGTTAAGAGATATGGGAATCCAAACGCTCAAAGTCTTCACTGCCTACAACGGACGATTACGAATCGACGATGGTAGTATCTTCAAGGCTTTGCGCATCGCCAAAGACAATGGCATGTTAATGATGGCGCATTGTGAAAATGGCGATGTGATTGAAACACTAGTCACTGATGCACTGATGAGTGATCACTTAACTCCTGAATGGCACGCGTTAACCAGACCTGCCTGGGGCGCAGTTGAAGCGACTCTGCGCATGGCGGCGATGGCGGAACAAGCGGATTCGCCGGTATATATCGTCCACATGAATGTAGGCGGCGAAGTGGACATGTTGAAGTATGCGCGCGAACGCGGTGTCAAAGTGATGGGGGAGACCTGTCCGCAGTATCTGTTCTTCACGATCGATGATCTGCGAAAGCCCGACGGCGCAAAGTGGATCTGTTCCCCTCCGATGCGTACAGAAAAAGATAATGCTCGTTTATGGGAAGGGTTGTCGAGCGGGGTTTTGCAGACGATCGGCACGGACCACTGTCCATTCTTTTCGGACGGAAGCAAGCCCATCGTCTATGAAGGACGCGAGATTTCCATCCCCGGTAAAGAATTGGGGAAAGATGACTTCACAAAAATCCCGAACGGTCTGCCCGGCATCCAGGACCGTATGCCGGTCATGTGGACGTATGGCGTGCGTGCGGGACATATCACGCCGAATCAATTCGTGGCATATAACTGTACGAATCCGGCGAAGATCTTTGGCTTGTATCCGCGTAAAGGCGCGCTTGTCCCGGGTGCAGATGCTGATATCGTGATCTGGGATCCGGAGAAGCGCGTGAAGTATGGCGTGGCACATTCGCACCAACGCACGGACTACAATTTGTATGAAGGCTGGGACTTGGTGGGCTACCCCGAAAAAGTTTTCCTGCGCGGCAAACTGATCGTGGATGGCGATGTGTGGAAAGGCAAACGCGGTGACGGAAAATTTTTGAAACGAGGGGAAGGGGAAGTGTTGTAACTCTGGAGTCCAACAGCTTGCTGTTGGGACTTTCGCAACGACATGTCAGGTTTTCAGTAATTCTTTTAGGCGTGGATGCTCTGCATATACCCCGCGATACTTCTCAGGCAATAACACTGCGATCTGGCACATAATTTCATCGGTTGATCTTTGAAGCGCCATGTCGCGATCAGTTTTTGGCAATGGGGGAATGTTGAATTGTTTTCCACCTGTCAGAGTAACTTGTGATTTTCGAAAGTGCTTCACATTCGCAAAAATCACTTCATCTTCAGTTCCAGTAATTGCCACAGGGATGACTGGGAACCTTGAACGCGCCGCAAGATAAGCGACACCTGGCTTGCCCTCGATCAAGGAGCCGACCTGTGAGCGTGTGCCCTCCGGCGCGATCACGAGACATTTGCCTTCTTCCATGAGTGCGATCATTTTGCGCAAGGCTCTCAAGTCAGGGTTGTAGCGATCCACAAAAAGGAAATTGAGTTGCTTGCCCAGCCACTTGATCCAACCGATCTTTTCCCATTTTTCGGCAACCGGGATGAACAGATCGGTACGGTCGATTGCAAAGTAGACCATGATGATATCCAATATGCCGATATGGTTGGATGCGATCACCATTCCACCGGTGAGCGGAACGTTTTCCTTGCCGTGGATTTCAAAGCGGGCGATCAGTTTGAGCAGGATACGGATAAGAAAGCGGAGGATGCGCAGCATATTAATTTTGAGCAAGCAGTTCTTTTAATCTCGGATGCTCCGCATACACCCCGCGATATTTCTCCGGCAAGATCGCGCCAATGCGGCACATGATCTCATCGGTCGCTTCATGCATGGCTTGCTCACGTCCCTTGCCTTTGGGGATCTCAACCATGAACGCATCCCCGGCGCGGACGACGATCTTTGAACGCCGAAACCGTTTTAGATTTTCAGCTACGGTGCGATCCTCTGTGCCAGTGACAGCTACCGGCAAAACCGGATATCCGCTTTTGCTGGCGAGGAACGCAACGCCCAGTTTAGCTTCCTGCAAGGCTTCTGTCTTTGAGCGCGTCCCTTCGGGCGCAATGACCAGCAGACCGCCCTGTTCCATGCGGGTGAGGATCTGCCGCAGTGCGCTGAAATCTGCTTCGAAGCGGTTCAGCCAGATGGCGTTGGCGGCGCGTCCGATCGCACCATAGAAGATGTGATTCTTGTATTTCTCTGCAACCGGCATGATCAGGTCTTCGCGCTCAAGGATATAGAGCAGGGTAGCCGTATCCAACCGTCCCAGATGATTGGCGGCGACGATCACATTTCCCTCAGGGAGTTTTTCAACGCCATGGACTTCCACATCGGCGATGATGTTTATGATGAAGCGGACGATGGAGCGTAGAGTTTTATATTTCATACCGTCCATTTTACAGCAAGCGCAGCGGTCTTGGGGATAGAAAACGGGCGGCCAAGCCGCCCGTTCCATAAAGAAAAAAATAACCTGGAGATTATCTCCACAAATGATCGTCTGGCGAACCTTTTTTTTGTGCTGCGTTCTGAGTGCCGTATTTCTCGAACATACGTTGAAAGATCACCATATCATTGGGTGCCATATTGAGGATCTCGAAACCAACATTGAAAGAGGTCGGATCAATATGATCAGGGGCACACCACTTTGCGCGTGCAATGAAGACCATGGATGTTTTGTCAGCGATCTCAGCCGTCAGTTGTATGGATAGACGATAATCCTGCCCGGTCGGGAGTCGTTTACTGCAATCCAGTTTGAACCCTCCGGTGCTGATATCTGAAAGATAGCCGACCAATTGTTTGGTAACATCGTCCGTGACTTGCATGTAATAGGTAAACTCACGGCGGTTTAACTTGCGCTTGTTGCTAGCCATTTGGCTCCTCCTTCCTTCTATCCCATAAGTATAAAATGATTTTGAATAAGATTCAATGGTTTCCTTAAACAGGAATGTGTTTGTAATACTGATCCCTACCTGTGGCAGGGATCAGTATTACGTAACCAGATACGGTGATAAGTGCTTTAGGTAAACCCGTTTATATTATTCAGCTTTCAAAATGTGTGTGATGATCGTTGCGCCTGAGCCGCCGATGTTTTGTGTCATGCCGATCTTCGCGCCATCGACTTGTGTTCTCTCACATTCACCGCGCAACTGCTGGACGACTTCCACGATCTGATACATGCCCGTCGCGCCCACTGGATGACCGCGCGCCTTGAGTCCGCCGCGTGTACAAACGGGCACACGACCATTGATGTTGATCTCGTTATCGAGTCCGAGTCTGACACCCTGACCGCGTTCGGCAAATCCACACGCTTCGAGCGACAACGCCGACATGATCGAGAACGCATCGTGCAACTCGAACACATCAATATCTTCAGGTGTGACGTTCGCCATCTCATACGCACGTTTGGATGACGCATACGCCGCGGATAAAAACAACGGATCTTTTCTGGAATGGACGGCAATCGAATCAGTTGCCGAAGCCGAACCTGCCACGGTTATTCTAGGTCGGTTACCCAGCGAAGCAACTTTCTCCGCCGGGACGATGATGACTGCCGCCGCGCCATCGCCGATGGGCGAAGCATCCATCAGGTTAATCGGGGTGGCGACCATGCTTGATTTTTCAAATTGTTCCACGTTGAGTTTTTGATGCAAGCGCGCAAACGGATTATGCATGGCATTCGCGTGTGCGTTGATCGAGAAGGGCGCAAAATCGGCGTGCTTCCAACCGAACTCATACATATAGCGGCGCATGACCAGAGCATTGATGCCCACAAACGAGATGCCCTGCTCCACTTCGTAGTCGGCATCTGCCGCAGTGGCTAGGGCAGATGTGACATCGTGACCGGCTTTGTCGGTCATTTTTTCCACACCCACTACCAGCGCCGATTCGATGTCGCCGGAGGCAACAGCCATCAGTCCAGCACGCAGCGCGGCCGCACCCGAGGCGCAGGCGGCTTCCACTTTCACGGCTTCCTGTTTCCAGAGTCCGATCCAATCCGAAAAGAAAGTCCCGAGTTGGTTTTGCCCACTGACTAGCGGTGAAAGCATATTGCCAACGAACAGCGCATCGACCTTATCCATGCCCGCATCCTGCATGGCGGCGAAGGCGGCGTTGCCTCCCAGCTCGCGCAGGGAAAGATCCCAGTGTTCGTCAATTTTGATCTGACCGATCCCAAGAATTGCTATTTTTCTCATAAGTTTCTCTAGAGCTATTTTAACTGATTTCGCTCTCAGGTTCTATCAAATAAAAAGGAGCGGCAATCTGCCGCTCCTTAGGTTCTAGCTTGTTTGGTATGGCTTACGGTTTATTGTTGCCTTTGCCTTTGCCATTATTATTACCTTTGTCATTACCATGACCGTTCCCATTACCTTTTCCATTGCCATGTTCCGGTTGAGCGGAGCTGTCACTATTCTCTGACTGCCCGGATACAACGACGCCCAGATTTTGCTTTTTATCCAACAAAGCCTTGCGGAACTGACCCCAGTTGGTGGGAACGAGTTGACCATCCACCAGATATTCTGGGTGAGTTTCAAAGAAGGCTTTAAAATCTTTGTCTTGTTTAGCTTGTAAGATATCGTCTGTCAGCGAAGCATCGCCACCGAGATTTTTTGATATCCAAAGAGCCTGGGCAATGACGCCGAAACCAAATCCATCCGTGTGATAGCCGTCAATGACACTGGCATCTTCACCGAAGAACCCAGCCAATAAAGCGGAAATCGGGTGGACAGATTCCTCTGCTGTGGTTGGATCAGGAATGACCGTGGTTGGATCGATAGTCACCGACTTTCCAATTTGGGTATCATCAACGACAGGGGCATTGGTGATCGGGTCCAGTGTGATCAGGCCCAGCGCGACGGCTGTATCCACACTGAGGCGGACAGTTTGTGTAGCGCCGAGATCATCCACGAATGTGACGAGCACAGTCGTTACATTGCTTGCATCGGTTTCGGTGGTAATGCTTTGAATGGTCCCTGTGATGGCGATTGGAGTCTGTGCCAGTGGAGCAGCCGTAGCGTGCCCCGCCTGCGCAAACAGGACAACGAACATGAGAGTCATGGTTAAGATCAGTTTTATTTTGTTCACAAAATTCTCCTTTTGAGTGATTAACTCAAATTCATTCTAATCAGGTTAATGTGATTTAAACTTTCACGTTTGATAGTGGTACCAATATCCTATGTTGTAATTGATATTCACAACGAGACATAGTTTGGTTCCCTTTAATAATGACGCTAAGCGAAGCTAAAAGATATGGCAGATCGAACGATATTCGTCATTTTGTAACCTTTTCAGATGATTTATACTCGGCGTCTGCTGATCAATCTATCTGATACGGAACATGTATATGGAATATGCTAATTGGAAGAAAAAACTTTTCGAGGCTTTGGGGTGTGCAGTCATATACTAGACCGCAAAGAAAATAACAATACTAGATAATCAGTACTTCACGAAAAAGTTCCCGTAGTGGCGACTTCAGTCGCTTGGTGGGTGGTCAAAAACAGTGATGAACGAATGCGGCAGCATTTTTTA
>JAYUGV010000004.1:0-2570 GCA_043767565.1 Anaerolineales bacterium
ATTGCCACAAAAGTTGCGCTTAAGGATATTTCTCCCATCACGATCGTGTGGATGCGTTTTGCAATGGGCGTTCTCATTCTGGGATTGGCAGTTATCTTACGCAAGCAATTCGCACTGCCGAAGAAAAATGAATGGGGTTATTTCGCTTTGCTTGGCTTTCTCGGCATTACCTTCCACCAATGGCTGCAATCGAACGGGTTGAAAACATCCGAAGCCAGCACCACCGCATGGATCGTCGCAACGACACCGGTCTTTATGGCGCTGCTCGGATGGTTAATTCTGAAAGAGCATCTCAAGGGCATAAAGATCATCGGTATTCTGTTGGCATTTGTCGGTGTGCTGTTGGTTGTTTCGGATGGAAATCTCGCGTCCATTTCCATCGGGAAGTTTGGTGCGCCGGGCGATGTGTTGATCTTGATCAGTTCAGTGAATTGGGCGGTCTTCTCTGCCTTATCACGGCGCGGACTGAAAACCTACTCTGCGAGTCTGATGATCTTTTATGTGATGCTGTTGGGTTGGATATTTTCATCCGTGTTGTTTGTGGGCGGAGGGAACTATGTTGAAATTCCAGCGCTCACATTAAACGGCTGGCTGGGTGTGACGTTCCTGGGAATCTTTTGTTCGGGGCTGGCTTATATCGCATGGTATGACGCACTGCAAGCATTATCTACGGCGGAGACAGGGGTGTTTCTTTATATAGAACCGCTGATCGCGATGGTGGTCGCTTTTATTGTTTTGGGTGAGCCGATCACAGTCGCTTCGATGCTTGGCGGTAGTGTCATTTTGTTCGGGGTCTGGCTGGTGAATAAAAACTGACGGGAAGAAAAAGGTTTCAGAAAGCCGGAGCATAAACCGGCTAAGCAAGAAGTGGATCTTCATCCACCGAAAATTCGTGACTTTCATCTATTCCTGTTATGAAAAGAGTGGGAGTATAATCCGGTCACTATACTTTCACGAAACGGAGGATTGACCCATGGCAAGTGTATCATTTGTAAACATCGTCAAGAAATTTGGTGATGTGATCGCTGTCAACAACCTGAACATTCATGTTGAGGACAAAGAATTTCTCGTGCTCGTTGGACCCTCAGGGTGTGGCAAGACAACCGCCCTGCGCTCGCTCGCTGGTTTGGAAGAAATCACCAGCGGTGAGATCAAGATCGGTGACCGCGTGGTGAACGATGTGGCGCCGAAGGATCGTGACATTGCCATGGTCTTTCAGTCCTACGCGCTTTACCCGCACCTTTCGGTATACGACAATATGGCGTTCGGTTTGAAACTTCGCAAAGTGCCGAAGGATGAGATTAAACGCCGCGTGGGCGATGCCGCTGATATCCTTGGCATTCGCGATCTGCTCGAACGCAAGCCGCGCCAACTCTCCGGCGGTCAACGCCAGCGTGTAGCAGTAGGACGCGCGATCGTCCGTGAGCCGAAGGTGTTCCTCTTCGATGAGCCGCTTTCGAATCTGGATGCGAAACTGCGCGTGGCAATGCGCGCCGAGATCAGCAAACTGCATCAGCGCCTTAAGACCACCTTCATCTACGTGACCCACGATCAGATCGAAGCGATGACCATGGCAACCCGCATTGCCGTCATCAACAAGGGCGTTTTGCAACAGCTCGATACGCCGCAGAATTTGTACGACCACCCGAACAACCTGTTCGTGGCTGGTTTCATCGGCTCCCCCGCCATGAACTTCTTCCCCGGCAAACTCCGCAAGGATGGAGCCAAGTTGATTGTAGATACTGGCGATTTCTCGGTTGCTATTCCCGAAAAATTTGCCAAACCCTACGAAGGACATGCTGGTAAGGATGTCATCTTCGGTATTCGCCCTGAGAATATTCATGATGCGGACTTTATCCCACCGAACGTTGATGTGGAGAAGGTCGCCGTCAAAGTGGACGTGACCGAATTAATGGGTAACGAGATCTTCCTCTACCTCGTCAGCGGCAAGAACACCTTTGTAGCCCGCGTCGATCCACGCTCGAAACTGCGCCTTGGTCAACAAGCCTCTGTCGCATTTGACATGGATGCGATCCACATCTTTGATTCCGCAACCGAAGAAGTAATTCGCTAGTCTAAAGCATGATCACAAAACAGCACATCTTGCGATGTGCTGTTTTTATTTAATCTATAAACGAATTAATTTTAAAACTCGTTTTCCTGAATTACTTTGTCAAAACACTTGAAAAATCATGCCGAATATGCTAAGATACAGAGAGAAAATCATAAAGACTATAACTAATAGGCGAACTTGAGTACCTTCTACTGGCTTCCCGCAGAATATAATGTCAAGAGTTTTAACAAACATGCCGCACTGGATTTGATCAGGTTCGCGGCAGGTGATTTGTCGCGTACTGACATTGCAGACAAAATGGGGCTGACGCGCGCAGGGATCAGTTTGATCGTCACTGACTTGCTCGAAAGCGGCGTCATTCTGGAGGCAGAAAGTCGTTCTGCGCCGAGCGGGCGTCCGCCTGTTATTCTCGAGATCAACCCAAAAGCCGGGCTGGTTGCCGCCATTGATATGGGGGCTTCGCACATGAGCATTGCTCTGGCAGATTTTACCGCCC
>JAYUGV010000005.1:0-6381 GCA_043767565.1 Anaerolineales bacterium
CGGGCAACTGTTGTCATGAGACCTGACCCCACAAAGGTGACCCACCGCCCCATCAGTTGACCCGCGTAACGTTTGGCAGGATTCTTGGCTGCGGGTACATCTGCTTTTAAGTGTTGCTGGACTCTGCGCATGGAGTTAAATGCATCCTCGACCGCTACGCTTTGATCGGGGATAAATCCTAATCGCTGGAACATTGCGAGCAATAGACCGAACATGAATCCGACCGCCGCACGGGCTTGACTGGCGTGGTCGAACGTCCACACAGGGATGTTGACCGCTTTGGCGCGTTTGGCGAGTTCACCATCGGTACAGATCACGACGATGCGGCACCCGGCTTGGCGCGCGGCTTCGAAGGCGGATACGGTCTCTTCGGTATCGCCAGAGTGGGAGGAACAAATGACCAGCGTCTCACTGCCGCGCGCAAAGAGGGGTAGGTCATAGTCACGGTGAACAGAAACAGGCAGCGGGGCGAGAGAAGCGCAGTACGCGGCGAGCAAGTCGGCGCCGATGGCAGATCCGCCCATACCAGCGATCACCACCTGTTTAAAGTCCTGCCAGTCAGGCAGTTGATGCTTAAGTCCCAACCGATAGGCATAGCTCAACTGGTCGGGCAGGTTGTCAATTTCGCCCAGCATGTTGAGCGGATCGAGCTGTTTGAAACGGACGAGATCATCAAGATTCATGAATGCTCCAACGCAAGATAATACAAATGATTTTACAGCAATTTTGTCCTGATTTTTGCATTGATATTGTCACGCAATACAACTTTGATTTTAATGTAGAAAGCCGCGCTTTGTGCCATGATTAGAATACAGGGATTCACGGGAATCTTTCTTCGCCGCGCGTCTAAAGGAGTTGGGCATGTTCAAGCGAAAGATTTTGAGCCTGATTTTAATGATCGGCATGTTATTCGGTCAGCCTGCGCCGCGTGCCATGGCGGCGATCTGCGACCAGGTTCAATTCGTATCTGATCTAACCGCACCCGATGGCTCGTCCTTCGCGCCGGGGGCAGCGTTCACAAAAACATGGCGTTTGAAAAATATCGGCACCTGCACATGGACCACCGCCTACCATCTCGTATGGACTGGCGGCGACGCGCTGGGCGGACCGGCTTCGATATTACTGCCGGTCAGCGTTGCGCCCGGCAAGCTGCTGGATATTTCAGTCAAACTGACAGCACCTGCAACCAGCGGGAACTATAAAGGGCTGTGGATGCTGCGCAATGCATCCAACACACAATTCGGTATCGGCAGTACGGGCACCGATCCATTCTGGGTCAGCATTAGTGTCTTGCAGACCAGCGCGGTCATTTATGACTTCGTTGCCAATGCGCAGTATGCCCAATGGAAAAGCGGCGCGGGTGCCTTGCCCTTCCCCGTGACAGGCGGCGATGACCGCGGCTATGCCTATCAGATCAACAACCCGCATCTTGAAGACGATTCGTTCGATGCTTCGCCGGGGTTAATGACCGTTCCGCAAAATAAAACGGATGGCTACATCCAAGCCACGTTTCCTGAATTCGAGGTTCAAAAGGGCGATCAGATCCAAACACTCGTAAACTGTGAATTCGCCGCCACAAGTTGTTACGCAACCTTCCGCGTTGATTATCGCTTAACGACCGGCACACAGGGGACTCTGTGGACCTGGAAGGAAGCCTACGACAAAAAGTTCTATCGCAAAACCATTAACCTCGATACGTTGGCAGGCAAAAAAGTCCAGTTCATTTTCATGGTGACTGCAACTGGATCTGCCAGCGGTGACCGCGCCATTTGGGTATCGCCGCGCATCATCCGTTCGGGAACGGGACAACCGCCCGCGCCTCCTCCGACCCTGACCCCGCTGCCACAACCCGGGCCGACTCTCACCCCCATTCGCTCCGCCTCCGCCTACCATTGCGGCTGCCGGTTGCGATAAAGCCACATTCGTCTCGGATGTCACCGTGCCAGATGGCACGCTCTTCTCGCCCGGTACGACCTTCATCAAAACCTGGCGTTTGAAAAACTCCGGCTCCTGCAAATGGACAAACGCTTATAAGTTAGTATTTTACAGCGGCGAGCAAATGAGCGCGCCGACATCCATCAACATACCCTCGAATGTTTTAACAGGCGGTACAGTTGACCTGACGGTCAATATGACCACTCCCGCCACAAACGGAAAATATCGCGGCTATTGGATTCTGAGCAATGCCAATGGCACATTATTTGGAATCGGCACCGACGCCTCGAAACCGATTTGGGTGGACGTGAATGTTTCCGGTGAGTCGCCGACCGCCTCAGGGTATGACTTTGCCGCGAACGCCTGCGCAGCCCAATGGAAGAGCGGAGCGGGCATCCTGCCGTGCCCCGGCACGGATGGGGATCTCAAAGGCTATGCCATCAACAGGAATTTCACACAACTGGAAGATGGCACCATGGGGCCTGCGCCATCCATATTGATGGCGCCTGAATTCAAATACAACGGTTACATTCAGGGCACCTATCCGCTCTTCACCGTTTTGCCCGGCGACCACTTCCGCGGTAACACGGGTTGTGCGTATGGTTTTAGTTGTTATGTGACCTTCCGCCTGGACTATATAACATCCACAGGGCTCGTCAAAACTTTCTGGACGTGGCGTGAAAGCAATGACAAGAAAAATAATTCCTTCGATCTGAACCTGGCGCCTTTGGCTGGACAGAATGTACGCTTCATCCTGACAATCCTTGCAACTGGCTCTGCTGTGAATGACAAGGCGGTTTGGACTGCGCCCTATATTGTTCGTTTGGATACGAGCGGACAGATCCCACCGACAGTTGTACCCACCACTACACCAATCACAATGCCAGGCACGATCGTTCCCAACCCGGCGATCAGCAGATTGTTTATGTTCGATGCCTTCAATGGCTGGGCGCTTGGAGGCGGATATATCCTGCGCACGAATAATGGCGGGGTCACCTGGTACAACGTGACCATGCCGGGTGCTTCATTCATTAGCAGCAGCTACTTCCAAAATGCCACCCGAGGCTGGATACTCAGCGGAACCACACTCTATCATACGGTTGACGGCGGCCGCACATGGACCAGCAACACTGTCCCATTCGGAGATAGGCTCATGCAATTCCTGAATGATGCCAATGGCTTCGCGCTCTCTGGTCAACCATCTGACATGAATAAACAGGCTGTTGACATGTACCAAACCACCGATGGCGGTGTGACCTGGACTCGCAAATACACCAACAATCCCCTGGACCCAAATGCAGGCACCAGTCTCCCATTTGGTGGAGTCAAAACCGGTATGACCTTCCGCGACACATTACGCGGCTGGGTTGGTGGCGAGATCCCGATCTCAGGGTTTGTCTATCTTTATAAAACCAATGACAGTGGCACAACCTGGGCTGCACAGTCTCTGCCCCTACCTGCGGGCTATTCAAATGCGCCCATGAGCACCTCCGCACCGACATTCTTCAATGCCAATGATGGCGTCCTGCCTGTTTGGATGAGTTTGGACATTGGCAAGCGAGATCTATATATTTACGTCACGCACGATGGCGGCACTACCTGGACGCGCTCGACCAGTTTCGCACGTCAAGGCTGGAACGCTGATTTCGTAACTGTAAATGAAGGCTTCACTTGGAATATCAATAGTTATCTACAGGTCACACATAATGCAGGCGGAAGCTGGACTCAGGTTGCCTCGAATGTCAACTTTGGTGACGAAGTTCCCATCATGGACTTTGTTTCCACGACTACCGGCTGGATTGTGCAGAATCAAGTCAATGGAGTCTCGCCTATTTATCGCACGAAAGATGGCGGCAAAACCTGGACTTTACTTTCCCCGACTCAACAGCCTGCTACATCTACACCCCCACCCACAGAAACACCAACTTCGCAGGATTTCAACACCTTGAGTCAGTCACTCGTAGCTGCCTTGAACGCGCGTGACTTCAGTTATGTAAGAAGCCAGATGGATCTAAACTTCGGGTTCGCCTTCTGGCAGTCACAAGGCACATCCGTATCTAATGACGAAGCCATTCAACAATTACAGACGAACTACTTAAGTGCAACACCGCTCACCCCAGATACTAATAAAGATCTAAATGCCCTTTTGGGCGGTGTGAATCCATATTCGATTATGCGACTCGATGCCTCCAAATCACAGGCGTTATTTGTCTCCGGCTGGGGTTTGGATGGTAAAGGCGAAGCGCTGCTCTACTTCACGCGCCTCCCAAGTGGAAATCCATATTGGCATAGCGTGCTCATCGCACCGACCGGTTTCATGCCTACTACCGCTACAGCCAGCACCGACCCAAGCACCCACGAAGCCTTCTGCGCCGACACCCGCATCGCACCGCTCATCGAACAATTAAAGGGGAGTCTGAATCAATCGAACGGTGACATGTTCGCCGCATTGGTCAGCCCCACCCACGGCATGGATGTGCGCCTGTGGGCGTATTCAGCCCCAGTGAACTTCAACACGAACACAGCGAAGAATATTTTCGCCAGTACCGATTCATATATCTGGGGCGGTGGTCCCAGCGGCATACCCGATGTTGGCACATTCAAAGACCTCATCCAACCCAAGTTGCTGGATGTGTTGAACGCCCCAAATATGGAAACCTTTTGTGATAACTTGACGAAGGTCTATCCGCTTGCCACCCCCTGGCCCTATCCGAATATGCGTTATTACAACCTCTACAAACCCGCCTCGGCCGCCTTCTTCGACTTCCGCACCTGGCTCGTCGGCATCGAATACGTCAACGGCCAGCCATACATTTCTGCACTGGTCACGATCATTTGGGAGCCGTAATAAAACATCAGCCACGGATTTCACGAATTCGCACAGATAAATAAACAATCCGTGTAAATCAGTGAAATCCGTGGCTACGTTCTTAATCAAAGCATGTAGCGCGAGATATTATTTCGCGCTACATTTTATATATTCGAAGCGCCCTTAATGAACTTCGCCAGGTCGGTCTTCATCTGTTTCAACGACGGCATGTGGATATACATCATATGCCCCGCATCGTAATACTCCATCGTGACGTTCTTACGCAGGCTTTCATCCAGGCCCAGATGATTGAAAGTATATTCGGTGGCGAAATAAGGCGTGCCCAGGTCGTAATAGCCATTTGCCACAAAGACTTTGAGATGGGGGTTATAGGTCATCGCGGCACGTAACGTCTCAGCCACATGGACATACGAATTCTCGAACTCGCAGTATGACCACGGATGCACGAATCCACTCAGGATCTCATACGGAAGATCCGATTCAAACTTCAACTCGCGGCGGATGTAATCGTAAAACGCCGCTGTATACGGACCCATGATATTCGTCAGCAGCGGATCGTATTCCGCGTGTTCAGTAACGCCCAAACGGTCACGCCCGATCAAACGCGAGTCCAGCCGCCCCACCGTGAGTCCGCGTTCGCGCAACAGTTCCTTGAAATAATGAAAGGCATCGATCCGCAAATTTGAACGTTCGATGAATTGCTCAGAGATACCCGTATATACCGAGAGCCGCTTCACGATATCGGCACGTTCTGCCTTCGTCAACGAATCGCCTTTGAGTAACGCTTTGGCATAATCACCGAGCGCGAACTCTTCCGCTTCCTTGAGCCAGGTCTGCAACGGTTTATGCGGTTTCAACACCTCGTGATACCACGCCGCAGCGGTATAGCCCGGCAGGAACATGATATAAGGCAAATCATTATTCACATTGAAATCGATCGTCGTGAAATCAAGCACCGACGAGATCAACATGATGCCGTTCAGATACATGCCATGCCGCTCCTGCAAATATCCTGAAAGACCCGCCGAGCGCGTGGTACCATACGACTCGCCGATCAAAAATTTCGGTGAAAGCCAGCGGTTGTTGCGCGTGGTATACAATCGGATAAAATCGCCGACCAGTTCAATATCTTTTTTGAAGCCGTGCCATTGCTTCGGCGCCACACCCTCCACCGGTCGGGTATAGCCGGTGTTCATCGGATCAATGAAAACCAGATCTGTTTCTTCGAGGATCGAAAATTCATTATCGGTCAATCGATATGGCGGCGGCGGCAGCTCACCCTCGTTCTGCATCAACACCCGCCGCGGACCCAACACACCGAGATGCAGCCACACGGATGCCGAACCCGGTCCGCCATTGAACGAAAATGTCAATGGACGTTTGGCGGCATCTCTGACACCATCCTTGGAATATGCGACAAAGAAGACTTGCGCCTTGGGCTTCTCGCCTTCCGCTTCTTTCTCACGATCGGCTGTTTCCTCTTTCAGCACCATTGTCCCCGCTGTGACCGTGTACTTGATCTCCCGGCCTTTGATCTTAATGGAATGTCTGGTCACCACCAATTTATCTTCGGCTTTGGGCTTTTCTTCTTTTTTCTCTTCGGGTTTCTTTTCTTC
>JAYUGV010000006.1:0-6372 GCA_043767565.1 Anaerolineales bacterium
TGGCGCAACAACCCTTCGACTGCGCTCCGCTCCGCTCAGGGCGAATCCCGTTTGAGAAAAGGAATCGGAATCGCGATGGTCATGCAAGGGACAGCGATTCCGTATCTCGATATGGGCGGTGCATCGATCAAGATGAATGACGACGGTTCGTTTAATCTACTCGTCGGCGCAACCGACTTGGGTACCGGCTCAGATACAGTCCTCGCTCAGATGGCGGCGGAAGTCTTGGGGGTTCCGCTGGAAGATATGATCACCTATTCATCAGATACAGATTTTACGCCATTCGATAAAGGTGCATACGCTTCATCAACAACTTACATCTCCGGCACAGCGGCGGTCAATGCAGCGAAAATCTGCGCCGAGAGGATTCGAGTCCGTGCGGCGATGATTCTGAATAGAGCAGTAAACAAGGATACAAGTACACAGGTATACAAAGCGGACGATATAAAACTTATCAATCGAATGGCGATCGCACCAGACGGCAGAACAGTTCCCTTCACTGAGATCGCACTCGATTCACTCCACAAGAACAATCAAGAACAGATCATGGGTGTTGCATCGTATGTCTCGCCAGTATCGCCTCCGCCGTTTGCAGCGCAATTCGCCGAAGTCACTGTCGATGTAGAAACAGGCGCGGTGACAGTGGACAGGCTTGTGATGGCGGTTGATTCGGGCGTGATCGTGAATCCGCTGACGGCTTCGGGTCAAATTGAAGGTGGTATGACTCAGGCGTTGGGCTACGCCGTCTGCGAAGAGATGCGCTACGATGATAAGGGCAACGCCATCGAACGTGACCTCGATCGTTATCACATCTTCCGTGCCGACGAGATGCCCGATCTCGAAACGATCTTCGTCGAAACCTTTGAGCCGAGTCATCCGTTCGGCGTCAAAGCCGTAGCAGAGATCCCCATGGACGGTGTTGCGCCCGCGGTCGGTAACGCCATTTTCGATGCCATTGGCGTGAACGTGGACGAAAATCCAGTCACACCTGAGCGGTTGTGGCGTGCAATCAAAATGAAATAAAAACAGGAAGAATAGCGCGTGCAAAGACATCCAAAGTCTGTTAGACTTTGGATGTCTTTTTATTATGACACGCACTGAAGCACTTTATTTACTACCTTACTTTGCATCCCTTGCCTTATCGCTGGGGGTTTTATACTACACATGGACCAAGCGCTCTGCCAAGGGCGCATCAGCCTTCACATGGTATGTCGCCGGGCAAACCATTTGGATCTTCGGATTTATCCTTGAACTCATCAGCCCAAATCTTTTCGATAAGATCTTTTGGGATGGTCTCCAATGGCTGGCAAGTTTATTGATTGTGGTGACGTTCCCCGTATTCGCTGTTCAATATACAGAATACAAATTCAAAGACCCGCGCCGGGTGTTCATACTTTCACTGATCGTTCCAGGGATCTTTGTTGCGTTGCTCATGACCGACACGTGGCACCATTTGATCTATGCCAGCCCGCACCTGACCTCTGCTTATCCCTTCCCTGAATTGCTGTATGACTTCACATGGCTGGTATATGGCTACGCTCTATACAGTTACGTCATTACGCTTTGGGGCGTGGGACTGCTCATCCGCCGCATCATTCGCATCCATGACCTGTATCGCACCCAGGGAGCGATCATCATCGTCGGCTTTCTCATCCCAATCTTGGGGACGGTCTTTACCCTGCTCGATATCCACCTTGCCCCACAGCGTGACATATCCCCGTTCACCAATGCCATCGCGAACATTATCATTGCCTGGGGCTTGTTTCGTTATAAATTATTTGAAGTTGTGCCCGTGGGCAGGGATAGACTCTTTGAAGCCATGGTCGACCCGGTCGTGATCCTAGACAACCAGCACATCGTGGTGGATATCAACACCGCCATGCTAAGCCTACTCGACAAAAAAGCGGTCGAGGTGATCGGCAGTCCCGCCAAAATAGTATTTGATGATTTTCCGATCCCTATCAAACGCTTTACGCACGTCTCATACGCACGCGATGAAACCACGTTTGAGGTGGGCGGGAAAAACGTTTACTACGAGATGACGGTCTGGCCCCTGTACGACACCAACAAGAAGATGACCGGTCGTATTTACATCTCACACGACATCACGGCGCTCAAAGAACTCGAACGCGAATTACGCGAACTCAACGTGGACCTGGGGAAGCGCGTCCGCATGCGAACGCAGGAGTTGGCGGAGGCGTACGATATCACACTGGAGGGTTGGGCAAAGGCGCTCGAGTTAAGGGACAAGGAAACAGAGGGGCACTCGCGTCGGGTCACAGAAACAACTGTCACCGTGGCAAGAGCGATGGGCATCCATGAAGAAGAAGTAGAACACATCCGGCGCGGCGCCATCCTGCATGATATCGGCAAGATGGGGGTTCCCGATCATATCTTGCGAAAAGAGGGCGCGCTAACCGTGGAAGAAAGGGCGGTCATCCTGAAGCATCCAGGAACGGCGTATGAACTATTAAGGCATATTCCGTTCTTGGAAAAAGCATTGGACATTCCCTATTCGCATCACGAAAAATGGGACGGCTCCGGTTATCCGCGCGGGCTCAAGGAGCGCGATATACCGCTCCCGGCGCGCATCTTTGCGATCGTGGATGTCTGGGATGCGCTTTCGTTCGACCGCCCTTATCGAAAGGCATGGAAAAAGGCAGAGATCATCCAATACATCATCAACGAATCAGGGAAGCATTTCGACGCGCGCGTGGCGAATGTATTTTTAAGCATGGTTGAAAAAGGCGAGATATAATTCACTCATGTCAAACAAAATCTTCGTCATCGGACACGTCAACCCGGATACAGACTCGATCGCCTCTGCCATGGGCTACGCCTGGCTGTTGCGCGAACGCGATGGGGCAGAGACGGTCGCGGCACGCGCCGGCGCGCTCAACCCGCAAACAGCCTGGGTACTGAAAAAGATCGAAATGGATGCGCCAGTTCTGTTGACCGATGCGTCACCGCGTTTTGCATCTGTGATGCAGCGACTGGATAGCATTCGTCCCGATGCGCCCATCGGCACAGCCTGGACACTTGCCAGTAAAACTGGCGGCATTGCCCCGATCGTTGATGAAGACGGCAAACCCTATGGGATCGTCAACAGTTTCAGCCTCTTCAAATATTTCACCGAGATCCTAGGTCCGCGCCCAGGCGATACAACCGTGCGTGAGATGATGTCTGCCCCGTGCAAAGAAGCAGCAGATACCAAGGTCACCAAGTTCACGGCGAACGCACACATCCGCGATTCGCTGAATCGTATTTTGCGCGATGAGCACGATGAGTATTGGGTGGTGGATGAAAACGGTTTGTATTTGGGCATTGTCCATCAACGCGAACTACTCAACCCGCCGCGCTTGAAGATCATTCTGGTCGATCACAATGAGCCGCGTCAGGCGATCGCCGCGCTCGAAGAAGCGGAACTGCTCGAGATCCTCGATCATCACCGCCTCGGCAATCCCTACACCCATCAACCCATCCGCTTCACGGTGGATGTAGTAGGCTCGACTTCCACCCTCGTCTCTGAACAGACCGCCGAAGCGGGACTCTCAATGCCGCCAAATTTAGCGGGTGCGCTTCTTGCTGGACTTTTAGCTGATACGCTCATCCTGACCTCGCCCACCACGACAGACCGTGACAAAGACGCCGCCGAACGTTTGGCGCGCTGGGCATTCGTGGGCGGAAGTCCGCTCAAAGGTGAGACGATCGAATCGTATGGCAAAGCTATACTTAGCGCAGGTGCCGGGTTATCGAATCGCAAACCTGAAGAAGTGGTCAGCACCGATATCAAGCCCTTCGAATCGAACGGCTTTAAATTCGCGGTCGCTCAAGCTGAGGTGACCGATATTCTCGAACTCACCGAACATCTGCAACCGCTCATCGAAGCACTCGATGCCCTGAAAGATAAACGCGGACTCGACTTTGCCATGCTGCTCATCACCGATGTGGTGCGCGGCACTAGCCGCCTGCTGGTATCGTCCAATGCGCCGCCTGTTTTAGATGACCTCCCCTATCCCCCGCTCGCCGACGGTACCCGCGATGCGCAGGGCGTGGTATCGCGCAAGAAACAGTTACTGCCTGCCGTACTAGGATTGCTGGAAAGATAGAATGGATTTTCAAACCCTCATCGACCGCGCCATAGCGATCCGCAAGCAATATGAACTCAAAGAAAAACAACTTTACGGCTCGGCGTGGACAAGCGAATAGATCGCGTTAGGATTTGTCGGTGATGTAGGCGATCTGGCAAAACTCATCATCGCCGAAAACGGCAAACGCAATATCGCAAACAGCAAAGAGAAACTCGAACATGAGCTGGCAGATTGTCTATGGTCGGTAATCGTACTTGCTCAACAACATGGGGTTGATCTGGAAAGTTCGTTCGTGAACACGATGAATGAATTGGAAAAGCATCTAGCTGGAGACTAAGATCAAGCCAGAAATTTGCTTTCGCGTTTTTGTTCGGACAGCAAGCTGTCCGACTCCAGAGACCTACAACCCATCTTTCAAAAAATATTCAAAGCAGGTTAAATCTGCGAACTGTCGTGCGAGTAAGGTACAATAGAAGTATGAATCAGTTTGCAAAACTTTGCAATAAACAGCAAGAATTCCCGATTTTCCACTTTTTTTTCCCACATCAATCCAACATAATTGAATCGACGGACAACTGTGGACAAAAATGACGCTCTTAACCTGCGTCACATGGTCAACGCCATTGAACAACTCGAAAGCTATATGCGCGGAATGTCTGAGAGCGAGTTCGCAGCACGCGTGATGGTACAGGACGCCGCAGCATATCAGGTCAGGATCGTCAGCGAAACGGCGAAGAATATTTCAGCAGAATTCCAGGAATCGCACCCGAAAGTTCCCTGGGGGACCGTCAGCCGTATCCACAGCAAGATCATCGGCGAAGATTACAAGCTGAACATCCCCATGGCGTGGGATGTTATTCAGGATGATTTGCCGTTACTCAAACACATTATTAGAAAGCTTATGCTCGCATGAATAAAATTCCAAATTCTCAATTGATCGAAAAAGACATCCCCTCCAGCAAGGCAACCTGGAAAAAGATCCAGCCGTTTGCGTTGACCTTTGACGGCTACGAACATTGGGGCACGTTCAAGAAATGCCGTGAAGTGGCGCATCAGGGTGTGACGTTGTACAAAAGTAAACAGGCACTCACCCTCTCACTCACCGACCTGCGGACCGCCTTGTTCTTCGAAGCGATGCGTTGGAAGCATTTTGAAAAAGAGCCCACGAAACAGGGGCTGGCGTACATTCACGCATTATCGGATGCGATCCGGGCGCGGGTGCTGGCGAGAGAGATCAATTAGGTCAAGATCAAACATCGTCCTGAAGGGATTGAACGATGCAACCAGGTCTTTCAAGTCAACCTTCGGGACGTTTATGTATATAATTGGGACATGCAATCCATTTATCAGGTTTTGTCAGAACTCGAAAATAATAACGGATCAGCCGCGCTGTGTACGGTAGTGAAAAGCGAAGGCTCCACACCGCGGCACGTAGGCAGTAAGATGCTGGTATATCCCGATGGCAAATTCATCGGCACGGTCGGCGGCGGGGAATTGGAAAATCGCGTTATTAAAGCCGCCCGTGACTCTTTAGCTAATGGAAAATCTCAAACTCTATCCTATACCATGTCTGACCCAAGCCGTGGCGACCCCGGCGTGTGCGGCGGGACTGTGGAGGTGTTTGTGGAACCGATCCTGCCCCCGGCTTTGATCGTGGTCATCGGTGCGGGACATGTGGGCAAAGCTGTCGTCCATCTCGCCAAGTGGCTGGGATTTCGCGTCGCTGTTTCGGACGACCGGGCTGAGTTCTGTAATCCTGAAGCCATTCCCAACGCTGACGCCTATTACCCCGTGCCGATGGCGGAGTTGGCGAATCAATTCATAGTGACGCACCAGACTTATTTCGTAGTGACCAGCCGCGGGTCTAGTGTGGATGCGGCAGGGCTGCCAAGTCTGCTTGAATCGGAGGCGGCGTATATCGGCGTTATCGGGTCGAAGCGGCGGTGGCTAACCACAGTCAAAGCGTTGAAAGAGAAAGGGGTGTCAGAAGAAAGAATCGCGCGCGTCCATTCGCCGATGGGATTGGAATTGAATGCCGAAACACCGGAAGAAATTGCGGTGAGTATTATGGCGGAGATCCTGATGTTGAAAGATCAGGGGACGGGGAAGATGATGAAGGGCAGTGAGTAGTGAAACTTTCGATGAAGAATGCCGTATGTAAAGATATGCGCTTCGAGTGCGCGAATAAGACAAACGGTTCTTGTAACTGCAAATTCATTGGACTATAATCGAAACAACGTTCTTCAAAAGGAGAAAAATCATGGCTAGAATTTTTGATGTT
>JAYUGV010000007.1:0-6371 GCA_043767565.1 Anaerolineales bacterium
AAAATGAAATATCGCTATCTCCCCTCTGCCAGAAGATATTTCAACGCCCATCCCGAGCACGCTTTTGCCACTCTTATTCGACTTTAAGAAAGCCCTGACCAGCCCCCATAGCGGGGTTGTTTTCTTATAGGTGCTGTGTTACCCTCGTTGGATAACTCCATGACTGTTGAAATAAACTCCAACCGCCCAAATGGTCTGCAGGGTCTTTTTATTATCTGGCTCGGACAGATGATCTCGGGCGTTGCCTCAAGCATCACTTTTTTCGCGTTACCCATTTGGATATTAAACAAGACCAGTGCCAGCGGAAGCGCGCTGGCGTATTGGGAATCGTTCTTTTTTGCATCGTACCTCATGGTTGTGCTGTTTGCCGGAGTCTTTATTGACCGTTACAACCGCAAGACCATGATGCTGGTCTATGATTTCCTTTTGCTTTCAGCAACCGCGATATTGCTCGTGCTCGAATCTTCTAACAAGTTGGAAGTATGGCATTTGTACCTTTCGGCAGTTTTTCAAGGCGTGGGCTTTGCGTTTCGCCTGCCATCCTATTCATCTGTCATTACCATCCTGGTTCCCCGCAAACAATATGTTCGCGCCAATGGGATGATCTCCCTTTTGTATGATACGCCTGAGATCTTTGGCCCGGTTCTGGCGGGCATTCTTTATTTGGCGGTCGGGTTGAATGGCATCCTGGCACTCAATTTGATCACGTTTGTCTTTTCGATCGGGGCTTTATTATTTGTTGATATCCCGCCTATCCCGCGTACTAGCGAGGGGCAGCTTTCCCATAATGGCTTCCTAAGAGAAGCTATGTATGGAATCATATATATTCTCAAGCGTCCTGGTTTGCTGGGGATAGAACTAATTTTCTTCTTCGGTAATTTCTTTTCAGGCATAGCCTTATCGGTCACAGCATTGTATACAATGGTATTCCTGCGCACTGGAGGAAACCTGGAGATTGCGGGGACTGTTCAATCATCGGGTGCACTGGCGGCTGTGATGGTCGGGGTATTTTTTGGTATCTTTGGCAGGATTAAAAAACCTGTGCGTGCCATATTATTAGGTTGGATTCTTTCCAGCGTATTCGGTTTGACCTTGTTAGGTATCGGTCAAATTCTGATTGTCTGGTTGATAGCCAAAGTGATCGATTCTGCTTTTGGACCTGTGGTGGATGTGGCAATGGAAACCTTTTTGCAGACGAAGATTCCTCCCGACATACAGGGGCGCGTTTTCTCGGCCAGTGATTTTATCGCGCAGGCGGTCATTCCCATCACCCCGTTGCTGGCGGGTTATTTTGGTGAAAAGATTTTTGAGCCAGCCATGAGCACGGGTGGCACACTGGCACACACATTTGGCTGGCTGGTTGGTACAGGTCCAGGTGCAGGATTTGGGTTAATGATTTTCTTGTGTGGTGTTGGAGGTGCGCTTGTGGGTCTTTGGGGATATTTCTCTCCAGCTATTCGCAACGCGGATGAAACCCTGCCTGATTATAAGTTGCCGCCCCCGGTTGGTCTGGGGCAGCGTGAACAGCCCTTCCCTCCGAAAGAGGAACCAACGACAGGTTCGGTGATAGAACCTGCAGAATCGTAGGCGGCAGATCAACGGGGTGCGCTAAAAGTATGTAGATGGATTTGCTCCCTTCGCCGTCCTCGGCGAAGGAGTTGCACGCAAAACGCCGCCGAGGACGGCGGCTTGAGCTTACGTGCTAACAAACTTTTAGTGCTCCCGATCAACGCATACTCGAAAGAAATAAGTTTAAATGAAAAAGGCTGAGCTCAATTGAACTTCAGCCTCTTTCTGAGTCGCCTCCACAGGTTAGGGAATTTTGCGGAGAATTGTGGGATAATTTATCTATATGTTCAGAAGAATAAATCCAAACTAGGCAGGCAAGATACAATAATGATCTGCTTTCCGGAGATGTTGTGCAAGAACCCGAAACGACAGTGGTGAGAGGCAAGGATTATCTACCGCTTTGGGGGATTGTTGCGGCGGCTGTGCTTGGCGTTAGCTTGCTATGTGGCGTTGGCGTAGTCGGCATAAACGATATTAATAACGCTGTCTCCATTGGCACGCCTACAGCCGGCATCGTGGATTTTGTCATCTCCAACATGAATACAATGATCGTAGAGACAGTGCAGGCATTCGCCCTGCCGGAGATCAGGAATACCAATACTGCCGCACTTACCCCAACAACCACACTTGTCGTTTTCAAGACCTCGGTAAGCTTTCCGTTCGCAACTTTATTCCCGCCGCGACAAACATCCGGCCCACCGCCACCACGCACCAGCACTTACACGCCGCTTCCTACTCCAACCAATACGCCGAAGCCCTCAGCAACGTATACGCCCACGGTTGCCTCAACCAATACGCTTATTCCAACGTTCACGAATACGCCCATCCCTCCTGATACTGACACGCCAACGCCAGCACCAACTGACACCCATACGCCAACGCCAGCACCAACTGACACCGATACGCCAGCACCAACTGACACCCATACGCCAGCACCAACTGACACCCATACGCCAGCACCAACTGACACGAATACACCAATACCGGGTCCATGAAAAATGGCTGCAAGCGGTATGTCTTTATAGCGTTCCCATGAATGAATATTCAAAAACCTATGAAATCATTTTAAAAGGTTGAGGCTCATCAGAGCCTCAACCTTTTAAAATCAAAAACAAAATAGGGGAGATACTTAATTCACTAGGTCTTCGACTAATTCCATGGGAACTACTGTTGCGCCGACAATACTGGGACCGGTATGCACACCCAACACCGGCGAAATGCGTTGCACTTCCATTTTGGCTATTGTCAGTTTCTGTTTGAACTCGTTAGCAAGGATATCTGCTTTGTCAGCAAAGCGGTCGTGTAATACAGTGATCCATAAAGGCGTGCTGCCATATTTTTCAAAGAGATAATCTGTGATTGCTGCCATGGATTTACTCAAGGTGCGCCCGTTTGAGACCGTGCTGTATTTTCCATCTTTATCCACGCGGATCACCAACTTGAGATTCAACAACGCTCCGGCAATTGCTTTCACGCGTCCGATGCGTCCGCCGCGTGCGAGATATTCAGACGGTTATAGAAATCATCAGCAGATATTTCTGTGGAATTTACTTCGCCTTCCGGGAACTGGATGAACAACGGTGCTTGAATAACTCCCAACTCTTCAAGTTCTTCGGCAGACATATCTGCCGCGTAGTCAGTGACGATATTCATATGTACTCCTGTTATTTTTTCTTTTCCAAAAACCACTTTACCGCATCGTGAATGCTGTTATAAACTGGACGGGGCTTATAGCCCAAGTCGTGCGCTGCCTTTGCGTGACTGATATTCGAATTGCTCTGCAGCACTTCCAATGAATAGGGTGTGAAACGCGGCGTCACTTTGGCGAATTCGTAATACATGGGCGTGAACAGCGCCGCAAATTTTGCCAGATCAAATGGGATCTTCAACTGAAAGAATTGTTTGCCGGTGACCTCGCGCACAGTCTCGAGCAGATAGCGTATCGTGATCTTCTGCCCCGACAATATATAACTCTCGCCGCGCTTGCCGTGTTCGGCTGCGGCGATCAAGCCATCGGCAACATCCCGTACATCTACAAAGTCATACGCGCCGTCAACATACAAGGTCGGTTTTTGTTGTGCGGCGGTATGGATCACACTGCCCATCATCGAACCGAGGAAATCGTAGGGACCGATCACGCCGGTGGGGCAGGCCACTACAGCTTCAAGTCCGGCCTGCGCCGCGTTCAATACTTCCAGAGTTGCTTCGGCTTTTGACCGGTCATAGGCGCCGTAGGGATTGTTCATATCATAGGGCACGCGCTCGTCGATAACGCCGTCAGCAACCCGCTGGATCGCATGGATCGATGACGTGTACACTAGCTTGCCGATCTTCAATTCTTTGGCGGCGTGTAAAATATTCCTTGTGCCCTCCACATTCACTTTTCGCACGAACAAATTCGGTCCCGGCATGATCGAGATGACACCCGCCAGATGAAAAACCCCGCACACGCCCTGCATGGATTTGAACAACGAATCCAAATTCAGGACGTCACCTTCCATCGCCTCAACATCCAAGCCGTGAATTGATTCGCGGCTATCGCCGGGCAGGAGCAGCACTCGAACCTTTTCCCCACGTTCCAAAAGCTTGCGCACCAGCACGTTACCAACATGCCCGGTTGCGCCAGTTACCAACCACATATATATTGCCTCATTTCTTGAATAAGCTGTGAGCAGCCAGGTTATGCTTTCGCGGGCCACTTTGGGCATCTCGAAAGTAAAAACAACTGATCAGTTAGGTTTTATTCTTGAACGAGTTCACTGTCAAGATAACGGAAAGCACTTGTTAATGAACAGAAAGGAATGGCTAACCTGCCATTCCTTTCTGTTCATTGTAGAGCATTGTAGAGCGAGATATTATCTCGCATTACCGGGGTTTATAGGCAGTGATCTTTGCGCTATAAACAGCTTTATAAACATCATCGCGCGCGATGATCTCAAATTCAACTGCATCCTTCATATCGTCAAGCGCGGCATCGACAGTTTCCTTGTCGAAGAAAACCGGGTTGATGGAAATATCGGTAAAGCCCGCCGCTTCCAGTATGCCGACATATTCTTTCGCATCCACCGCGCCTGCCACACAGCCCGCCCAGGCGCTCAGGCTGTTACGGACAGACTCAGGCAGTTCGCCGTCGGTGACGATATCAGACACTGCGAGTTTTCCACCGGGTTTCAACACGCGGAATGTTTCCGTAAAAACTTTTTCTTTGTATGGCGAAAGATTGATCACGCAGTTCGAAATGATGACATCGATACTGTTTGAGTCAATCGGCAGCTCTTCAATGAAGCCCTGACGGAATTCTACGTTTTGGATATTCATCCGCTGCGCGCTACCCCGGGCCCGCTCTAACATCTCGGGCGTCATATCTACGCCGATCACGTGTCCGGTGTCACCGACCTTTTTCGCGGCAAAGAAACAATCGATGCCTGCGCCGGAGCCAAGATCAAGGACGGTTTGCCCAGGTAACAGTGAGGCGAGCGTGATCGGGTCGCCGCAGCCGTAGCTGACGGCGGACTCACCTTCAGGGAGAGTGGCAAGTAGATTTGCAGGGTAGAGGCTGCTGTCGGAGCAGGAGCAGGCATCGGGTCCGCAGCACGATGCGCTGTTCTTTATCCGCTCGGCATAGTGCTCGCGGACAACTTCATGGATGGGGGTGTTTGTGGTCATTGTTTATCTCCTTTATATAGATACTCGTCTATGTATTTCTTTAAAAAAATTTACACCAATAAATCCGCTCTGTTTAGCGCGCGCTAAACAGAGATCTTACACTAGCAACAACCGCTTTCGCAACTGCCGCTTTCGCAGCATTCGCCTTCACAACATTCGTTGGTGACAACCGGTAATTCGTTCATGTGGATATCTCCTTTCATATAGAAGTTTACCTATGATACTTGCCAAAAAAACGGGAGGCCGCTTCGGCCGAAGGCAGCTCCCGATCAGGCCTTGATGGTTTTCAACAGGTTTTCGGTTACAACGGATTCGGGTGCGAACTTGACCATAAGCTGACCGCAGCAATATGCAACACGTTCCTGATTGAGGGTATAGAAAGTCTGTTTGCCATCCTCGCGAATGGTAACCAGGTCTGCCTCACGTAATATCGCCAGGTGATGAGAGACTGTGGGCTGTGAGACATCCAGCTTTTCAACGATTTGGCTGACTGAAATGGATTCGCAACAACAGATGTTCATGATCTTCTGGCGGGTTTCGTCTGAGATTGCTTTGGCAAAGAGGACAGGGTTGAATTTCATATCGATGACTTTCTATGGGTTATTATATAGATAAACGTCTATTTGTCAAGAGTGGATCTGCGAGTTCTCAAAGAACTCGCAGATCTGGTGGATTGATATTTATTTACCAGTGAGAATGCCTAGGCGATCGATATATTCCTCCAACACGGTGAAGGCATCTTCGATGGGCTGGGTGCTGGTCATATCCACGCCCGCAGTTTTATATACTTCCATGGGCGGCATGGACGAACCCGCTCTAAGGAAGTTGATGTGATCCTGCGCGGCATGCGGCACACCACTGAGAACGCGTTTGGCGATGGCGTTCGCGGCAGAGATGCCGATCGCATATTGGAACGAGTAATAATCGATGTAAAGATGCGTAGTGAAGGTCGCCCACGTGATGCCGACACGTTCGCGGTCCAGATTCATTTCGCCGCCGAAACCTTCGCTGAAAAGATCAGCCATCAGTTCGATCATTGAATCGGCGGTGAGGGCTTGTCCCTTTTCGATGCGTTGATGGGTTTCGAGTTCGAAGCGGGCAAGCGTGGGCATGATGAAGAAGTAGCGGTGGAAGTT
>JAYUGV010000008.1:0-16252 GCA_043767565.1 Anaerolineales bacterium
ACCATCAAGCCGCTGCCTTCGGTTTGCGCCAATACACGGCTGGCTTGCGAAGGCAAAGCAATTAGCGTTTGCAACATGCTGCCCAATTCTTCGAGCCAATCACCAATACCCGTCTTCGCTTCCTGTTCGATTAATTTACGGGCGTACGGTGCGATCTGATTCCATAGGTTGAAGTCTGGCTCAAGTCCCGTACACATCCCGGATAAAATCGCCATTGTCCGTCCCAACATAATGAGATCGTTCGGCACCTGGAAAGGCATGCTAAAGATCAGATCACGGTATTGATGCGCGAATTTTCGCAGCTCATCCGGGTTGGTCTTGCGCAGCTCACTCATCGACATGCCCCAGAAGCGGTCGAATACCTGCGCTTCGGCTTGCTCGATCAATTTCAAATCCGCGCCCGGCAATAACATGCCCAATTGTTGATAAGACTTCACGACCCGAGCCGCATCCTTCGTCCCCACCCCGACCAACATTTCACGCAATGCATCACGCACACCTTGCGGCACGCGCGCGATCATCCCGAAATCCACGAAAGTCAACTGCCATTTGCGCGGCGAGTCGCCGTCAGCGCCGAGTGGCGTCACGAACAAGTTACCAGGATGCGGGTCGGCGTGAACTAAGCCGTCTTCAAAAATTTGCTTGAGGTACGTATCCAATAACCTTTTCGCTACAGCGTTGCGGTCAATGCCCGCCGCCGTGATGGCTGCATAATCCGTGATCTTGATCGCGAACACATCTTCCAACGTCAACAAATGTAAAGTGGAAAGACTCTTCACAATCCGCGGCACATGCACATCGGGGTCATCCTTGAAATTCTCAAAAAATGTTTCGGCGTTCCCAGCTTCCTTGAGGTAATCGATCTCCTCGCGCACCGTTGCTGAAAACTCGCGCAACAATGCAGGCACATCCGCGCGTTCGCGAATCGGACGATAACGCATCAGCCACCCACCCACACGTTTGAGTGCAGACAAATCCACACCCACGATCAATTCTATGAACGGACGCTGGACCTTCACAACGACGTTGCGGAATCCATCCGCTTCATTCTGGACCTGAAGCCTGGCGCGATGAACCTGACCTAACGAGGCGGCTGCCAGCGGACTCTCATCAAACCATTCGAACTTTTCCGTAAGCGGCACACCCAATTCCTTCTCAGCTAGTTCCTTGATCACCGCATAAGGCTCAGCCGGAACTTCATCCTGTAAATTCGCCAGCTCATCCGTCACTTCGGCAGGCAGCACATCTAAACGCGAAGACAGGAACTGCCCCACCTTAATCATCACGCCGCCCATGTGTAGTGCCAAGGCGCGAAAACGGACAGCTTCACGACGAAAACGTTCAGGACGCGTGCGGCGCGTCCATTTGCGTAAACCCAATCTTGCAATGATCAATTCCCATAGAATGAAACGTGTGATAACCCCCGCGAAAAAATACAAAATCCTGAAGTAGCGTCCGCGTAAGCGTGGTGGCTGCATGGAAACTCCCTATATTGTGATGATCGGATTGTATCACCACCTGCAAACATAAAAGCGGACGAGGTGTCTCGTCCGCTTTGGATATAAATGATCCAGCAGTTAGATCCCTGCATTGTTCAGAACATTCAAGATCTGTGAAAGCGCCGTCGTAAGTGTTGGGTGCGTGACTTCAAAGTGGTCGATAGACTCCTGCCAGCGTTCGAACAGAGAATCATCCTCCGATCCTGCGTCTTCAGAGCGCTTCAATAACTTCTGAATATCGGCGTTGAGGTCATGCAGGAGTTCACGTCCCTTTTCGTCAATGGCTTCGGTGCTGTCAAGTTCATTATGTAATTGTTCGAGAAGGTTGCTGAGTTTATTATCGGTCATGGTGCGCCTCGCTTTCTAAGCAGGGAATGTGAGAGTGTATCTCTATTGTACGACTTGTGCAGATTCAGTACAAGATAGCGCGGTCCGCCTGCTCGGCTTCTTCATAGATCTTCTTGACCTCGGCCTTCATCTCAACCGAGACTCCGGCGGTCTGTGGAATGAACTTGACTATGTCACGCGCCTGGCGCAACAGGTCTTTGACATTGGCGATGTAGACGAAGTCGCTTTTGCCGAGTCCGGTTTGGGGGACGGGTAAATCTCGAGCTTGTTGAATCAACTTGCGGGCACGGAGGATGCGTTCTGAGGCGGGGATCAGTTTCACGATAAAAGCTCCTAAATAATCGCAATCAGAGACTTTTGAAGATGACCTGTTGACATTGCAGTCATATTCGCAAAAAAATAACATTTTTGAGATGAATTTTCATGTTTCTAGATGGTATCATGGTTTCATTAATAGGCATGAAGTCAAATGATATCTGATTTTATTAAGCGCACCAGTCTGCTTTTCCGTTTCTCGCTAGTCTCCCTGTTGGTCATCATGTTGATCGCGGCGGAACTGGCCTGGCGTCTTGAATCTACCTTACAGAGCGATGTGTTAAGCGAAGTTGCGGAAAATACGGCCGGACAGGCAAATAATATCCTTCAGAAAAACTTGACCACGGCAGATCTAAAACATGCCCTGCGCGGGGAACGCTACACCGAAGTCGACACACTAATCCACAATACATTGTTGAGTGCCAACATCGTACGCATCAAAATCTGGAACCGCAACGGGCTGCTCGTTTACGCGGATGATCGGAGCATTCTCGGAAACACATTCCCAATCTCAGATGAAATCGAAAAAGCTTTAAATGGTGAGATTGCCACAGAAATCTCATTACTGGATAAACAAGAAAATATAAGTGAACGCGGGCTTTATAAGGAACTCTTTGAGATCTATGTTCCTCTGCAAGTGGCTGATTCTAGTGAAGTTGCAGGAGTCTATGAGGTTTATTTTAATCCTGCCAAACTCCAGCCGCGCTTAACCCGTATTCGTAATGTTGTTTGGGGCGGCGTAGGGATTGCGTTCCTGCTCCTCTACGGGACTCTGTTCTTTTTGATCCGCAATGCCTCACGCAATTTAATCGAAAGCAACCGTGAAAACCAACGCTTATTGACCGCTGAACAAAAAGGACGGCAGGTATCTGAAACGCTTGAACGTGTCAGCCGGGCGCTGAGCGAGTCTCTCGATCTGCGAAAATTGCTCGACCTGATTTGCCGCGAAAGCGTTGAGATTTTCAAAACCCATACGGCTTTCCTTTGGTTATTGGAAGGCGGGGAGTTGATCGGGTTCGCAGGATATGGTCCCGGTACAGAGAAGTTTATCGGGATGCGATTTCCAATCTACGACGCGCATTTATTAGGCGCGCGCGTCGCTCGTGAACGTAAACCTATTCTGGTCAGCAACACCTCTGATACTAAAAATGTAGATTTGAAGATGATCGAACTTTTCAAGATCAAATCGATGATGGGTATTCCGCTGATCAAAGGGGAACAAATTCTAGGATCATTGATGATCATGGATACAGAAAATTCCCGACACTTCACAAATGAGGATCTCAAACTCGCCTCTGTCTTTGGAGGTCACGCCGCGCTCGCAATCGACAACGCTCAACTCTTTGAAAGAGCCCATTTGCATCTTGAGCACGAAAAAGCATTAAGAGAAATCGATCTCGCCATCACATCAAACCTGGAGTTGAGCAGGATCCTCGAAATTGTGACCTATCAAACCAGAGTGCAACTGAAAGTGGATGCTTGCGCCATCCTGCTTTTTGATCCGAACACACAGACGCTGGAATACACAAGCAGTCAGGGTTTTCAAACCGATATTATCAAGCAAACCCATATCCACCTGGGCGAGGGCCGCGCTGGGAACGCTGCCTTGAAACAGCAAATTTTTGGACGGGCTGAGATCGAATCACCGAATCAAATTCCAGATCGTTCTGAGTTGATCGTGTTCGAAAAATTTGAGGCTTATTTTATAGCGCCATTGGTGACAAAAAACAAACTCCTGGGCGCGATGGAAATTTATCATCGCGCGCCTTTGGTAATGACTACTGAATGGTTAAGGTTCCTGGAAACACTCGCCGGGCAAACCGCCATCGCAATTGATAACGTAACATTGTTCAAGAATCTACAACAATCCAACCAGGAGTTAAGCGAGGCATATGAAGCGACCATTGAAGGCTGGTCGGCGGCGCTCGACCTGCGTGATAAGGAAACTGAGGGCCACACACAACGTGTAACTGAAATGACTCTCAGGCTGGCAAAAAGAATGGGGTTCAGCGGGCCGGACTTGGTCCATGTAAGACGCGGATCGCTTTTGCATGATATCGGCAAAATGGGCGTCCCAGATCGCATCCTGCTGAAGTCTGATTCATTAACCGATCTGGAAAAAGCGAGCATGCACATGCACCCAACCTACGCCTATCAAATGCTTAAACCGATCGCGCATCTCACGCCTGCGCTTGATATTCCCTATTGTCATCATGAAAAATGGGATGGCACTGGCTATCCGCGCGGCCTCAAAGGCGAAGGGATTCCGCTGGCAGCGCGGATCTTTTGTATTGTGGACGTATATGATGCGTTGATCTCAGATCGCCCTTATCGTGTGGCATGGTCAAAGGAAAAAGTCATGCAGCATATTCGAGAACTATCGGGGTCGCATTTTGAGCCGCGCGTGGTGGAAGCCTTTATAAATATGTTGAGCGAAGAAGTTCCATAGGGACGAGTAAATCACCCCAGCGAAAACAACAGAAACCTCCTCACAAGCTAAGGAGGTTTCTGTTGTTTTATCAAGCGCTTAAGCACACCCTTTACACAGAATTGTGTTATAGAGATTATAGATTTCGCGTATAGAAAGAGGAAAATATGAACACAACATTTGCCATGTGGCGCAAGACACTTTCGCAACTCATCAAAATGGACGACAAAAAAGAATGGGATGCGCTGGATGTTCTTTCCAAATGGTTCATCTCCACCCGTTCGGCAGTGGGCACGATCACACTCTACTCAGGCTTGATCGGCGGGTTATTAGCATGGCAAACATTGCATGCCAATAAAGGCTCATTCAATTTTCTCACCTGGCTGATCCTCACGCTGGGACTTTTCATTGCGCATGGCACGAACAATCTGCTCAACGACTACACCGATTTCAGCCGCGGCATCGATAAGGACAATTACTTCCGCACACAATATGGCGTGCATCCGCTCGCGCAGGGTTTTTGGGATAAGCCCACGCACTTGCGCTGGTTCGCCGTCAGTGGTTTGCTCGCGGCGCTTTCGGGTGTGTATGCGTTATACGTTACGGATTTCGCTTCTATTGTGATCTGGCTCTTCGCAGTCGGCGCGTTCATTCTCTTGTTCTACACCTACCCATTGAAATATATCGGTATCGGCGAGTTATCCATCTTCATCATTTGGGGACCGCTGATGATCGGCGGCGTCTATTTTGTGTTGACCGGCATGTGGAGTTGGGCTGTGATCGTCGCCAGCATCCCGATCGGCTTGAACGTCGTGACGATCAATCTCGGCAAACATACCGACAAACTTAAAGAGGACAAGCTCAAACGTGTGCGGACGCTGCCCGTGATCGTGGGTGAACCCACAGCGCGCTCCATCACGATGACGGCGATCGGCTTATCGTACCTCATCACATTGTATTTGATCTTCGTGACCCGCTTCTTTACACCTGTAATGCTGCTCGTCTTCGTCGCTCATGAACCCGCGCTGAAAGCGATCCAGCGTCTCTTAAAACCACGTCCGTCCGAGCCGCCAGCGGAGTACCCAATCTGGCCCCGCTGGTTCTCAACAGTGTGCTTCGTGCATAACCGGGTGTTCAGTAATTACTTTGTGCTGGCTTTGATCATCGATACGTTATTGCGGACTTTCGTGCCAACATTCTGGCGTTAGGTCCAACATGACCCACCCCCGAGATCGATCTGCGTTGATGAGTTTGCTGCTTATCAGCGTAAATCATCTGCGTCCAAATAAATTCGGGCTCGATCCCAATATACAAAGTAGAGTATACTGATATTAGCAGGCTAGATCGCCTACGGTTGGAAGACTCATTTCTGCCAGGTGCGTTACATAGCATTTATCTCGTAACAGTCCGTGGCGCTTCTTACATACCACTCGCATACGCGAGATGACTCCCATACCCCACCACATCATAAATATTTGCCATCATGTAGTTGATCGAGTATTCCCATACTTTGATCCGCTTGAATTTGGCAAACAAAAGATCGAGGGTCTGAACCATGTTCGATACTATTCTCGTCCCATTAGACGGTTCGCAACTGGCGGAGTGTGTTTTAACGCATGTGGTTACCTTTGCCCATTCTTTTGATGCAGAGATCACATTGCTGCGGATACTGGAAAAAAAACAGGCTGGCACATCAGCACAATCATTCGATTTACTTAATTGGCAGATCAACAAAACAAAGGCGACCCTTAATCTGGAAAAGATAAAAGCCCGCCTGCAAGAGTCAAGTGTTCGGGTAGAGGCAACAGTTACGGAAGGATTGGTAGCTGAAGGGATTACGGAATACGCCCAAAGTCAGGGGATGAAATTAATTGTCCTGAGCAGCCATGGCCGGAATGGTTTGACTCAATGGGGCATCAGCAGCATTACACAAAAAATCATCCTGAGCGCTCAAACCTCGCTGCTTATTGTTCGGGCGCACCAATACGGAGTCCACGCGGATGAATTGTCCGAAGCCCCGGTATACCAGCGCATCCTAGTGCCGCTGGACGGCTCACAACGGGCAGAAAATGTTTTGCCGATCATCACACAACTGGCGCGGTTTCATAAGGCTCAAATTCAACTTGTACAGGTTATACAAACCCCAGAGATGGCGCGCCAAATGCCGCCAACACCTGATGATATCGAATTATCCAATCGCGTTATAACGCGTAATCAAGAGGAAGCCGGGCGTTATCTTGAACAGTTGAGATCCCGTTCATATCTGGAAGGGATTCCTGTGCAAACCCATCTCATTACCAGTGATAATGCAGCAGTCGCGCTCCATCAACTGGGAGAACAGGAACAGATCGATATGGTCGCGCTGAACGCACATGGTTATTCGGGAAATCACCAATGGCCGTACGGCAGCATGGTCAACAATTTCATACTGTATGGAAAAGTGCCGCTTCTGATCGTGCAGGACCTACCCACCAAACAAGAACAAATATCTCCTGGCGCGCAATCAAGCGAACGCGCGGAGCGGTAACTTATGCAGACCGCATCGCTGGTGATTCCATTAGAAACAACCAACCCAGACGCCGACAATCGACTGAAGGAATTTGCACACCAATTAGCAAAGACTCATAGTGTGGAAATATCCCACGCCCCAAAAACCGACCTACTGGATTACCTGCAAAGTTGGGGACTGGCTTTGCACAATGCCAATACGATCTTTAAATCCGTGCCAGCAAAAGACATATTCGTTTCGCGTGCGGGCGAATGGATGCTGGATAACTTTTATATCGTCAAACAGACCCTGCGCCAAATCGAAGAGGATCTGCCAGCCAGTTTTCTCAGCCAATTACCAAAACTGGCAGAGACACCATGGCATGGACACGTGCGCGTTTTTGCATTGGCGCGCGAATGGATCGGATACAGCCAGAGCCAGATCGACTTGACACAAATCGCCATGTTTATGCAGGCGTATCAACAGGTGACACCCCTGACAATTGGCGAGCTTTGGGCAGTGCCAATCATGCTGCGTATTGGGATTCTAGAGCGGCTCACTTACGCGGTCACTGAACTGACCGGGACAGATGTGGCGAAAAGCTTGAGTGAGATCCCGAACCAATTTGCCTCTCCAGCGTTGGCAAACGATACGATCGTCGCTAACTGTTTTCTCAGCTTGCGCCTGCTTTCTGCCACAGATTGGAAAGACATCTTTGAGCAGACCAGTCGCGTAGAACAAGTTTTACGCAGCGATCCTGCAAAAATCTACGCAGGCATGGATTTTGACACACGCAACAAGTATCGCAGCGTCATTGAGGAGCTGGCGCGCCACTCAACATTCAGCGAAGAACAAATTGCCATCAATGCCGTGGAGTTCGCTCACAATGCCTCTGACAATGAACAGGGGCGGAAAACTCACGTCGGCTATTATCTAATTGATAAAGGTCGCGCGGCGCTTGAAGACAGAATCCACTACCAGCCAGAATTACGGATGCGGGCGCAGCGTGCGCTACTTGCATTTCCCAGTGCTACATATTTGGGAAGTATCGCTATTCTCACTGGATTATTCATTTTGGGATTGCTCACTTATTATGCAACGCTTTCAGGCGGCTCACCTGCTCAATTAATAATCGTTGGCGTACTTGGGCTTGGGCTGGCACTAGAATCTGCGATCACGTTTGTGCATTGGAATGTGACCCACCGCCTCACGCCTCAAAGTCTACCGCGCATGGATTTTTCGGAGGGCATTCCAGCGGGTAACCGCACGATGGTAGTTGTTCCAACCCTGCTGGAAAGCGCCGAAGAACTTAATCATCTTCTGCAAGAGTTGGAGCTTTATTACATATCCAATCCCGACCCACAACTGACCTATGCCTTGCTGACTGATTTCGGTGATGCCCAAACGGAGTCTATGCCAGGGGATGAAGAACTGCTTGCCAATGCCAGCGCTGGCATTGAAAACCTAAATAAAAAGTACCTGCAAATCCAGCCATTTTATTTGTTCCACCGGCAACGCCAGTGGAATCCATCTGAAGGCGTCTGGATGGGCTGGGAACGCAAGCGCGGCAAACTGGCGGATTTTAATCGCCTGCTGCTCAACCTTGGCGAAACATTCTACACATCCCAAATCGGCGATATGAGCATTCTGACCGGCATCAAATATGTCATCACATTGGATGCAGATACATCCCTGCCACAGGGCAGTGCCAACCGGCTGATCGCTACGCTGGCGCATCCCCTCAACCATGCTGAATTTTCTGAAGATGGAAACAAAGTGGTCGCCGGTTATACCGTGTTACAACCGCGCGTCGCCATCAAACCGACCAGCGCAAATCGTTCGCTCTTCTCACAGATTTTTGCCGGAAACTCCGGGTTTGATCTGTACTCTTTCGCTGTGTCAGATGTGTATCAGGATTTGTTTGGCGAAGGCAGTTACGTTGGCAAAGGGATTTATGATGTTGCGGCTTTTGAGCGCAGTCTCGCGGGTCAGGTGCGACAGAATACTCTGCTCAGCCACGACCTATTTGAAGGAATCTATGGACGCGCGGCGCTGGTCACAGATATCGTACTCTATGAAGAATATCCATCGCGGTATTTAGTGTATGCGCGCCGTCTGCGCCGCTGGATCCGTGGCGACTGGCAATTACTGCCGTGGCTATTACCTGTCGTTCATACTCAAAGTGGGACCACGCCCAACCGCTTATCCATTATCAACATCTGGAAAATATTCGACAATCTGCGGCGCAGTTTGCTGTCACCAACATTGCTGGCATTACTTGTCGCAGGTTGGTTGTTCCTGCCTGGCTCACCCCTCATCTGGACCTTATTAGTGCTGCTGCCTGCCGCCCTGCCGATCGCGGCTCAAACCGAACAACAGGTGCTATATAACACCAAAAAACTGACGCTCAAACAACTTTTCAAATCAATCCAACTCCCGCTCATCCGCTGGGCGCTTGCAATTATTTTCCTGCCGTACGAAGCGCTCTTGATGCTGGGCGCAATCCGCACCACGCTGGGACGGCTGTTGATCGCGCGCAAAAGATTATTGCAATGGACAACGGCAGCCAATGCATCGCGTTCGTTTGGCTTGAACGAAAAGTATGAAACCTGGCGCGAGATGGCAGTTCCTACGAGCCTCACGGTACTGTTGGGAATCTCCATCGCCATTTTCAACCCAAGCGCGTTTTGGGTTACGCTGCCCTTGCTGATTGCGTGGTTCATTGCTCCACAAATTGCCTATGTGATCAGTCAGCCTGTGACACATGCCACCACTCCACTCTCAGAATCACAGCGCAAACAAGTCATCCGCCTGGCACGCCGCACCTGGGCGTTCTTCGAACAATTTGCTGGACCTAATGATCACTGGCTGCCTCCCGATCACTATCAAGAATCGCCGCGCGGCAATGTGGCACACTACACTACGCCAACCAATATTGGATTATTCCTGGTGTCTACATTATCAGCATATGATCTCGGCTACATGGGTTTGCACGAACTCGAAGTCCGCCTGCGCTCAACCTTTGAGAGCATGGATAAGCTGGAACATTACCGCGGTCACTTACTAAACTGGTATGACTCGCAATCGATGACCGCACTGCCGCCGCGCTACATTTCCACGGTGGATAGCGGCAATCTGGCGGCTTGTTTGATCACACTCAAACAAGGCTGCCTTGCCCTGACAAATGCATCGCTGTTTGATTACAAACGCTGGCAGGGATTGCTGGTCATATTGGATATTCTGGCAGAAGCGCTGGAAAAAAATAATCCGCACGCATCGCTTGAATCTTTCGAAGTTGAATTGACCAGTATTTACGAGCGTGTCAGCGCCATCCAGAACCAGCCAGCAGCGTGGAGAATGACTCTCGCCTGGCTATCAGGCGAAGGCTGGGAAAGAGTCTCGCATCGCCTGATAGAACTGCTTGAGAGTCATCCGAATCTTCAATCCGAATCTCTGACCGAACTCCAACTCTATCTCGATCTGATGCATCATCACCTGCAGGATATGCAGCGCAGTTTGGATTTATTCGCGCCCTGGCTCAGCCGTATGGATGCACCTATTATGCAAACACACGCTGGACAAGAGCTCCGTGCCAGCCTGCCAACCGAACTGCCCACGCTGGGACAGGCAGAAGCGGTGTACACGAACATCAAAGCTGCATTGAAAGATTTCAAAGCGCAGGCACAGGATGAAGCGGAGCGCGAATGGTGTGAAAAATTAGACGATGATTTATCGCTGGCACTGATGGCGGTAACACCCCTGCTGATCGGTTTTCAAGATCTGGCTGGGCAGGCGAACGCAGCGGTGACGGGCATGGACTTCCGCTTTCTGTTTAATGAGCGCCGCCAGGTATTTACCATTGGCTATAACGTCAATACCGAAAAGCTTGACCCAAGTTACTATGACCTATTGGCATCCGAAGCCCGCATTGCCAGCCTGATCGCGATTGCCAAAGGCGATGTGCCGCACAGTCACTGGCAGCATCTCGGCAGACCTGTGACAAAGGTGAACGGCAAACAGGTACTGCTCTCATGGAGCGGCACTATGTTCGAATATCTCATGCCGACCCTATTTACAAAAAACTACAACGGGACATTTTTATCAGATAGCTGTTATGCCGCGCTCGATGCACAGATCAGCTACGGACAGGAAAAGCAAGTACCCTGGGGCATCTCGGAATCAGGCTACTATACCTTCGATGCGAATCTAAATTATCAGTATCAAGCTTTTGGCGTACCGGTGTTGGGATACAAGCGTGACCTGCCAGATGATTTGGTGATCACACCCTATGCTTCGCTGATCGGGCTTTCGTTACAGCCGCAGGCTGTGCTTGAAAACATGGCGCAACTCGAAAAGCTAAACATGCTCGGACGTTTTGGTTTCTACGAGGCGCTTGATTTCACTCAAAAACGCATGCCAGTCGGGCAAACACACGCGACCGTGCAATCGTACATGGCACATCATCAAGGCATGATCTTGGTGGCAGCTTGTAATTATCTGTTGGCTGATGTCATGGTCGAACGCTTCCATAGCGACGAACACATCCAAAGCGTGGAAATGTTGCTTCAAGAAAAGATTCCGCAAAACCCGCCCATCGAATATCCACACCACGATGAGCCGGTTGAGTCGCCAGAAGCAATTCGCATGGTAAGCAGTGCGCCGTGGCGTGTCCTCGTTAATGGTCCCATTCCACAGGTGCATGTCCTCGCACAAGGCGATACCAGCCTAATGCTCACCAGCGCGGGCGGCGGATACAGTCAGTGGCGCGAGTTTGCGCTGACGCGCTGGCATGCCGATACCACGCTTGACCAGTGGGGCACATGGATCTATGTGCAAGACCGCGAGAGCGGAGTACTCTGGTCTGCCACCTCTCAGCCCATTGGAAGCGCGCCTGAAAACCAGGAAGTTTTGTTTTACCCACACAAAGTTGAATTCCAGCGTTCGGAGAATGGTATTTCCCTGCGCACGGGAATGACCATCAGCACAGATGGTGTTGAGATTCGCCGCGTGAACATTTTCAATGAAGGCGGCCAACTCCGGCGGCTGAAATTAACCAGTTACGGTGAAGTGGCGCTCGCCGCGCAGGCGGTTGACCGGCGCCATCCCGCTTTCAATAAACTTTTTATCGAGAGTGAATATCTCCCCAAAGAGAATGCGCTCCTGTTCCAGCGCCGCCCGCGTTCTGCAGAGGAAAAACCAATTGTGATGATCCACGCGCTGATCATCGAAGCTGGGCGCACGGTGACCAATGATCACGAAAGCGACCGCGCCAAATTCCTGGGCCGGTCGCAGACAATGCACAATCCGCTGGCACTGCAAAATGCCAATCGTCATCTGAGCGGAACCACCGGCGGAACGCTTGACCCGATCTTCTCGCTGGCACAGGAAATTGATCTGAAGCCGCATGGGAAAACCAGAGTCACATTCATAACTCTGGCAGCCTCATCCCGCGCTGAAGCGTTGGAAAAATTATCTCATTATCAATCCGGGCAATCCATCTATCGCGCTTTCGATGATATCCGCGCGCATAGCGAACGCGAACTGCTCGAATTGGGGCTAAGCGCTTATGCCATCGAAAATATTCAGCGCCTTTTATCGGCATTGCTTTACCCGAACGGCATATTGCGCGCTGAGCCGCATATCCTGGCGCAAAACGAAAAAGGATCGTCTGGTCTATGGGGCTTCGGCATCTCGGGTGATTATCCGATTTTGCTGGTGCGCGTCCGCGATAGCGAATCGCCGTTATTGCGCGAAGCCCTGCAAGCCTTCAGCTATTGGCGCAGTCGGCATGTCACAGTCAACCTGGTCATCCTGAATGATCAAGATACTGGCTATGCCCTCGATTTGCATAACGCCATTCAACGCCAGATCAGACGTGTGGGCGCGGACACCTCGCTCAATCAGCGTGATGGAATTTTCGTCCTGCGCACCGATCAACTTCAACCCGCCGATAAGATTTTATTTGAAACCATGGCTGGTGTTATTTTGGATGAAAAAGGCGGGACGCTCGCCGAGCACGCACTGCGACTCACCGTCCAGCCTGTGCGCCTGCCGCAGTTCATCGCTTCACTTTCCCCGACGCTTGATCCTGAACCGACAAATTCGCTTACGCTGCCGATCGATCTGCAAATGGATAACGGTCTCGGCGGCTTCAGCCGCGATGGAAAAGAATACGTTATCCATCTTAAGCCTGGGCAACATACACCACATCCGTGGGTCAATGTGATCGCTAATCCGCAGTTTGGATTTTTAGTTTCCGAATCAGGTTCTGGCGCAACCTGGGCAGAGAATAGCGGTGAGAACCGCCTGACTCCTTGGCGCAACGATCCAGTCACCGACATGCCAGGCGAAGCGCTCTACATCCGCGATGAAGAAACTGGGCAAGTCTGGTCACCAACACCGATGCCGGCTGGCGCAAATACCACGCATGTGATTCGCCATGGGGCTGGCTATTCGATCTTTGAGAGTCGAAGTCATGGCTTGAACCAGAACTTGCGGCTTTTCGCCGCGCCTGATGCGCCGGTCAAAATCGTGCAGTTGCGTTTGCAGAATCTATGGGAGCGTCCACGCCGTGTTACGGTCACCTATTATGCAGAATGGGTCCTTGGCACAACCCGTGACACACAGCAAGCCCAGATCATGCCGGAGTTCGACCCCGATCATAATGCCCTGCTTGCCAGCAATCGCTTCAATAGCGAGTTTGGCGAGCGCGTGGCTTTTCTTGCCGCAAATAAACAACCACATGGCGTAACTGCAGACCGCACTGAGTTTCTAGGGCGCATAGGAAGTATGCGCGCACCCGAGGCATTGGGCCGCATCGGATTGAACAGCGCGGTCAATGCCGGGCTGGATCCGTGTGCTGTTATCCAAATCCATGTTGATCTGGCACCTGGAGCAACGGAGGAAATATTTTTCTTGGTTGGTGAAGGTGCAAATCGGGATGAAAGTCTTAAGCTGATCGGACAGATTCAAACCTCGGCTGAGGTTGAAGCGCTTTGGCAAGCTGTCCAAGATCAATGGGATGAAATCCTCAATACCATCACAGTCGAAACGCCCGATCCCGCCATGGACTTAATGCTCAACCGCTGGCTGTTATATCAAACGTTGAGTTGTCGTATATGGGGGCGCACTGCGTTGTATCAATCCAGCGGGGCGTTTGGGTTCCGCGACCAACTTCAGGATGTGTTGGCAGTATTGCATGCCCGCCCGGATATTGCGCGCGCGCAAATCCTGGAAGCGGCGCGGCATCAATTCGAGGCGGGCGATGTGCTCCACTGGTGGAATCCACCTGCGGGTCGCGGGGTGCGCACACGCTTTTCAGATGACTTGCTTTGGCTGCCGTATGTCACGGCGGAGTATGTTAGCGTTACCGGCGACACATCCATATTGAATGAAGAAGTTCCATTCCTGAAAGGCGAAGCGCTCAAGCCCGATGAAATGGAACGTTACGCCCAATTTGAAAACACCGAAAAGGCGTTTTCGCTTTATGAACATTGCCGCCGGTCACTGGAAAAAGGCGCAACAACTGGCGCACATGGCTTACCGCTCATGGGCGCAGGCGATTGGAATGATGGCATGAATCTGGTGGGGGCTGGAGGGCACGGTGAGAGCATCTGGCTGGGCTGGTTCCTGCACGCCACGCTTCAACGTTTTTCAGCGCTGGCTGTATTCATGAAGGACGATCCTGCGCCATATCTTCAACAGGCTGAGAAGTATGCGCACATGCTTGAAGTCAATGCCTGGGATGGCAATTGGTATCTGCGTGCATTTTATGATGACGGCACACCCTTGGGGTCACATAAAAATATTGAATGTCAGATCGATGCAATTGCCCAATCCTGGGCGGTTTTATCGGGCGCAGCACATCCTGGTCGGGCAGCACAGGCAATGGACTCTGTCAACAAGTTACTCGTAAAGCAGAGCGAGCAGATGCTGTTGCTGTTTACCCCGCCCTTTGACAAAACATTACACGACCCCGGTTACATCAAAGGCTATCTGCCGGGTGTCCGCGAAAACGGCGGACAATACACTCACGCCGCGATCTGGACCGCGTGGGCGTTTGCGAAACTCGGGCAGGGAGACCGCGCCGGAGAATTGTTCCGCATGTTGAATCCGATCAGCCATGCGGATACGCCTGAGAAAACGGCGCGCTACAAAGTGGAACCTTACGTGATCGCTGCGGATATTTACAGCGTGCCTCCACACACTGGTCGCGGCGGCTGGACGTGGTATACCGGTTCATCCGGCTGGATGTATCGTCTGGGGATCGAAGCTATTCTGGGAATCATCAGAGTTGGCAATACGCTTAACATCAACCCATGCCTCCCGCGAAACTGGACAAGCTATAAAGCGGATTACCGTTTTGGGAAGACTCACTACAAGCTCAATGTGAAAAAGCCCAATATGGTCAATCAGGGTGTGCAGGAAGTTTTGCTGGATGGGAATTCAATGAAAGATAATGTGATCCCACTGGTAGATGATGGTCAAGTACATGAGGTGCAGGTTGTAATGAGCTGATTTTATTGGATTGAGGTTTATTTTTGGAATAAATAGCTTTGACTTTTTCGTTGTACAATAAATTAAAGGATGAGATCATGAAACACTGGATCGTTTTGATGATCGTCATGTTTGGCAGTGTTGCCTGTATGCCACAGACAACGGCGACTGAAGTCCCTACCCCTGAGGTTATGGTGGCGGTTGAACCGTTCGTCGAACCGACACCCACGCCTGATTGCCAGCACGCAGATGGTGTGACACTTGAAGTTATCCGCATCAGCCCTACGGGTGTAACAGTGCGCGCCAGCGGATTACAGCCGGGGGAAATACCTTATATAACTTATAGCGCATTCGGTCGATCGTCCAGTGCAAGAATGGAAGCGGGTAGATTTGTGAAAGGGGCAGATGCGCAAGGTAATTTTTCCTACGAGACAGGATTAATGCTTCCTCAAGGAGAAACAAGCGCCGCATGGGAAATTCGTTTTACGCACGCGCGCGGTGTGGAGTGTGCGACGATCACTTTGCCATAGACTGCAGATGGCATGACCACCCCTACGATGTATCCAGTTTTTGTTTTACTGGCTCTACCGTTTTTAACGGGAATCTCTTTCTCAACCACAAAGGAGACAAAGGGTCACGAAGGAAAAAGCAAAAAACATCCTTTGTGTACCATTGTGA
>JAYUGV010000009.1:0-6333 GCA_043767565.1 Anaerolineales bacterium
CCGATTCTAGATTTCTTCTGGCCCGCGTCCGTCGGACTAAAGTCCTGCCTCAGTTCATGAAAGTCGGTTAAAACCGACTCGGGCTGCCAGTCCGAAGGACTTCCACGAGCTGAGCAGGTGGCTTCAGCCCCGCTCACTACGCGCGAAAAACGGAAGTTATTTTTACACAGCTCCTAAGCGTTTCATTTGATTGGATCTTATGGTAAAGGGTGCGCTAAAAGGATGTCGATGGATTTGCTTCCTTCGCCGTCCTCGGCGAAGGAGTTGCACGCAAAACGCCGCCGAGGCTTGTACTGACGGTTCGTCTTTCGTTCACCGTGTCGAAGTGACGGCGGCTTGAGCTTACGTGTTTCGCGTTGCCTCGATTTCATGATAATAAGCCGGACAGTAACCGATCCTGGATAATAGACTTTATGGAGAATACTAGACCTCTTGCAAATACAAAGTAACCAGTCGAAAGTATTTTTACAGGGTTCGTCCAGTAGTTGCACTGCTGGACGCCCGCGCCTTCGGCAGTGCAACTGCCGAAGCAACAAAGACTGCGAACCCTCACCACTTCGACAGGCTCAGTGCAGCGCCTGCCCTCTCCCACCGGGAAGGGGGGGCAACCGTCCTGATTAAAAACCGTCTTAAACGGGGTGAGGGGATCATCAAGGATCAAGGTGGCAACTTGGGCTAATTACCGATAATGTCTAATGTAGGATTCTCTACCGTACATTGCAGAATTGGGACGCAGATGAACGCAGAAAAACGCAGACTTTCTCTTTTTTTGATCAGTGAAATCAGCGTTTTCACCTGCCCTTGCGGGCGGTGCAAGGGTCAGCGTCCAAATGGATTTTGTACGGTACAGAATTGTAGAATATCAGCGTATTCTGGAGTAGAATGAATTAAACAAGAAAAACGGGGGTTTATCGAATGCAAAGTGAAAGGACATATCTGATGCAGCCGAATCAGCCCATGGAGAATGGCGAGCCGGAAAAAGATAACCCGGCGCTGAGTAAAGTGATCGAGCGGAACATCCGCACGATCATCCATCTCCGCACAAAAGCCGCGCACGAACGGGATCTGCAAAGCCGTATCGCTGATGCCATCACGTCCTTTTCAGGACGGATGATCTTTGCGTATGTGCATATCATCTGGTTTGGGATATGGATTCTGCTCAATACTGGAAAGTTTGGCGTACAAGCTTTTGATCCATTCCCTTATGGTCTCCTGACGATGATCGTTTCGTTGGAAGCGATTTTCCTTTCCACATTTGTGCTGATCAGCCAAAACCGGATCGGTGAAGAAACAGAACGACGCGCCGACCTCGACCTTCATATTGGACTCCTGACCGAGCATGAACTGACGCGTGTATTACAAATGCTGGATGCGATCCAAGACAAGCTGGGCATCGTAGATCATGAGAACAGCGAGCTGGCAGACCTTGAAATGGAAACCAAGCCGGAAGATGTGCTGGCTGAGATCCATCGCCTGCAAGCCATTGAACTCAGCAAAAGGTAAGTTAACTCACCTTACGCACTCTCGCTCGAAGGCGGTCTGTGACCGCCGTGTTTTGCAATTTACTTCGCAGGGTCACAAACCCTGCGAGAGCATAGACTGCGTAAGGTAAGTTAAGGGGCGGCATACATATTCACGGGAAGTGTGCAGACCAGCGATCAACTATCGGGGTTTATATAGGTTGAGATCCGAGATGTCATCGGTTTCCCTGGAGCCTTTCTCCCCCAAGTGGGGTAGAGAGATACTCCCCAGCCGAAGGATACGGTTTTGAAGCGCTCGTTATAAAATATAAGATGCTGAAATTTTTATCGGCTCTTATAAATGGCACGGCTAGAAAGTGGAATTGACCCATGCAAACATTGCAAGATTCGGAGCTTCGGTATCGCCGCCTGTTTGAAACAGCCCAGGATGGGATCTTGATCCTGGATGCCAAAACGGGAATGATTGATGACGTCAATCCATATTTGGTCAAAATGCTGGGTTATTCACTCGCAGAGTTCATCAGTATGAAGATCTGGGAAGTTGGCGCGTTTAAAGATATTGAAGCCAGCCAGAAGGCATTCGAAGCCTTACAGACGAATGAATACATCCGCTACGAAAACTTGCCGCTTAAAACGAAAGACGGGCGGCTGATCCAAGTGGAATTCGTCAGCAACGTCTATCTGGTCGGTAGTAAGAAGGTTGCCCAGTGCAATATCCGTGACAACACGGCGCGCAAGCGGGCTGAAGATGAGCTGCTCAAAGCGGGCGCTTTGCAGAACGCGATCTTCAACAGCGCCAATTTCTCGAGTATTGCCACTGACGCAAAGGGTGTCATCCAGATCTTTAATGTCGGCGCTGAGCGCATGTTGGGTTACACAGCCGCTGATGTGATGAACAAGATCACGCCAGCCGATATTTCCGACCTGCACGAAGTCATCGCGCGCGCTGAAGCATTGAGCCTCGAACTCGGAACCCAGATCACCCCGGGTTTTGAAGCTTTGGTATTCAAAGCCTCGCGCGGTATTGAAGATATCTACGAACTGACCTACATCCGTAAGGATGGCAGCCGCTTTCCGGCGGTCGTCTCAGTCACAGCCTTGCGCGACGATCGAAATGCCATCATTGGCTATTTGCTGATCGGTACGGACAACACGGCGCGCAAGCAGATCGAGGCAGAACAGAAGAAGCTCGATCAGCGCCTGCGCGACCAGCAGTTCTACACGCGCTCTCTCATCGAATCCAATATCGACGCGCTTATGACCACCGATCCACGCGGTATCATCACCGATGTCAACAAACAAATGGAGGCGCTCACCGCCTGTACCCGCGATGAACTGATCGGTGCGCCGTTCAAGAACTACTTTACCGATCCGGAGCGGGCTGAGACCGGCATCCAACTAGTGTTGAAAGAAAAGAAGGTCACCGATTACGAACTCACCGCACATGCCCGGAATGGCAAGGAGACGGTGGTCTCCTTCAATGCCACCACCTTCTACGATCGAGACAGAAAACTACAGGGTGTGTTTGCCGCCGCGCGTGATGTGACAGAGCGCAATCGCCTGGATAAGGCGCTGCTTGAAAAGAACGTTGAATTGGAGAGCGCCAAATTACTGGCGGAAAAAGCCAGCCTTGCGAAATCAGATTTCCTTTCCAGTATGAGCCATGAACTACGCAGCCCGCTCAACGCCATCCTCGGGTTCGCCCAGTTGATGGAGTCAGAATCCCCGCCGCCATCCCCCTTCCAAAAACAAAGCATAGACCAGATCCTTCAGGCGGGCTGGCATTTGCTGAAATTGATCGATGAGATCCTCGATCTCGCAAAGGTCGAGTCGGGGCAGGTACCGCTTTCGCTGGAACCGGTAGCGCTGGCTGAAGTCATGCTCGAATGTCAGAGCATGCTCGAACCACAGGCGCAAGAGCGTGAAATACAACTGATCTTTCCCAACTCCGATATCCCTGACTTTGTCCGTGCCGATCGGACCCGGTTGAAGCAGGTTCTGATCAACCTGCTATCCAACGCGGTCAAATATAACACTGAGCATGGAAAGGTCGAGGTGAAATGCACTGAGAGCACCACACCTGGGCGCATTCGCGTGAGCATTAAGGATACCGGCGCAGGCTTGTCCGCCGAACAACTGGCGCAACTCTTCCAATCATTCAATCGTCTCGGTCAGGAAAATGGCGGTGTCGAGGGCACAGGCATCGGGCTGGTGATGGCTAAGCGCCTCGTCGAACTGATGGGGGGGGTGATGGGCGTTGAAAGCGCTGTTGGGGTGGGAAGTGTGTTCTGGTTTGAACTTCTTTCGGTCCGTGAACCGCGCCTTTCAGAAGCAGGCAATGCCGCGGTATCATCCCAACTGCATGTGCCTCATGGAGTACGGCTGTATACCCTGCTCTATGTGGAGGATATCCCGGCAAACCTGAAACTGGTCGAGCAGATTATCGTGCGCCAACCCAACCTGCGCCTGCTGACCGCTGTGAACGGGAATAACGGCATCGCGATCGCGCGCGGTTCCCAGCCGGATGTGATCCTGTTGGATATCAATTTGCCTGATATCAGCGGACTCGAAGTCCTGAAGATCTTGCTCGCAGACCCGGCCACGGCGCACATTCCCATTATGGCGCTTACCGCCAATGCCATGCCGCGCGATATCAAGAAAGGTTTACAGGCCGGCTTCTTCCGCTATATCACCAAGCCGCTCAAGATCAATGAATTCATGGATGCGCTAAATAAAGCATTGGAATTTGTAGCGACCCAATCGGACGAGACCCAGTAAGGCTGCGATCCTGATGATAAATCCATCTGACATTCTTCAAGGCAACATCCTGATCGTTGACGATCAGGATGTCAATATCCTTTTGTTCGAGCAGATGTTGCGCGGCGCTGGCTATACTCTCATCACGTCTACGAAGGATCCGCGCCAGGTTTGCGCCCTCTATCTTAAGCACCATTATGACTTGATCCTGCTTGACCTTCAAATGCCAGGTATGGATGGTTTCCAGGTGATGGCGGAGCTTAAAGGGATTTTACCGGACGGCTATCTGCCAGTGCTTGTTATCGCCGCCGAACCAGGGCACAAGCAACGTGCGCTTGAGGCTGGCGCGAAGGATTTCATCAGCAAACCATTTGAACTGAGTGAGGTGCTGGTGCGTGTTCACAACATGTTGGAAGTGCGCTTGTTGCACAAAGAATTATACAATTTCAACGTTACGCTGGAACAAAAGGTGCGGGAACAAACAAATCTGCTCGCTATCTCGCATATGCTGGCATCCTCCTTGGAACTCCAACCAGGATTGATCCTCGACCAATTGCACGAGATCATTGAGTACAACCATGCCGGACTATTTTCACTCGAAGACCCATACTTGATAACTCTTGCCATGCGTGGGACAAGCCAACTGGAACGATCTCTGCCTATCCGTATTCACTTGAACACTCCTGAAATCCTTGTTGCACTCTTCAACAAGTATAGTTCCATTCGTATTCCTGATATCTCGAGTGATGACCCGCAGGCGCAATTTCTGCGTTCAATTCTGAACGATGGGGCTGATGTCTTGCTCGCAGGCATGCTGTCATGGATGTGGGTGCCGCTGGCAGTGAAAGGTCGCATTGTCGGCGGTATCGGTGTGGCGCACGAGCAGCGGGATCACTTCACAGCGCATCACTCTATCCTGGCTCTTAATGTAGCTAACCAGGCTGCCATCACCATGATCAATGCCGAACTTTATGGCAAGGCACAGGAGAACGCGGTATTGAAAGAACGCCAGCGCCTCGCACGCAACCTGCATGATGCTGTCAACCAGTCACTCTTCTCCGCTGGTCTGATCGCTGAAGTCCTGCCGCGTTTATGGGATAAGAATCAAAAGCTGGCACGCCAGTCCCTTGAAGATCTGCGTAAGTTGACCCGCGGCGCCATGGCTGAAATGCGCGCCCTGCTGGCTGAACTCCGTCCCTCTACGTTGACCGATTCAGAACTGGGCGAGCTGGTGCGTCAGTTAGGAAATGCGTATACCGGGCGCACCAATACCCCAGTCAAACTGACTGTGATTGGACAAGTCAGTTTACCAGCTGAAACGCAAGAGGCAATTTATCGGGTATGTCAGGAAGCGCTAAGTAATATCGCCAAACATGCCGGGGCCAGCAGCGTGGAAATAGATATAATGTATGAAGATGCCGCTCTTAAAGTGAGCATACGAGATGATGGCAAAGGTTTTGATCCTGACCAAAAACGTTCCGGTCACTATGGGGTGGGCATGATGCATGAGCGGGCAGAAGCAGTAGGCGCGCGCTTATCAATTATGAGCCAGCCTGGTCATGGCACTGAACTCACGCTCCATTGGAATAAAAATTTATCCGCCCAACAACCGGGCGCTGCGCTTAAGGAGTCCTTATGAAAATTACTTCGTTCCAACCTATTCGAGTTATGATCGTTGACGATCACGCGATGGTCCGTCGCGGCTTAGTAACCTTCATAACGGCATTTGAGGATCTGGAACTTGCAGGTGAAGCCGAAAGCGGCGAGGCAGCCGTTCAACTGTGCTCGAAGTTCAAGCCAGACGTGATCTTGATGGATATGATCCTGCCGGTGATGGATGGCGCGGCAGCGACGCACGCTATCCGCCAGCAGTTCCCGCAGATGCAGGTGATCGCGCTAACCAGTTTCAAAGAAGGCGAGCTTATTAAGCGGGCTTTGGAAGCTGGAGCGATCGGATACTTGCTTAAGGACGTATCGGCGGATGATCTGGTCCGTGCGATCCGCGCTGCGCATGCCGGACGCGCCACCCTCTCACCCGAGGCTGCTCAATCTCTCGTTCAGATGACTAATCTGCCGCCTGCTCCCGGTCTCGACC
>JAYUGV010000010.1:0-6301 GCA_043767565.1 Anaerolineales bacterium
CGATCGCAGCGCGACCTTGCGCGACACATTGTTCCAGCCCAACGGTATGAACGATCTCAGGTCGCGGCTCGCGGCCTTCATTCCACGCCGTAGAGAATGGATGATATTCGCCAGGTCGAATTGCGTTCTTCAATCTGAAATCGATTGGGTCGAAGCCCATCGCGCGCGAGATCTTTTCCATGTGACGATCGAGGGGCCAGTAGCCCTGCGGCACGCCGTAACCACGGAACGCGCCGGAAGGTGGGGTGTTGGTATAAACCACGTCCGCATAAAAACGGATGTTAGGTGCTTTGCGATATTCGCCATCGCCCACATATAAAGCCATCGCTTTGTGACCGGTGTTGCCCGTGACAGTCAATGCATGACAACCATAGGCACCTGTATCTGATAATGCATACATCGAGTTGGCAGTGATGATCCCATCGCGCTTCACGCCGGTCTTCATTTTGATTTTCATCGGGTGGCGTGAGCGTGCGCCGATAAATTCCTCTTCGCGGGTGTATTCGTAGATGACAGGTCGCCTCGTGGCAATCGTCAAATGCGCAGGGACGTCTTCCATCAACACTTCCTGCTTGCCGCCGAAACCGCCGCCGATGCGCGGCTTGATCACGCGGATGCGTTTTACAGGCAAATTCAAAACAGGCGCAAGCATGCGTCTCACATGGAACGGCACCTGTGTTGATGTGCGGATCACCAGACGGTCATCTTCGTCCCAATACGTCACACAGACATGCGGCTCGATGTGCGCCTGTTGCACCTTCGGCACTTCGTATTCGGCTTCGAAGATTTCGTCCGCTTCGGCAAAGCCTTTTTCTACATCGCCGATATCGATACGAATTTCAGCGGCGAGATTTTTGTCAGGGTTGGAATCGGCAAAATTGACAAACTCAGGCTCATCGTGGATCTTGATCGCTTCCGGCTTCATTGCATCGCGCGAGTCGAGAATGGTATCCAGCACTTCGTATTCCACCTCGATCAATGTCAGCGCTTTTTCAGCGATCTCCGGAGTCTCCGCCGCTACCATCGCAACGCGATCACCAACAAAACGAACTTTGTTGTCCAACGAAAATGCATCCAATGGACCAGGAATCGGGTCTGATTGCCCGGCGGTGGAATACACCACGCGTGGAATATCCTGCCACGTGAGCACCGCCGCGACGCCTTGCAGTTCGCGCGCTTTGCTTGCGTCAATATGCTTAATGCGAGCATGCGCATGCGGACTGCGCAACACGCGCGCATATAACATGCCGCGCGGATCAATATCCGCGGTGAAGGCGGGCTTGCCTTGCACAAGTTTGATCGCATCCACTTTTATTTCAGGCTTGCCAACGGTTTGCCAGGTTTTCGATTCAGGCGTGACGACAACCTTTGGGCGCGTCATCACATTTGAAAATTGATCGCTGGGAAGATTGGATGAGTCACCCGCAGGTGGTTTATCGCCCCAACTGCCGAGATCCCAATTTACTGAATCAAAATTGACGGGTTCATCGCCGCGCAAAACAGCCGCGGCTTTCAACACGGCTTGCACGGGTTTGAGGTAGCCTGTGCAACGACACAGCACACCCGAGATCGCCTCACGGACTTGATCTTCACTTGGATTCGAATTCACATCGAGCAAAGCCTTCGCCGCAAGGATTTGCGCGGGTGTGCAATATCCGCATTGGATCGCGCCCGTTTCAACAAACGCTTTTTGCAACGGATGCAAACCATCGGTCTTGCGCCAACCCTGATCGGGATGTTCGCCGAGTCCTTCGATGGTGACGATGTTGTGCCCCTCGGCTTGTGCGGCGAGCAATGATCCTGCGTTGACAGGTTTGCCGTCGAGCAAAACGGTATCTGAACCAGAGAGTCCGTGTTCATCGCCGAACTTGACTCCGTAATAGCCGAGTCTGCGGACAACAGATAATAATGTTTCTGAGGGCGCACATTCAACATCGTGTTTGTTTGCGTTTACTAAAAGTTGGAATTTCATAGTTTTCCTTTTTAGTCACAGGTCAAAAGTCGAACGTCACACATCTGACCTTTGACTTTTGACCTGTGACGCTCTTATCTTCTCTCTTAACTCATTGATCACAATTTTAGTCCCGCTTGCATCTTTATAGAACCACATATCCCAGCCATTGACCGGCGCGCCGTTCATCAAAGCTTTGGCAACCCCATGAATGGACGCGGTGATGTCGCCGCATTTGAGATGTCCATTGGATAAGATCTTCGCTCGCGCCTTGCCCTTGGCAAAATAAAGTATCTGCCCCGGATTCAGAATCCCATTCTCAAGCAGCGCTCCAAACGGGACCCGAGCCTGCCTCGCCTTCTCAACATTGATCGCCTCTGAATCAGACTCCGCTGCCGCGTCGATGCGTTGTTGCGCAACCTTTACATACTTCTTGTCACGTTCGATTCCGATCCAGTGACGTCCCAGCTTTTTCGCGACGGCACCCGTCGTCCCTGAGCCAAAGAACGGATCGAGGATCACGTCCCCAACATTCGAAGAGGACATGATGACTCGATAGAGCAGTCCCTCTGGCTTTTGAGTGGAATGTGCTTTCGATCCATTCGATTTGATGCGTTGCTTGCCAGTCACCAAAGGGATCGTCCAATCGGAACGCATTTGCAGATCATCGTTCAGGGCTTTGGTAGATTGATGGTTGAACGTATATTTCGCGCCTTTTTTCTTCTGCGCCCAGATCATCGTTTCGTGAGCATTGGTGAAACGCACACCGCGAAAATTCGGCATGGGATTATTTTTTATCCAGAGGATATCGTTCAGAATCCAGAAGCCGAGATCCTGCATGAGCGTGCCAACACGAAAAATATTGTGATACGAACCAATGACCCAGATCGTGCCGGTGTCTTTCAACACGCGTTGACTTGCGGATAGCCACTCGGATGTGAAATCGTCATACGCTTTGAAATCCTCGAACTGATCCCAGCCGTCGTTGACCGCCGCCACCTTCGACATATCGGGGCGGTACAAGTCACGGCGTAGCTGCAGGTTGTATGGGGGATCGGCAAAGATCACATCCACCGAGTTCTCAGGGAGGGACTTGAGAACCTCGATACAGTCGCCGTGCAGGATTTGGTTGAGGGGGAGAGTCATTCGCTAAATTTTATTATGAACACCGAAATCAACTCGCTTCACCAAAGGCGCGTTCGAGCAAATCTATCACCTTCAGTTCAAGTGCCCACTTGCGAAGATAAACGCGATCGAGATCGTCCGCTCTGGTTTTCATCACGCCGAGAATGTCGCGCCACTGCCGGTCGGATACTTCTCCGGCCATGCGATACCATTCCGGTTTGAACATGGTATCACGATGGATGATGTTGAAACTGGAATCGGTTTTTACTGACTCAGCGATCATTTCTTCGTCAATAAAAAATTCATTTTGTAAAGCTGAGACGAAAGGCTGAACATGTGCAGGACGCATTTCTGCTACGATATCCGAATCTTGCGTGGAACGTACCATGCCATAGAGCGTGCTGGCGAGCGAGCCGCCGATCAGGTAGGGAACACCGAGACTTTCAAGAACAAGGGTAACTTCAATGGGTTCATTGAGCATTGCCGATCTCCCCATACACTTTGCATGCTAATTCTTCCCCCAACAACAAACCCGCCAGCCTGTGGCGAAGTTCTACTTCATTTGCTTTAGGAAAACGGGAACGCAAACCCGCCAATGCCAGCGTTTTCACCGTGGCATTCAGTTGCGCCACCATGTCCATTTTGCGCGTGGAACTTGCCTGCCGCCACAATTGAATTTGCAGGGCTTCCATTTTTGGATGGGTATCTGAATATAAACTGCTCATGATGTAATGAATTATACCCTCCTAAGCCTTTGTCTTTCTCTTGCTCTTCCCCTCGTGTACTTTGTGCCCTTCGTGGTAAAAAAAACGGCTACAATAGCGCCCTATGGCACTCATCAGCCTCCAAAACATTTCCATCGGCTTCGGCGGACCGCGCCTGCTCGATGATATTAACCTACAGATCGAAAGCGGCGAATCCATCGGCTTGCTCGGACGCAACGGCATGGGAAAATCCACGCTGTTGAAGTTGATCGGCGGTGAGGTCGAACCACATGACGGTGTCATTGCCCGCCAGCAGAATATCCGCGTGGCGTATCTGCCGCAGGAAGTACCGGGTGGTCTCAGCGGACACGCCGCCGATATCATTGAAGGCGGTCTCGAAGCGGTCACCTCTCCGCTCGACGATGAGCATCAATGGCGGCGTCAGCATCAAGTGGATAAAATCCTCTCGCGCATGGAACTCGACCCCGACGCCCGCTTTGAAGTCCTTTCGGCGGGGATGAAGCGCCGCGTCTATCTCGCCCGCGGCTTGGTGCGTGAACCGAATCTGTTACTGCTCGATGAGCCCACCAACCACCTCGACATCACCGCCATCGATTGGCTGGAGGATTTTCTTAAACATTGGGGTGGCACCTTATTGTTCGTCACACATGACCGTGTCTTCTTGCAAAATCTCGCCACGCGCATCATCGAACTCGACCGCGGCAAACTCTTCGATTGGGATTGTGACTATCCCACCTTCGTGCAACGCAAAGAGGATATGCTCTCTGCCGAAGCGCAGCAGAACGCGCTCTTTGATAGAAAGCTCGCGCAAGAAGAAGTTTGGATTCGCAAAGGCATCGAAGCGCGCCGCACCCGCAACGAGGGACGTGTCCGCGCGTTGAAGCGTCTGCGTGAACAACGCCGTGAGCGACGTGAACTCTCTGGCAAAGTCCGCATGCAAATTGGCTCGGAGAATCGTTCCGGCAGGTTGGTCATCGCAGTCGAGAATGTCAGTTATGCTTACACCCCTGCTCCTGCCGCCGTCCTCGGCGGCAGGGACGACGCCTTGAGCAGCCCCAAATCCATCATCAATAACTTCACCACCACCATTCAACGCGGCGATAAGATCGGCATCGTCGGCGCGAACGGTTCAGGCAAGACCACCCTGCTAAAAATCCTCATGGGGCAGCTCGTGCCCGTGCAGGGTGAAGTCCGCCTCGGCACGAACGTTGAGATGGCGTATTTTGATCAACTCCGCGCGCAGCTTGATGAGTCCAAATCCATTCTCGATAACATCGGTCAGGGACGCGACACCATCACGATCAACGGTCGCACACGTAACCTCATGGGTTATCTCGAAGATTTTCTATTCACGCGTGAACGTGCCCGCGCGCCCATCAGCGCGCTTTCGGGCGGTGAGCGCAATCGCCTGCTCCTTGCGCGTCTCTTCACCCAGCCCGCCAACCTGCTCATCCTCGATGAACCCACCAACGATCTCGATATCGAAACTCTCGAAGTCCTCGAAGACCTGCTCCTCGAATACGAAGGCACGCTTCTGCTCGTCAGTCACGACCGCGCCTTCCTCAACAACATCGTTACCTCCACTTTTGTTTTGGATGAAACTGGGACCGTCACCGAATATGTCGGCGGATACGACGACTGGCACAAACAATTGGATGTAACCCCCGCCTCGGACTCACTCAACCCTGCTTCAACAACCTCAACAGTTTCCCCTGCTAACAACAAATCTGCTCCGCGCAAATTGAGCTATAAAGAAAAACGAGAGCTCGAAGAACTCCCCAAACAAATCGAAACGCTCGAAGCCGAACAACATGAATTAAACAAGAAAATGGAATCACCTGAGTTTTATACACAGGATGGGGCCATCATCACCCAAGCCATCAACCGTTTACAAGAATTACATGATGAACTGTCCCGCCTGTATCATCGTTGGGGTGAATTGGATGTGTAATTTATTCCACTGACATCGTGTCCGTAGGGTAGCCGAGGGTCGTGTTTTCGCCGGCCCGCAGTCGAAGCATCGTCGCGAGCGGCACTTGCGCCAGGCGCAAGTGCCGGTGAGAGTCTTGTATGTCGTAGTAGAGATGCTTCGGCAAAGAACGCCTCAGCATGACATATTGTCGTGCCTGCAATCCCGAAGGGATGGAATGATTCTAGCAGCGAATATAAATAAAAAATCCCGAAGGGATGACATGCTTTCACATATCCCTTCGGGATCAATAAACACAACCCGAAATCTATGCTCGTTTCACGCCCCCGGAATTTTTCCTGCGAAATGTGGCATGATCATCCCAGGCAGAAAGATCATCCTCGTCATTCTCAATTACTGGAGGTGCGGTGCCCAAGTCGAATGCCCACGCACCCTGTTCTTTCATCAACGCGGCAGTTTCATAAGGCGTGAGCAGAAATTCCAGCTTCTGTGCTTCAATGAATTCCAGGATCAATTTATGCGGTGGTCTTTCGACTTTGAAACTTTTCTGCACATGATTCAGAAAATACT
>JAYUGV010000011.1:0-16078 GCA_043767565.1 Anaerolineales bacterium
TCAAAGATTCGGGCGGGCTTAAACCGCAGTCGTTATTCGTTGGCAACATGCTTGCGCCGAATCTTTCCAACCAGGCGCATCTCGGCGTGCTGCTCGCGGATTATGCAGGCTTGCTCGGCATCGAAGCCGTGACCATCGAAGCCGCGGGTGCATCGGGCGGCGCGGCGTTGCGTCAGGGTTATCTCGCCATCGCCAGCGGCATGGTCGATGTGGCGCTCGTCGTCGGCGTGGAAAAGTTCACCGACAAGATTGGTCCCAGTGTCGAAGAGGCATTATCCACTGCCAGCGATTCGGATTTTGAATCGGTGCAGGGCATGACGCAAACCGCGCAAGCCGCACTCTTGATGAAGCGCTACATGCACGAGAATGATGTTCCCAAAGATGGCTTCGCTGGTTTTGCATTAACTGCACATGCGAACGGTGTTGCCAATCAAAATGCGATGTTCCGCAAAGCCATCAAAGCCGAAACCTACGCCAAAGCCGAAATGGTCAGCGACCCCATCAACATGTTTGACATGGCTCCCAATGCGGATGGCGCTGCCGCGCTCGTTCTGACTCGCCGCGACTTGCTTCCGTCCGAATTCCACGCTTCGCGTCCACTCGTGAAGATCGCTGGCTCCGCCGCGTCATCGGATACGTTAGCACTGCATGACCGCAAAGACCTGCTCTACTTCGATACCGCGCAAATTTCTGCAGGTAAAGCCATGAAGCAAGTTGGACTCACGCTCAACGATATAAACTTCTTTGAATATCACGATACGTTCAGCATCTATGCCGCGTTGCAATTAGAAGCAGTCGGGTTTGCGGTCAAGGGTAAAGGCTGGCGTCTCGCCGAGGGCGGCGAGATAAGCAGAACAGGCAAGATCCCTTGCGCGACGATGGGCGGCATGAAAGCACGTGGTTTCGCAGGCGGAGCTTCAGGCGTATATCAGGCTGTCGACGCCGTCACCCAGCTTCGGGGTCAGGGAGAAGCGAATCAAATCCCCAAGGCGAAGACCGCGTTGATCCAGTCGCTTGGTGGACCAGCGGCAACAGCGGTCAGTCATATTTTGCAAAGCCTATAGTGCGTCGCACCAAACGGGTGAACTGATCTGATTAAGAAGATTCATCTGCTCGTTTGAATCAGTCTCATTAATTTTGGTGCGACGCACCCTCACGCATCCTCATCATCTGAATCAAAGTGGGAATTGTTAATGCGGCGAGCAATGCCGCCAATCCAAACATCACCGCAGGCACAAGCCAGCGCGCGTTCACCAGAAAATCCTGATACAGCAAGATACCTTGAATACGGATCTTCGCAACCAAAATGGGCGGGAGATTTTGATATGCAAACCAGAACGCGGCTATACAAGCAGCGATCACAGCACTCAGTGCAAAATCATTCCACGTGAGGATAGCGGGACGTGAGTCCGTTTGAATGCGCGCCATCACATCAGCGGTGATACTGCGCGGCATCTGCGCGAGCGGCTGGGACTTGAGCGCATCTTCGATTAGCGCATCTTGTTTTAGGCGGTTATCCATGAGTCCTCCAAATGTACGAGCGCTTTGCGGAGTTGTTCCTTCGCGCGGAAAATGCCCGTTTTGACTGTACCAAGCGGCAGGTTAAGTGTTGAAGCGATCTCGTCGTAGGAAAGTTCGTTTTGATAACGCAGGGTAATTAGTAATTGGTAATTCGTGTCAAGGTTTTGAAGCGCTTGATAGAGATGTTGACGGGTTTCGTTTGATTCAAATTCTGAGGCGGGGGAATTGAAACTCGTTTCGTGAATATCTTCCATCACATCATCGCCGAGATCATTAAGCGAGCGCCGCAGGTTGGGCAGGCGGTTGTAGCACAGGTTCGTGACGATGCGATACAGCCACGTGCGAAACTGCGACTGCCCTTTGAAATTCGGCAACGCCGTCCACGCGCGGACAAAGGTCTCCTGCGTCAGATCGAGCGCCTCGTTTTCATCCTTCACGACGCGCAGCGCAAGGTTATAGACATAGCGTTGGTGCTCATCCACAAGCGCGGCAAAGGCGTCATGATTGCCCTTCTGCGCTTTTTGGATGAGGGTGGTTTCGTTATCAGGCATACGGCTTCTACAGGGTTAGACAGGGGAAAGATGGAAAAGTTTCAACCCTCACCCTAACCCTCTCCCGTAAGGGAGAGGGAACGACTCCCTTCTCCCTTACGGGAGAAGGGCCGGGGATGAGGGCGAATTTGAAACTTTTTTACAAAACTCCTGTCAAACGTAGTGAGAAACAAAACCAAGGAGAAATAAAATGAAAAGACCAATTGTAATTACCCTTTTGATTGTAGCACTCGCACTGGTGTGCGCGGGCATTGGCGCGGTGATCTTCTTCGCCAACGGCTTCCAAACCAATAACCCTTTCGACCGGCTGAGTATCTCTTCCGTGTTGGAGGAAAGCAAGACCCTGAAAGTGGATGCCAAAAAGCCGATCACCCTGAACGTGGTTGACAATGCCGGTGATATCACCGTCACAGGCGGAGATGTCGAGACCGTACAGGTCAAGGCAGTCAAGACCGCCTACGACTCATCCCAAGCCCGCGCAGACGAGGAAGTGAAAGGCGTCAAATACACTATCGAACAGACCGGCAATGTCATTACTCTCAGGTATGAACTGCCCAAGTCCATGAACATCAGCAATCGTGTCAACACCGTGGACTTCGTCGTCACCGTTCCCAATGAAGTCACTGTGGATGTAAACGACAATATGGGTGAAGTCACTGTTACCGGCACGAAAGGAAATGTCGATATCAAGAACGACTTTGGCGATGTGACGCTTGAGAACATTGAAGGCGCTTTGACCGTGAAAACAAATAGTGGCGAAGTCAACGCCACATCCATCACGGCTGGTAGTGAAAACATTAACCTAAGCTCAGACTTCGGCGCTGTCACCCTGAAAAAAGCTGGCGGCAAAAATATCACCATCGATTCAAACAGCGGCATCATCACGCTGAGCGAAGTCCGCGCCGCAGGTGAACTGAGCGCGAACACTGACTTCGGCAACACCAGGTTCGAGAATGGTTCAGCCGATACGCTCCACGTCGAAACCAACAGCGGCAAAGTATCCCTGGGCAAGATCAATGTCAACAAGGAAATCTTTGTAAAGAATGACTTTGGCGATATCAATTTAGCACAAGCGCTTGCCGCCTCCTACGACCTACATACCAACAGCGGTGCGATCACCGTGGATGGCGCCAAGGGTAAACTGAAAGCTGATTCAGATTTTGGCGATATCACCATTACCAACGCGCAGTCGGTAACTCTGACCGCCGAAACGAACAGCGGCACGGTGGGATTCAGCGGCACACTAGGCACTGGTCCGCACTTCATCAAGTCCGATTTTGGCAGTATCGATATCAGTCTGCCCGCCGATGCAGCTTTGAACGTGGATCTCAAAACCGACTTCGGCAATATCAAATCAGATCTGCCAATAACGGTCACATTGAATGGAAGTTCCAACAACAATAATAATAACAATGGCAACCATATTGTTGGAAACATCAACGATGGCGGTGAGCAACTCACTGTGCAAGCCAACAGCGGCAACATCACCATCAAAGTTAGCAGCAAATAAAAACCAGTGACATAAAAAGTGACAGTCATCTTGTAGATGACTGTCACTTTTTATTTATGCTATCATTGGCAGGAAAGGAATCATTATGAGTGATCTTATTCCCTGTCTCGGTGTGGTCGGCTCACTAACCGTCATCTTTGGCTTTCTCGCCTTCCTCCGTTATATGAACTACAAAGAAACCCTCGCCCTCGCCGAAAAGGGACTCACCAAACCTGAAGCAAGATCATCCAAAGGATTTTTACGCTGGGGGATTCTCATCACCGCACTCGGATTCGCCCTCACGCTCGGACTCTACTCCATTGGCTTTGACTCCGCCAACAACTACCCGCTTCACCTCGGACCGTGGATGCTGGGAGGCTTCGTCCCGCTTTTTCTTGGCATCGGCTTGATCCTGCTCCATTATTTGACAAGCAAAGAATAACAAGCATTCATTCTCTCCGCCAGGCTTGTTGGGAAGATTTATTCACTGCCCAATCTGATGATCTTATCTAATTGTAATTTTGCCAATTTTGTCATGAGCAGTCCCGCTTTTTCAGCGTCTGTCAACCCTGCTGAACTTTGACTGATCGTAATACCAATTACCATTTTTTGGTAAACAGACACAAGATATATCAATCTTCCATCCTCCGCTAATACATAACTTGTGTCTGGCAGGATTCCAACCGGTATATCGATGATGCGAATGCCGGGGCTTCCGCCACGATACGCCTGCCTTGCACTGGAATTTGCATCCTCAACGGTTTGAAAGCTCCTAACTTTAATCCCAAGGTCTAAACCTGCTCCGGCAATTGCGATGGAAAGGGATTCGGGCTCAAGGATCTTCCAAACAAAAAACCTGCAATCTTCCATCAGACAATCCTTGAAGTGAGAAATTTCTGAACCGCCGTCCACTTTTAGCAGGTTGCTTGCATTGATGTCGTCACTAGTAAGAATAGCGTGTGCTACCGATATTGGCATTAATGTTGCGGCTGAGGTTGGCGATTTGGTAGGCGCTCGGCGCGAATCACCACCGCATCCGGAAAGACAGATTCCAAAGACCAGAACAATCAACGCAAGTTGCAGATGGCGCGGCATGGATATGTTATTCCTTCCTTTGTTTTAAGGGATGAGAATTCAAGCCGTAGGTTCAAAATTCCATCAATCTAAGGCGCGATCTCACCTTGATGTGTCGCCAAATAAATCTGCGTGGTCTGGCTGATGTCACCCTCCACAAATAAATACAACACATCATCTTTGAGAACAGCATTGGTAAACCAGAATTGCCGTGCACCTTTGATATCGCTAGGTTCGAAAATGGGGTTACCTGCATAACGTTCCCAGTGAATACCATCCACGCTGGTGGCAAGCCCGAGTTTCATATTCGCGCCATTTCGATCACTCACGCCGCGATAAATCATTATCCAGCCATTCGAGGTTTGAAAGACGCGCGGCTGATGCACCCAACTCCCATCCCATGCACCCTTATCACCCGGAGTAAACACCGGGTCACTCTCGACGAATGGCTTATCGACCGTGGTCGGATCGTTGTACTTCGTCCACGTAAATCCATCTGGTGAAGTCGCGATTCCAATTTGCTGAACCCCTGAAGCACCGACACCACTGTAATACATAATATATTTATTACCTATTTGTATGACATGCGGCGCCAGCACCTGCTTCTCATCCCAATCTCCAACGGCACCAGGCTTAAGAAGAGGCTCGGGATCCACTTTCCACTCTGCGATCGCGGGACCAATAATACATTCTGTCGCCCGTCCTATTACGCTGGAGGATGGAAACGAACTTGAATCCCAGGTATAAAAATACAAAACCCAACAACCGCCTTCAAAAATCACGCTGGATGCGTACATGGCGATCTTGGCATACGGCACATCTTTTGTTTCGATGATCGGATCATCGCCTTGTTTTGTCCAGGTAAAACCATCCGGCGAGGTGACATAACCAACGTGCGACTCTGCCGGGAAGCCGCGAAAGCCATTCCGGAACATGTGGAACATGCCATCGTGATAAATGACTGCGCCAGGATCGGTGAAGCGATCATCCCAAGTCCCTGGCTGACCTTTGGGAACAATTGGCTTATCGCTGTATACAGTAAAAAATGGGACGGGCGTAGCCGTAACTTGAGGAGTAGAGGTAGTAAGTGCTATGGGTGTAACTGGAATCTCTGTAGGAGCAATCGTTGGAACCGGCGTGGCTGGCGCGGCACAGGCTGAAAGCAGCAGTAGGATGTAAACTAGAAATAATATTCTTCGCATGCAATTACTCCTTGATGAAAGCATATTTGTTTGAAACCATTAGGTCAACGCGGGTGAAATATCAAGTCCCATACCATCCTTGGCAAGGATGGTTGAATCATATCTTTACTGATTCGCATTCATGGCACATCGGAATCCAATACCCAAATTAGGTTCTGAAGGATGCCGGCCGCGGAAGGTGGAACGAACGAGGTCGTCATTGAGATTCCATGAGCCGCCCCGCAACACATGAGCTGGTCCGGCGGATGGACCAAGGGGATTCGATTTTGGGGAATTTTTGTAATAGTCAGGGATAAACCAATCATTAACCCATTCCCAAACATTGCCCGCCATATCCAAAGCGCCATATGGACTGGCACCCTTGGGATACGTCCCAACTTCTGTTGTATCGCCAATGACATCCCTATAGTTCAACAGGTTTTTATCTGGCATGACATTTCCCCAGGGATAAACAAACGCTTCAGTACCACGAGCTGCTTTTTCCCATTCAGCTTCCGTTGGTAATCGGCGACCTGCCCATTCACAATAAGTCTTCGCCCTATCCCAATCGACAAAAATTACCGGGTAATTGTTGTACTTGGCATCGCCGTAATAAGTAGGACGGGTTAAAGATTCTTTTGAACCGGGCGCATCACATTTTCCATCATTTACACATAACGCATACATAGCATTGGTGACTTCGGTCTGGTCAATCCAGAACGCATCAAGAGATACCGCATGTACAGGTTTTTCATTATCGTCACCGTTGTCGTTCCCCATTGTAAATTCTCCAGCAGGAACATAGAGAAGCTTCATACCATCTTTTTCACTGACCTCGACCGAGCCAATGCTGAAAGTTGGTGGTGTTGTTGGCGCTTTCAACGCATAGACGATGCCTGAAATCGAAAGTATGTAGATGGTGTTGGCGCTTAATGCCGGCGCAGTCAGCAGGCGGCTATCGGCTTTAAATTTCCACAACTCTGCGCCGGTACGGGCATCCAACGCGTAAAGATGCCGGGGTCCATCGTGATTTTCATGATTGCCTGATCCGACATAGATCACGTCATCTGCTACCAGCGGGTCGCTGATAGCCCAATCTTCCAGTTCGGTTTTCCAAAGTTCACTGCCTGTTTGCGCGTCGAAGGCGTAAAGGTGTTGGTCCCGATTGCCCACATACACGCGCCCATTCGCAATCGCTGGAGACGACCAGCCGGCGCCGGCTAAAGGCGACTTCCAAATCTCTTCACCGGTTTTTGGATTGAAGGCATAGAAATATCCGTCATCATTACCGACATAGACGAAGTGGTTGGCTAAAGCGGCTCCATAAAACCAGGTTTTGCTTTGAATTTTCCACAGCTCCTGTCCTGTTTGAGCATCCAATGCATAAAAAGTGGGACCTACTCCAAAATATAATGTACCATCGCTAAAAGCCGGGCTGGGCACAAAGCCTCGATGTGAACCTGTATTTTTCTCCCACACTTTTTTTCCGGTGAGTCTGTCTAGCGCATACACGCCGCGTTCGCTCACGGCGTAGACGATATTGTCGATGACCAGCGGTGCGCCGTAGCCTGCGCCGCTGATTTCAACTGACCAGATTTTTTCGCCTGTGTCGCGGCGAAAAGCTTGGGTGCGCCCGATTCCGTCGTTATTAAATACCAGTTCGCCTGCAACCGCCACGGCTGAAGGTAAGCTACCGGAAGCGGTATGCCAGATTTCAGCGCCCGTCTCGGTGTTTAGCGCATACAATTGCCCGTTTTGAGCGCCAACATACAATACGCCGTCGACAAAAACAGGCACGCTAATCGAGGCGGAAGAACCTAAACGTTTCGTCCATAGCACAGCAGGCAATTCGCGTATAGCGGCAAAATCGTAAGCGCTTGTGCGTTGTGGATTGCCGAAGGCGTGGGTAACATTGAACTCAAGCGGTATGGGCGCTGATGTTGCAGGTGTTTTTGTTGAATCGGGTATTGAAGTAGTTGGCAGTGAAGTTGTTGTTCGCTCCGCTGTTGCAGTTGGCGCAACTAAAGTTGCCTGAGGTTGTGACGCACACGCAGAAATAATCCACAACAAACTGGACCATAATAAAATTTTTTTCATTTATTTCCCTTTCAACATGTTGGTTTCGAGCCACTGTGTCAATGCCGAATAAAACAGCACACGCGGCGAATATGGAATCTCATTAAACAAGCCATGCGGTGACTCGTTTAGGTTGTGGTCTCCATTCGGAAATATTTGATAGAAAAAATTATTCTTTCCGGAATCAATGATGGCTTGCAAATTTTCAGCGCCGTACGTAACGGGTTGGCTTTTATCTACACCGCCCCACAACCACAAGCCAGGTTGCTTCAATTCAGTGATAACAGGTATGGGATCAAAGCCGCTGGGAGTCAGTCCACGCAACTGTTGGGTTATTTTGGCATCATCATATTGGGTGGCAGTATCGCCATCATTTGTATAAGAACTGAATACATCCTCAACGAATGTCGAAGCAACCGGTCCTGATAGAATCACAAAATGTGTGATCGCATCCGATTGCGAGGCGGCAAGTGGAATCACCCAACCCGCCTGACTGCCGCCAATCAAACCGATGCGTTTCGCGTCGATCTCTGGACGCGAAACCAGATACTCGACCCCGGCAATCGCGTCCTCTGCGAGCTTTTTCAAATTACTGTCCGACGGCGCTTCTTGATACGCGCCTTCTGAATCGCCCACGCCGCGTTTGTCGTAATTCAAAATGGCAAAGCCACGACTGATCATAAAGTGCGCCATGACCTTAGCTCCAAAGTTGTCACGTGTGCCCTGCTCCGAACCATGTAATCCCATGAAGGCGGGCACAGGCGTATTAGATTCCGGCAAGGATAAACGCCCCATCAACTTCGTTCCATCAGCGCTGATGAAGCGTACATCTTCAGAAGTGTATAGCACACGCTTCGCAAGTTGACCGGCATCTGTCCCATTCACAGCGTCCCACCACTTTAAGCCGGTGGCGCTGCCCTGCGCATCGGTAGTGAATTGAATCCGCCCAGCAAAGGGCGCACCCGCCACGCGTAAAACTCCCACTGCAAATGTGACATCATCTAACGGGTACATGCTGCGTGATGCGCCGCTGTCAAAATCGGTCAGCATCAGACTTTGGCTGAAGAAATACAATCCGCCCGATGAATATTCCGGACTGACAATAACGCTTAACGCCCGCCCCGACTCAAATCGATAAACACCTTCATACTTCTCAAGCACGGTTTTATCGACTGTAACGATGGGCGTGAATGTAATCGGACTCGTTGTACCGTCCCAGTTGAGTGCGCCAGAGAAAATACCATTTGCAAAAGTGCCGGTGAATTCGAGTTTCACAAACGGCTCTTTCGATTTGCCCTCGGCAGAAAACTTGACCACCTCCCCATTTTGCGTCACTGTCAGCGACCAGGTCTTCGTCAATGGTTCAATGTTCAACTTTACATCGTCAAAGTTTATTGAAAGAGATGCAGTCGCGCCATCTGGTTTTGTCGCTGCGCCGAGCCATTCGCCTATCAATGTATTGCGGGAGGCGAAAGTCGGGGCGGTTGGGGTTGGAGGTAACGGCGTGGGCGACAAAGGAGTCGCTGTTGGCGAGGCACAGGCTGATAGTACACACAGCAGGAGAAGGGTTGAAATGATGCGCATGGACGTCAATATAACCCAGCCAGTGGTATTCATCACCACTCTGCAGAGGGGTTTACTAAAAAGGGCAGGATGGCCCCCCGCCCCTACAATTGAACTATCTTTGAATTCACTTTTAAAGCATTTCCCTCTATTTCAACAACATCATTCTCAAAACCGAAGAAACTCCAAAAAGTGACTTGGGGTTGAGTCGCTTCGAGCATCGCTGAGATGGCGGGGTCTTTGTGACCGTAGTAGCGTGATCGCCACCCGCACGTGGAGTTGGGGTCGGCGCGGACGAGGGAGAATTTTCCATTGCCATCAACTAGCCCAATTCGAATCAAGATTCTGGAGTCGGACAGCTTACTGTCCGTTTTTGTTGGGGATAATAATAAGCTATGTGCAGTAGCGAGCTCCTGCACTCCAGAGTCGCGCAATAGCCAATGCAACGCATAATGATGCGGTTCGCTGGCGATGAGATTATCAACAACTAGCCAGCGATCACCTTCAAGGGACATCACCGTTCGTTTATGGGACACAGGTTTATAGCCATCGTGTTCACCCTGCCAGAGATTCTTATCGTGCTTGAGAACTTTGCCCTTTGACCAATTTGTCCATGTGAAGCGACTGACCATCGTCATCTGGTCTTTGTTATCCACGGTGACGGTGTTATGCGCGGACGTATGAGCAAGTCCGTTGCGCCAGATGTCTGCGCCGCTGTAGAGGTAAGTGCCAGCATCGATGGCGATGTTGTGACCATGAATCCATAAGTCGACGTGGAGTTGGTCGGCGTGGGAGGGACGGGATGTGAAGTCTGTGCAGTGGATGAGAGCGTGGGAGTTTGTGTTGCGGAGGAGGTAGACTCCCCCAGCGGGGAATGAATCACCGCGAAGCTCGCGAAGGGCGCTAAGATTTAATTCTTTCTTCGCGCCCTTGGCGTTCTTAGCGGTAAAAGATTCTCTATATAGCCAAAATATATCTTCATCCCATGGACCAGGTTCGAAGAGGCGTTCGCCTTTGGTGATGTACCAACCCAATTGCAAAAGTGGACGGTAATCATTGAAGTCGCAGTTGTTGAGGGGTAGGACTAAGGCGCCGTCGTTTGAGCCGTAGGTGGGGATTTGTCCGGTTTGAGGGTCGATGAGTTGGGAGAGGTATTCGATGGATTTGGCGACGGATGTTTTGAGTTGAGTGGTAAATGGTAATTGGTAAATCTCGCCTAAGCGTATGGCATAAAGATAGATATGAAGGATGAAGCGATGATAGTTGAGGGAGTACATCGAATAACTCCCATCGGGGAAAATTTGTGCGGCAGCTTCTTGTTCGAGAAGTTTGCGTCCGAGGGCAAAATATTTTTTGGAGTCTTTTAGTTCGGGGAAGAGTAAGCCGACGAGCCATAAGCCGAAGGCTTCGCTGATGGTGTGGTTACTGCGTGTGGAGATGGCGTAGTCAATGTTCTTATAGATGCGTTCGGCTTGGGCGGCGACATAGAGAGTGAATTTTGCGATTCGTTCAGGGGTTGTGGATGGAGAGTTGATGAAGGCGTTATAGCCGAACGTCCATGCCATAAGGCGGAGGGCGATTTCTTGTCCGTCCATCCAGTTGGGTCCGGTGTTGGGAGGGTTGTGTTGTGCCCAATCTTCGATGAGAGTCCAGAAGGCTTCGGGGTATTTTTCATCTTGAGTAGCAACGTAGGCGCGGACGAGGGTGTAGACGAAGGCGAAGCGACTGGGTTCCCAGATGCATTTGATGTCAGTGGTGGAGTCGTCGGAGATTTGAGACCAGTGTTTATTCATGTCACTCTGAGGGAGCGTCCTTTGCGACCGAAGAGTCTCTGATTGCGTGGGCAGAGACCCTTCGCTATCGCTCAGGGTGACATTGGAAAAATAATCTTTGTGCCAATTGGGAGGGAAGCCTGTTTTCACAAATTCGTGGGCGAAGTATTTTATTTCGCCGTTGAGGACTCGATTGGCTTCATCAACAGCAATTTGTTCGTTCCATGAAACGTTGGGAGGTAACGTGCTAGGTCTCGGTACACCCGCGAAAAACATGCGGGCTACTCGACCAGCGGGTTTCTCTGAGATGCGGTTTTTATAATCGCTCCACTCACCCATCGGCATTTGGAGGCGGATGATTCCGGTGCGGAGGCGGAAGGCGTAGGCGAGGCGAAAGGCTGTCCAGCGCGGACCAAGTTCTCGGTAGAGCGAAGCGAGTGTTTGTAATTTAGTCAACATCGTTTTTTCACCACAAAGGTCACGAAGTGTCACAAAGGAAAAATCCTTGAGTTAAGAATCCTTAGTGCCCGTAGTGTCACTTCGACTTTGCTCAGTGCGAGCCTTTGTGTTTAAAGATTTTGCGTGACGGGATAGGAGAATCCAAATAAGCGGAAGTCCCAAAATAATGAGGGGTGGAGCGTAGGCTTGTCCCCGTGACCAGGCGTAGGAGAGGAGGCCGGCGAGTAGGGTCAGGAGAATGTACAAGGTGCTGATTGCTGCATGGCTGTAGCCGCCGATGACGAGACGTTGATAGAGATGCGAACGATGACTGTATAAAAGTTTTTCGCGGTTGATCACGCGCGTAATGAACGTGACGCCCGCATCCATGATGAACGCCCACATCAGGAGCGTGCCGAGCAGGAGCGCGTCGCCGCCTTGTGTGGCAGAGAGCAACGGCAGAACCGCAAAGGTATAACCGAGAAAAGTGCTGGAGACATCGCCCATAAAAATTTTAGCGGGCGACCAGTTGTGTCCGAGAAAACCCAAACTACTAGCAGCGATGGCAAGCGCGATCCAAAACACAAAGTTGTTGTGCATGTTCGCTGAAAGCATCATCCAGCCAAGCGCACCCGCCAACGCCACACCGCCCGCGATGCCGTCAATGCCGTCCATGAAGTTATAGGCGTTGGTAAGACCGACGATCCACAAGAATGTGATGATGATGCCCACTACGCCCAAATGCAATTCACCGAACAACGGGATCGTGACCACCTTGAAATATCCCAGCCCATAGATGGAGACCGCCGCGACGAGACTCTGCACTCCAAAACGGACACGCGCCGAAAGCGAATGGACATCGTCGCGCCAGCCGAGCCATGCGATGACCGCGCCACAGATGAGGTAAATCAGCGCGTGTTTTAATTCCGCTTCTCTTATTACCCATAAGCCTGTTCCCACGCCAAGCGCGATCAGCACGATCGCCAACCCTCCGCCGCGCGGCGTGGGCATGGAGTGTGAACTGCGTGCGTTCGGATGGTCGAGAATCTGACGTCGCTCGGCGTAACGCCGAATGAAATAGACTCCGATGTAGGAGAGACTGGTGAGGAGGATGAAGATGAGGAGTTGAGTCACAGAGATAATTCTAAACGAGAACTCGGAGATTTATAAAATCTCCGAGTTCTATGATGCAGATACTAGGTCTATTTTTTAACTTTTTTCAAAACATTAGCAACTAATTCAACATATTCATCTTTAACTCTAAAATTATCCTTTTCCCAAGGATGATTTGGAAAATCATAGTAAATAACCTGTCTTAAGTAGTCATTCCAGTTATATCCAAGCTGACTAGAAATAAGAGATAGGAAATAGCCAGCATCACGTTCATTATCTGCTGCATTGAGCCGAACAAATTCTTTTCTAAGTTGCTCACGGGTTACTTGCCCCTTTTGAAGTAGTGTTGGCAAGAAATAATCTCTAATGCGCTGAACTGAGTAAAGGTTTTTGGAAAGATACTCCACAAGCTTTGCATCTAGAGTTTCGTTATCGTATGTCCCCGGTTCATTCGACATTTCGATACCGATTTTCTTCTTGTTTGCTTTTTTCTTCTCAATTTCCTCAGGTATTATCACCATTCTTGACAAAATTGCATCGCCTTGTTTGGTCTTTGCGTAGTTCAATACAACCGCATTTATTCCAAGACTGTAATTATCCGACAACCACTCAATCATTCTGCCAAGTGATTCCTCTACCGCAGTACCTACAAGTAACAATCGTTGTGCTTGGTTAATAGTAAGGTCTTCAAGAGAAATATCTTCAAATCTCTCCTGAAGAAAATCCTCTAGTTCTTGTCCTGTATACGATTTACAAATTTCACGAAAACGGTCGATTTCCCAACTTGCAACATCAGATGCATAATCGATTGCCTGAGCAAGTGCTTCTCTAGGCAATCTATCTCTTTTCAATTCGACAATTACTGTATTGCCATAGTTATCAATTCCAAGAAAATCAAGGGGACCCGAACTCGTGTATATCTGCTCGCCAATCACTGCAATATCATCCCCTAGTATTTGGGGATTCGATTTTATCCATTGCTCAAGATCATCCCTTTCCTTTTTTCCGTCATTTGCAAGAGATGATTGCAATGGAACAAGCTTCCCGTCAATAATTTGCCATGATTTTATTTCAGATGCCATAATTATCTCCACTTACAAACAAGACCTTTAGGCTTATGGTATTGTATCAAGATTATCACTACATTCCCAATAACTCATTTTTTATCCCCTCCTCAAACGACAACGGACTAAACCCAAAATCCTTTTACGCTTCGGCGTAGGAAAAATCCTTGATCTTTGCTTTCCACTTTGAACTATCGTAGGCACGAACGACATCCAATGCCAAATCAGACAACATATAATTGGTCAAACCACTATTTGTTGGGCGAGTTGCGTCATCCGCATTTCGAACTACTATTCCAGCTTGCTCGAATTGGTGTAATACTCTGCGTCTTATTGTCTCGCGGCTATTTTCCGCATATTCACGTCCATATCTTTGCTTAACTTCAATCAAAATATCATGAACACGCAACATTGGATTGGCGGCATTTCTCCATGCATCTTTTTCCGATAACTGAGCCATTGCCAGCAAAGTTAATGCTGAGACTTCATTCTGTTGAGCAGATGGCGGACCGAGCGTCTCCAAAATTTCCTGTGCCTGTTCGATTTTTCCCATAGTAATTCTTGTCTCCTGTATCATCGGAAATTCTTCGGTGAGCAGATTAGATTCCCAAAGTGTTGAGAAAATTATGCTCTCGACTTTTTCTTGAGTATCTACGTTAGACTTTTGAATCTTTTCGCCAATATTTCTTATCGCCTCAAGCGGAGGAATGGGCAATATTCGCAACTCTGCTGCGTTGACCTGGGTGTTTCCATTTACTATCCGAAAATAGCGGTCAATAATTGCACTGTTCAAAAGCGCGGAAAGACCGATCGCTTCAGAAGCGGATAGCATTCCCGTTTTTCTAAAAACCACATTCAAATGGTTTTCAAATCCAATTTGCTCAAATTCAAATTTCTCCCCAATAAACGGTGCAGAGACCAGGCGACGTTTATCTTCCTTCGCACTGAAGCGACGCAATAAAACATAGTTCGCATTGGGCATAAGCAGCGAAGGATCATTTGCCAAAATCGCCTGTGGTTTATCGAAACCATCAAGCGGATATTCGGTTTGATACGACTTGACGTTTTGCATCCAAAGCAATGGGACGGTTCCATTGCCTACTTTGATTTTTTCTTTCAACAGTTCTTTTGCACGAAAAGGAACTACTCGACCAGTTGAAACTTGAAAACCATACTTTTCAAGCGAACCATCCCATTTATCAACCGCTTCTAGAATTTGCTCATCAAGTATTCCCGTTGGCAAGCGGAAAAGTAGTAATCCGTTATGGTCGCTTAGAAAATGATCGAAAGAAACCTGACGCGAGATAATTCCATTTTCTAAACTCTTATCGTCCTTGGACGAAGAGATATTCACATATCCAGCCCAATAACGATGTTCTTTGGGTTGAGATAATTTTTCGAAAGAAAAAATCACGTTCTCTTGCAAAACCTCATCGCTCTTAAAAACATTATCACGAGATTGAAATAAATGTACTGAAAGCGGCGTAACATCTTTCAGCAAATCGCGGCGAAATTCAGAGAAATAAACACCGGAGCAAAAACTTCGTGGAACAATGAAACAAGCTTTACCTTGTGGAGAAAGCAACTTTGCAGAAAGAGCCATGAACAATGTATAGATATTCGTATGTCCGTTCAGTTTCCCATAAACGGCTTTTACGCGTTTATCTTCTACGTTGAGTTTGAAATAAGGTGGGTTACTAATAATATGAGTAAATGCTTTTTGTTTTGATACGTGTGAACCAAACAAGGAAGGTTGCTCATCTTCTGGTAGACAGGCAAGGACAAAATCTTCCTGACACACCTGCCAGTTGATTTTTATTCCATCCTTTTCTGCTTCCTCGCTTGCAACTTTCAAAACTTCACGACTTACATTACATAATTCTTTATCTGTTTCGTAAGCAGTAATGGAAATTTCAAGCGGACGTCTTTCAGCAATCAACCGTTCAATCACTGCACAGGCCAAGACTCCAGAGCCGATTGCAGGCTCTAGCAGAGATGCACCGCTTTGAATTTGCCCCAATTGTTTTGCCATATAACGAGCAACAGATGGAGGCGTGAGAAATTGACCGTGTTCCTTGAGAGTATTCTTTTCACGCTCTTCAAGAATACGTTTTCCTTGCTCATAACTATGTGAAGCCAACGGTATGTGTCAATGAAATGAGACAACTGTTTTGAAAGATTAGTGTAGATGGGTAGCGTACTCGTTGATCGGAAAAGCTCCTTTCAGGCGGGCTGG
>JAYUGV010000012.1:0-6294 GCA_043767565.1 Anaerolineales bacterium
AACTACAAGACCAGCTTTGGCTCAGCGATCGCGAACCGTGACTATACACCCGTCAGCGGTACCCTGACTTTTGCACCCAACACAACGTTACAGTCCTTCATCATCCAAACCATCGACGATGCGAAATATCAAGGTGAACGCGGTGTTCTGGTAGAACTCTCGAACCCGACCGGCGGCGCTTCCTTGGGTATTCCCACGCTGGCACGTCTCGATATTTTGGATAACGAGTCCTATGACGCGACTCTGCTCGATGATTTCGAATCCTATCCTTATCTTTGGACTGTGGACAAGAAAGCGACTCTTTCCAACCCCGAAATTGCTGCTAGCGATCCTTTGGCATTACCTTTGCAGGGAGCGTTTGAACATGTACTGCAAACTGTCCAAAAGAACGGCAAGGGCGAATATTCATTTAGCCGCACCTTCCCTGTCGGACAGGACTGGAGCGACTCTAGCGGTGTCAGTTTCTGGTATTACGGACGCAACAGCAAGAAGGACGTTCTGCTCAGCCTCGATAACAACCCAGCCATTTCCAGCAATCCTTCCACATGGTCACTGGTCTGGTCGGATGAGTTTAACAACAAACCCGGTACGGCTCCCAATGCCAATGTTTGGGGGCAGGAAGTTGGCGATGGAACTGTGAACGGCATCCCGGGCTGGGGCAATAGCGAATTGGAATATTACACGGGCGGCACGAACAACGTTGCCACCGATGGGCTCGGCAATCTGAAGATTACCGTCAAAAAGGCTGATGGTTCTCTTAGTTGTTATTATGGACCCTGTGAATATACCTCGGCACGCCTGCTCACCAAGAACCGCTTTGAAGTGGCTTACGGCCGTGTAGAAGCGCGCATCAAAGTGCCAACGGGCTCCGGCTTATGGCCCGCCTTCTGGATGCTCGGCACGGATATCGACCAAGTCAACTGGCCGCAGACCGGTGAGATCGACATCATGGAAAATGTCGGTCGTTTGCCAAATGAGGCATTTGGTACTCTGCATGGACCAGGATACTCTGGCGGACAAAGTTACGGCAAAGTTTATAACCTGGGCAAACCCGTTGCGGATGACTATCACGTTTTTGCAGTTGATTGGCAGCCAGACAAGATCACCTGGTTGATCGATGGCACGCCCTACTTTACTGCCACTCCGAACGATGCGTTCTTGCAAGGCAAGCAATGGGTGTTCAATCATCCGTTCTTCATTCTGATGAACGTCGCAGTTGGAGGTAACTTCGGTGGCGCGGTGGGATCAGAGACAATCTTCCCGCAAGCCATGTCAGTTGATTATGTGCGTCTTTATCAAACCCAGCCAGCGCCGGTCTCCTTCACGGCAGCATTCCGCGAAGACTTCAGCGGCTGGAAAAAGATCAGCTTCCCATTCTCTGCCTTCCAAGGCGCAAATGGATCGGTAGTCGATGCTACCAACATCAAGGCCCTGCGCTTCACCATCCCCGATGGTTCGAACAAGCCCGTAATGGTGGACCAGATCCGTTTGAACTGCCCGAGTGAAGTAACCGTCTTGAATAACGCTGATAATGGCGCAGGCTCACTGCGCAAGGCATTGGGCACCGTATGTGTTGGCGGCACGATACACTTCTCTGACACACTTGCTGGTCAGACTATCACCCTGCTCTCAGGTCCGTTGACGCTTGGTAAAAACGTAACTATTGATGGGGCTGCGGCTTCCAGTTTGACAATTAGCGGCAACAACACCGATCGTGTGTTCATCGTTAATGCAGGCACTACCGCAACAGTGAAATACCTGAATGTTACCAAGGGATATGGCTGGCAGTTGGGAGGCGGTATTCTCAACAACGGCTCCTTGACACTCGACCACGTCAACGTCACAGGAAATGTCATGGCAACAAATGGCGGTGACTTCTGGCAGGGCGGCGGTGGCATTTATAACGGCAGCGGTGCTGTGTTCAACTTGATCGATAGCAGTGTCTCAAATAACCAGGCTGCCTGGTCAGGTGGAGGCGTATACTCGTTCTTCAATACAACCAACACCATCGTCCGCAGCACGATCAGCGGCAACGTATCCAACGATGTTGGCGGCGGTATCCGCTCGCTTGGCAACTTCACCATCCTCGACAGCACTATCAGCGGCAACACGGCGAAGGGCTGGCATGGCGGAGCGATCTTCCAAACCGATGGCAATATCACCATCACCAACTCGACCATCGCTAACAATATTGGTCCCGACTGGGCTCCATCCACCTTCTTCATCGGTCAGTTCGGTGGCGGCTTTGTGCCGACCCTCACTTTGACCAATACTGTCATTACAGGCAATCATTGGTACGCCTGTGAAAAGTTTGCATCGGGCACCACGGGCAATGTTGTCTCTGGCGGACATAACCTCATTCAGGATGATAGCTGCAATCCGGCATCAAGTGACCTGGTTGTCTGGGATGCGCTGATCGGTCCATTAGCTGACAACGGAGGTCCCACATTGACCCACACTTTGCTGACTGGCAGTCCGGCAATTGACGCTGGTGATGATACGGCTTGTTCTGCTGTGGATCAGCGTGGCGTGTCCCGACCTCAAGGCGCGCATTGCGATATTGGAGCTTACGAGGCTCCATAACATATCTAAATCCGTATGATTCGTATCCAATGGAGAAGGCAGTGTTTTACCTAATGCTCATCCACACTTCAACGGATGACATCCCATGATCAGGTTTATAAGAAGGAGCACGAACATGAATAGCCAAACACTTACTAGATCGCATCGTCAACATTCCAACTGGGCATTGATCGTCCCGCTCATATTGTGCATCATGATGGTCGCCTTCTTCGCGAACGTCAGCACCAGCCCGGCGTTAGCCGCCGGGAGGCCCACTCCAGTTCCGCCCACAGCCACACCCAGCAGCGGTGGAGGCGGCACATGGACTCAAACCTGGAGCGATGAATTCAGCGGCGCAGCCGGGACAAGTGTCAGCTCTACGAATTGGATCTACGATCTCGGTCATGGATATGGATGCACCGGCTGTCCCAATAATTGGGGCACCGGTGAGATCGAAGAGATGACCAACAGTACCACTAATGTATATCAAGACGGTGCCGGTCATCTGGCGATCAAACCCATCCGCGCTGGATCGCCCGGTTCCTATACCTGGACCTCGGGCCGGATCGAGACACAACGAACCGACTTCCAACCGGCAGCCGGAGGCGCTGTCGCGTTTGAGGCTCGCATCGCTCTTCCGAACGTAACGGGTACAGCTGCCCAGGGTTATTGGCCCGCCTTCTGGGCATTGGGCGCTCCATTCCGTGGCAATTACTTGAACTGGCCCAGCGTTGGTGAAATTGATATGATGGAAAACATCAACGGCAAAAACACGGTTTGGAATACACTGCACTGCGGCACTTCGCCGGGTGGTGTTTGCAACGAGACGACCGGGTTGGGTAATGGTGGTGTTTCAGGTTGGTCACCGATCCTGCAGGGCAATTATCACGTCTACCGTATGGAATTTGATAAAGCCACCTCGCCGCAGGAGATCCGCTGGTATGTGGATGGTACTCAAACTTGGAAAGTAACTGCTAATATGGTCGATGCCACCACCTGGAGCAACGCCACCAATCACGGCTTCTTCATCATCTTTAATGTCGCCATGGGCGGCGGCTGGCCCGGAAATCCTACCAACCAAACCACATCGGGTGCGCCCATGTTTGTGGATTACGTCCGCGTATATAACCGCTGACCTTATCCATTTTAAAAACTTCAGTAAATATGACCCAAAGAAGCCCTTGAATTTTCGAGGGCTTCTTTGCTTTCATTGAATTCAGTTGTAGCGATTCCTCCGGTTGGTGGTCTTTGGCGATTACACCCTCTGATAAAATAAGAGACATCGTGTGTATAGCGAGATACTATCTCGCTATACGGGATCAAAAACCTTTATGAAAACTACTCCATCAACCGAAGAACGAGTTTGGGCAGTGTTAGCGCATCTCTCTGCGATTGCTTTTGGCATGGGAATCCTTTTACCAATCGTTGGCTGGTCTGAGCAGAGACGGAAATCGAAGTATGCCTCGTTCCAGTGTTTGCAGGCGTTGGGATATCAGTCATTGGGGTATACCGTTTGGATTTTGGTTACTTTGGTGGTATTGTTTTTTTCCATCATCACATCCATCGCAGGTGTCATAAATGTTGAAAACCTGCAAACTGAAGTGACGCGGGTAGTGTTTGCCCACACATTATTAATGTTTGGGTTGGTAGGTGTTTACTTTGCACTACCGATCATTGCGGCGATTGCCTGTGCGTTTGGAAAAGATTTTCATTACCCGTTTATGGGACATCGTCTGGCGCGTTATTTGGGATACGACTCAAACACGGAACAAGAATGGTTGATCGTAGATCACGAAGACCGTTGGGTGATCGCGATGGGACATTTCAGTGTCATCATTCTGCTGTGGGGAATACTAGCGCCGTTGACGGTATGGATACTGCAGGGCAAGCGCAGTCTCTTTATGAAGTTCCAATCCATTCAGACATTCGTTTATCAAATTCTTGCGACTTTGCTTTATGTGGGGGGAGGGATGATCTATATGTTCGGTTTTATTATTTTTATTGCGTTGACAGGCTTGGGGGAAGGGAATGGTCTGAGTTCGTCAACGGGGATGGCTGGTCTTGCTATTCTTTTTATTTCCATGATATTTGCTATGTTGATTATATTGGTCATACCTTTGTTTCACATCCTTGGGCAGTGGGCGGGGTATCGCGTGCTCAAAGGCGATGACTATCATTATCCGGTTGTAGGGAAGCTGGTGGAGAAATGGATCTCTAATAAAACGCCGCCGGGGACGGCGGCTTAGCCAATAAGGAGAATCTCAAATGAAGATCTTGATCGCAACAGATATGGAAGGTATTACAGGGGTTACAACGTGGGACCACGTCACTCCGGGGCATGCGGAGTATGCGCGTTTCCGCCGGTTGATGACGCAGGATGTGAACGCAGCGATTAGAGGCGCGGTGGAAGCCGGGGCTGATGAGATCATTGTTGCGGATGGACATTGGAACGGCTCGAATATTCTAGTGGAGGAGCTTGATCCGCGGGCGCGCTTGAATTCGGGATCACCGAGTCCGCTTTCGATGATGCAGGGGATCGATGAGAGCGTGGACGGGGTAATGTTCGTTGGGTATCACGCACGTAATGGCACACCGAATGCGGTTCTCGATCATACGTGGTCATCGAAGACGGTTGCCAATGTTTGGTTGAACGATATTTTGACGGGTGAATTTGGGTTGAATGGGGCGCTGGCTGGTCATTTTGGGGTGCCGGTCATTATGGTAACTGGCGATCAAACCGCGTGCGGGCAGATCGTTGAGCAGTTGGGAGATATGGAAACAGCAGTTGTGAAACAGGCGACCGGACGATTTGCGGCTGAGTGTCTGGCTCCGCAGGTGACACAAGAGCTGATTTATTTGACCGCCGCGCGGGCGGTTAATCGCCTTGTGGATAGTGATGTGCCTGATCCGTTCGTTATCGATGCGCCTTTTCGCGTGACTGTTGAATTCTTCACTTCCGATATGGCGGACCGGGCGTTGCTGGTGCCGGGCGCACAACGAGCGGATACGCGCGTCTCGATCGCGACGAAGGATATGGTCACTACGTATCGTGGTTTTCGCGCGATGGTGAGTTTGGCTTCCGGGTAGATGAACTTTATCGAGATAGAAGCAGATATCGACTGGGTTGCGAAGCGGATCTTGTCAAATCGGAAATAATTGATTGATTTCCCTTCCGATTTTTCATATAATTGCAATGGATATGCCGTATCCCGGAATGGGTTGCGGTGTCTATCTTTAGAAGGAGGTGGTTTCCAGCTCAGATGCAGTTCGAAGTTTCTTTTGTTAGCCAACCTAATTTTTCAAGGAGAGAGAAATGAAATCGAAGTGGTTTATAGTATCTAGCGTATTGGTTCTCGCGAGCCTGGTGCTTGCGGCTTGCGGCAGCGCCAGCAGTGGACCGAAAATGAAAACTGAGATCGGCGCGGGGGAAGGCGAAGTTGCGATCATTGCCTGGGCGGGCTATATCGAACGCGGTGAGACTGACCCGGCTTATGACTGGGTAACTCAGTTCGAGAAAGATACCAGTTGCAAAGTGAATGTGAAAACCGCCGCCACCTCTGATGAGATGGTGACCTTGATGAACCAGGGTGGTTTCGATCTGGTGACGGCTTCTGGCGATGCCTCGAATCGTTTGATCGCGGGCGGCAAAGTCCAGCCGATCAATACGGACTTGATCCCCTCATGGAAGACCGTGGATTCGCGCTTGCAAAGCGCCCCATGGAACACTGTGGA
>JAYUGV010000013.1:0-6291 GCA_043767565.1 Anaerolineales bacterium
GAACCCTGTGAGCAAACCGTACGTCTCGCCGCCGGAGCCGACATTCTCATCCATGAAGCGGGCGGAGCGACGTTCGGTCACTCATCCGCCGAACAAGCAGGTGAGATCGCGACCAAAGCTGAAGTCGGCAAGCTATATCTCATCCACTATCCCACCGGACGCTTTGCCAAAGGCGATATTGCCACCGAAGCCAGCAAGACTTATCGGGGCGAAGTGATAGTTGCCAAAGATTTCATGACCATCGAGATTTAAACAAAGACGGTCACCTTGAAAAGGTGACCGTCTTTGTTTATTTTTACCAGCCGCTGATATACGGCTCCCATTCACTGTAGTCATTCAAATGCCTGCCGAAAATATACATGGCGCTGGCTGGAGGTTCCTTGGGAGGCTGATGCAGGTGCATATGTACCTCTTCTACCTTGCGCCCACCCTTGTGATGATTGCAATGCGGGCAAGCTGCCACTACATTTGTCCAAATGTGCTCGCCGCCCATATGGCGTGGGATTACATGGTCCAGAGTTAATCCCTTATCGCGTCTGCCGCAATACTGGCAGGTATAATTATCACGGCGGAAGACCTCGCGGCGTGTTAACTTGACGTGCGGCCTCGGACGATGGATTTGCATCTCCAACCGAATGATCGAGGGCCGCGGTATGACCTGCTTTACAGTTTTTATGTGACCGCGTCCATTCACAACCATACCGGCTTTGCCCGCCAGGAGCAATCCAACCGCGCGTCGTGTGGAACATACATTGATCGGTTCAAAATTGGCGTTTAGCACCAGCACAGGTTCTTGCACTCTGCCTCCGCAACAGGCACGATTATATGCCACTTAGAACAATTCGTAAAATCTGCTTTTCGGATGAAACGATTTTGTTATTCAGGAGTAATCATGAACGTTTTGATCGCAGGCGGCTCAGGTTTTTTGGGCAAGGCGCTGACACGGCATCTCACCAATTATCAGCACAAGATTTTTATTCTCACCCGGCAGACTCCAAAATCCTCAAACCAAATTCAATGGAATGGACGGACATCGAACGATTGGGCACACCGCCTCAACGAAATGGATGCCGTGATCAACTTAACAGGATATGGACTGGAACATTGGCCCTGGACTCAACGTCAGAAACAAAGGTTCATTGACTCGCGTGTCATTCCTGGACTTGCGCTTGCCACGGCTTTCGAAAAAGCGACTCGCCGCCCGGGCATTTTCATCCAAGCCTCAGGGATCAACCGCTACGGCTTGCGCGGTGAAGGTGTTGCAGATGAATCCACAGCTGTGGCAGGTGACTTCCTTGCCCAGCTAACAGTGCAATGGGAGGATGCCACAAGGTCAATTGAAATTCTTGGCGTACGGCGTATCATCACTCGCAATGCCGTGGTCCTGGCAAAACGCGGCGGACTTTTTCCACTCATGACATTATCCGCACGCTTATTCTTTGGCGGTAATTTTGGAGACGGCAAACAATCCATGCCCTGGCTTCACATCGAAGACTATGTCAGCGCCATTCGATTTTTGCTTGAGAACGAAAACGCGCGCGGCGCTTATAACCTGATCGCACCTCAGCCCACATCCAGCGTAGAGTTTATGCGCGGAGTCGCCAAAACCTTGCACCGACCATTCTGGTTCCATATACCAAAAATCTTATTGCAAATTCCTTTGGGCGAGATGAGCGTTTTGTTGACCGAAGGGCGTGCCTCTCGACCGAAACGCCTGCTCGAACAAGGATTTCAATTCGAGTTTGGACAATTGGATAAAGCACTGAAAGATTTGTTGACTTAATTCTGAACCCTTTCAGTATGCTAATAGACTTTATCCGAAATAATCTGCAAGCACCGTCCCGAAGGTTTTTTGCGAGTAATTTTGAACGCCTGACGGCAACCTTCGGGACGTTTCCCCTAATTACGAATAAAGTCTAATGAATTTAAGCGCTTGAGCCGCAGTTCTCGGCGGCGAGGCTAGCGAATATCGAAAGGAGCTATCTAATGAAATATATTTTTGTTCTCTTAACCATCTTACTTTCAGCATGCATACCTTTGACTGCACCTCAAGATTCTGTGCCGACCGCCTATATTGACTCGTCCTACCCAACGGTTCAATCTGCGCCCATTACCAACATCCAAAGCACCAGCGGAATCGAAGTACGTGCTGATACAGCCTGGCGCGATGGCAAACAGGTGAATGCCAATGTATGCTTCACGTTGTTGGATGGATCGGATTGGTCGGTTGCGGGTGCCACCTTGCAATATGCAGGCGCGGCAGTGACCGATTTCTCGTCCACACTCCTGAGCATACAGGAACCTGTTGAAGGACGGTCTGGTTTGCGCTGTGACACCTTGTCCTTCCTCAATATTCCTCCCGATGCCGATCTCACTACTGTAACCGTCACCGTTGATGCCATCGCCTCGCCGCCGCGCGCTGAGGATTACTGCTCGATCTACATGTCTAAAATTCAGCAAGCTCTTAACGATCGTGCCATTGCCATTGTTTTGGGTTGCGTGGATTCAGACGGGGCGCAGGTGATGCAAATCTTAAGCAGACCAGATACCATGTCACAGGAAGAGGCGGAGCAACTTGTCTACAGCGATGAATTTTACACGGTTAAAGGTCCATGGGCGTTCACCTTCAATCTTGGTCAGTGATGTTGTATAATTGGCATATGTCAGATTTCAAGTCGACGAACAAGTATTATTACGCTCATCCATAGATTTTTGCGATGTGTGTTAAAACGCGCCCACATCATCGCGGGCGCGTTTTTGTTTGTAAATTTGTAGCGCGAAATTTATTTCGCGAAATTGAGGAGACACAAAGTGAATATCGAAGAACAAGTTGAATTATTGATGCAGGGCACCGAATATGGTGACGAAGATCTGAAAAAGGCGATGGCGACTGAATTACGCCAGCGGCTGACGGATGCTGAAAAAGAGGGGCGTCCACTGCGTGTGTACTGCGGTTTTGATCCCACGTCTACTGATCTGCATTTGGGGCATACTATTCCCATGCGCAAGCTGCGCCAGTTTCAAGATCTGGGACACGAAGTCACTTTCTTGATCGGCAGTTACACCGCGCTGGTGGGCGATCCTTCAGACAAAAATAAAGCCCGCCCCATTCTGACCGAGGAACAGGTTGCTGAAAATTCGAAGACGTACACCGAGCAGGCGTTCCGTGTGCTTGACCACGAAAAGACCATCATCCGTTATAACGGCGAATGGCTGAGTAAATTATCCTTGGTGGATTTGATCCGCCTGGGACAGAATTTTACTGTTCAACAATTTTTGGCGCGCGAGAATTTTGCGAACCGACTCGAAAAGAACGAGCCCATCTATCTGCATGAAACCTTTTACGCCTTGATGCAGGGCTACGATGCAGTTGCTTTGAAAACCGATATTCAAGTTGGCGGTTCGGATCAATTGTTCAACATTATTGTAGCTGGACGTAAATTACAGGAAGCCTTGGGACAGAAGCCTCTGGTAGGCGTCATCACTGGCATTTTGCCCGGTACAGACGGTACGCAGCGCATGTCCAAATCAATCGGCAACATTGTGCCGATCAACACTGGCGCAAATGACATGTTCGGCAAGGTGATGTCGATCCCGGATGTGGCAATGGGTAAGTATATGCGTTTGGTTTCGCGCTTGACCCCGCACGAGATCGAAGCGCTTGAAAAAGATGTTGCGTCCGGCGCTTTGCACCCGCGTGATGCGAAGATGAAGCTGGCGCACGAGATCGTATCCATCTTTTACAGTGAAGCAGATGCGCAGTCTGCAGAAGAGGCGTTCGTTAAAATGTTCCAGCAGAAGGAAGTCCCTGATGAAATGCCGGATTATCAGTTGGAGTCAGGGCAGACGGTATTGGATGTGATCCTCGCCGCAAAGCTGGCGCCAAGTAAAAGTGAAGCGCGCCGTTTGATCGATCAAAAGGGTGTGCGCCTGGATGGTGATGTTCTGGAACGCGGCGATGTTGCCTTCCCGCATCCGGGTGTCTTGCAGGTGGGGAAGCGGAAGTTTTTGCGCGTGAAGTAACGTAGCACGATCAAATTAATTCAAAAACCGGAGAGTTGCAACTCTCCGGTTTTATTATTCAGATACACCGATCATTTTTAAGAATATGATCAAAATCTTTGGGTCTAGAATTGTTCCGGAAATTTCTTTCAAATAATCGATCACCTTCGCTTCAGGCCATGCCTTTCGGTAAATTCGATCTGAAAGCAAAGCATCCCAAATATCCACGATCGAGAATAGACGCGCTGAAAGCGGGATTTGTTCGCCTTTCAAACCACGCGGATAACCGCTTCCGTCCCAATGTTCATGATGGCAATAGGGGATGTCTAACGCGGGGCGTAAATAAGCGATCGGCGCCAACAGGTTGAACGCGTATTCAGGATGTTTGCGCATTTCAACCCATTCCGCTTCGATCAACGGACCGGTCTTTCTCAAGATCTGATCCGGTACGCCCATCTTGCCAATATCATGCAGCAGCACGCCGCGGTAGATATTGACGAGTTCATCCTCGGATATATCCATATAGCGCGCCAGCTGCATGGTTAATTCTGTGACCCGCCGCGTGTGTCCTTCAGTTTCACGGTCGCGCAGTTCAAGCGCGCGCGCCCAGCCTTCCAGCGTTGTATCATATGCCTGTGTGACTTCCTGATTTGATCTTTGCAGATGATCGAAAAGCTGGGCATTATCGATCGCGATCGCTGCCTGCCCGGCAAGCGTTTGCAGAAACTGCATCCACTCCGAGGTCGGAGTGAAGGTGGAGCGATGGAAGACCTCGAACACACCTTTAATCTGCCCTTTGACGATCAAAGGGATGCCGAAATAAGTAATGAAGCCTTCGCGGATCAACATTGGATCGCGTTTCACTTCATTTGTCAGCCGTAGATCCGTGACGTGCTCGACGCCCCCTTTCATCACGACCTGCCCCGCCAACCCTTCGCTGAGTCGCATCAATGGGCGCGATGGGGATGGGTTGATGAAACCTGCGCTCGCAAGATAAGTGAGGCTTTGCAATTCAGGATGATAGAGCATGATATCCACAGCATCTGTTTTAAGATGCTTGAGCGTATGATCCATTAATATGCCGAGAGTCACGCGCAGGTCAGTGGAAGAGGCGATGGCAGCGTCAATATCGCGCAGGGTCGTCAATTTGCGGATATGGTCCTGGCTTTGAGCAAACAATTCTGCGCGATGAATGGCATTGCCAGTAATTTCTGCCAGTGTGGTTAATAAGTCGATTCGATCAGTTATTTGGTGACCTTTTTCAATTTCAATCAACAATGCGCCAATCGGGCCACTACTGGACTGAATGGGAATGCATACCCCTCCCAAACCCGGCGGGGTATTTTCAATATTTCCCTTATACAGCAAAGGATCACTAACAAATTCATCGGAAACATGGATGTTCCCAGTTAAGAACACGTGACCAATAATTCCGTCGGAGGGTTTAAGGTGGGTGTTTTTGAATAAGGCGGGAATGCCGCGGGCGGTTCTTTGCACAAGCTCATTGATGGTAGCCTCATACAACCAGACAGATCCATTCTTTATATTTAGCAAGTTGATGGTTTGATCGAGCAGGATGTCAATCATTTCATTGGTTGACTGCGTGTTGCGCAAAGCGCTGGAGACACGGTTAATCGTCTCTAATTCACCGAGACGGCTTTGGGTCTCATTATACAATCGCGCGTTTTCGATTGCCACCGCTGCCTGTTGTGCAAGTCCATTGAGGAAATCCAAGTCAGGTAATTTAAACTCATTATCCTTCCCAGAACGCCAGACGGCTACCAAACCAGTCATATGATCTTTTGAAAGGACGGGTACTCCCATTATATGTTCAAGAGGATTCAATTCGGTCCCTTTAATCGTGATCGCGCGTGGGTCACTGATTGTATCGTTGACGATTTCCCCTATTTTTTGCATTGCGATATTACCCAGAATGCCAATGCCTATTTTGAGCGGGTCATCCTTGACTTCTTCAGCATCTACTCCAATAGCAGCGATAGCTCGGAGACTGTTCGTTGTTGGTTCAGGTAGATAGACGGCGCTTAATTCCGCGTTTAACAATTCTTTCGCATATCTGGCAATTCTTTCAAGAACCAGGTCGATTTGAAGTGTGGCAGAAATATCACGCCCCACTTCTGCAATGGCAGATACTTCCTGAGCGTGTCGTATGATTTCCTGGAATAAGTTGGCTGATTCAATCGCGACAGAAACCTGATGCGCAATCGTGATCAAGAAACTCAATTCAGACTCGTTAAATATGCCATTTGACCGAAGCCGCCAGGCATTAAT
>JAYUGV010000014.1:0-2495 GCA_043767565.1 Anaerolineales bacterium
ACGATCTCGGGGATCACGATCGGGATATAAAGCGAAAGCTGGGAGAACGGTTTTAACTTGAAGTCATAGCGCTGCAGCGCAATTGCCGCCATCGTCCCAATAATGGTGGCGATGATCGTCGCAGTGAAGGCGATCGTCAGCGTATTTCCCGCGGCTTCCACCACATCATTGTTCTTCGCCAGTTCACAATACCAATGGAACGCCCCGCACGGACTCGACTTAACGAGACTGCCGTCCATCACCACACGCTCGCTGAACGCCGGGATAAAGCCCTCAAATTTGATATTGGCGCGTGAGGCGTTGAAGGAATATAAAATCAGACCGACGATCGGCGCATACAAAAACACATACACCAGCACCGCAGCCGCCAGGATGAAGGGAGAGCGCTTAAATGGATTCATGCCGCAATGATCTCCTCACCAAACCCAAACCGGCGGGTGTAGAAATACGTGACGATGAGCGTCAACACCATCAACACCAGCGACGCGGCCGAACCAAACGTTGGATCGCGCGCATCAAGGAATTGTCTTTGAATGAGATTACCGACCAGGATCACCTGCCGCCCGCCGAGAATATCCGAGACAATGAACGTGCCCATGACCGGGATGAATACAAGGATCGTCCCTGCCACAACTCCGGGCATGGATAGCGGCAGCGTCACACGCAGAAATGTCTTGAGCGTGTTTGCGCCCAAGTCCGCCGCAGCTTCATAGAGCGAGTTCTCGATCTTTTCAAGCGATGTAAAGATAGGCAATATCATGAACGGCAGAAATTCATACACCATGCCAACCAGGACTGCGCCCGGTGTGTATAACATTTCAAGCGGCTGGAATTGAATACCCAGCAGATGCGCGATCCATCCCAGAATGATATTGATGCCGCCCTCCCTGCGGAGCAGCATCATCCACGCATACACACGGATGACGAAATTCGTCCATAACGGGATCAGCACCATAAATAAATAAGTGTTGCGTTTCTTCGGATGGGCGCGCGCAATGAAATATGCCAGCGGGTACGCCAGCGTGATCACCAGCGCCGTGGTATTGAATGCCAGCGTAAGTGAACGCCACAAGATCCCCAGGTACAACGGGTCGGTCGCGAGGCGGATGTAATTATCCAGAGAAAAGCCGTAGATCACATCGCCATCAGGACCGCGCTTGCCGAAACTGATGATCAAGGTCAATATCAATGGGATGATGAGCAGGACGAACAGCCAAACCGTTGTCGGTAAAGCCAGCAGCGTCCCTTGGGCAGATTTATTTTCACGGAGTCGTTGAAGCATGCTCTATTCCTTCTTCAGCACAAGCGTGTTTTCGGGCATCAACATCAACCACACATCCTGCCCAATGGTGTAAAACGATCTCGGGTCCAGCCGCGAGATACGGTTCTGCTCATACACCTTCAACTTCGCGCCGCGCACATCCATATACACATGCGTATCCGTACCGATATACACTGTGTTCACGATTTTGCCCTCGAAGCAATTTGTATTCAACGCTTCCTGGTCTGTGATGCGGATCTTCTCCGGGCGGATCGAAACAACGACTTCCTCGCCGTTGACCAATCCGTCAGAGACAGGCAGACCGGTCAGTTCTGTATTCAATGCTGGGATATAAACCACCGCCTCATTCTTCGATACCGACTTGAGCGTGCCTTCGAAGAAATTTGACTCCCCAATAAAATCTGCGACGAACTTATTCGCGGGTCTTTCGTAGATCTCAACCGGCGTCCCCATTTGCTGGACCTTGCCCTTGCTCATCACCGCGATACGATCAGACATGGTCAGGGCTTCCTCCTGGTCATGCGTCACATACACAAACGTGATGCCCAGTTGTTGTTGCAGCGCTTTGAGTTCCAGTTGCATTTCCTTGCGGAGTTTCAAATCCAGCGCGCCCAACGGTTCATCAAGCAACAACACATCCGGTACTTTAACCAGCGCCCGCGCCACTGCCACACGCTGCTGCTGCCCGCCGGAGAGCTGCTTCGGTTTACGGCGTTCCATGCCAGTGAGCTGCACCATCTCAAGCACATGCTTGACGCGCTTTTCAATTTCATCCTTCGGAGCATTTTCCATCTCCAACCCAAAGGCGATGTTCTGAAAAACGGTCAGGTGCTGGAACAAGGCGTAACTCTGAAAAACAGTATTTACTTTCCTTTGGAAAGGCGGCGTATGCCCCATCGCCTGCCCCTCGATATACACCTCGCCTTCGGTGGGCCACTCGAAGCCTGCGATCATTCTCAATGAAGTGGTCTTGCCGCAGCCTGAGGAACCCAGCATCGAAAAGAACTCGCCGTTCTTGATCTGCATCGTCACATGGTCAACGGCTTTCAACTGACCGCCTTCAGGTGTGGTGAATTGTTTTACAACATCTCTAAGCTCAACCGCAAACTCGTTCGCCATCTATCTTCTCCTCGAGCAGGATATGTTTATTTTACTGGTATTTTCATTCTCTGGAGTCCGACAGCTTGCTGTCGAATACGCAGGAGCAAGCTCC
>JAYUGV010000015.1:0-6212 GCA_043767565.1 Anaerolineales bacterium
GCGATTTGAAGGAACTTGGCATTGACCCAGCAATTGTTTTCTCTGTTGTTACTGTCCTTGTTCGCCACCCAGACCCAGTTGTTGGCATCGGTGCGTCCGACCAGCTTTATGTTTGCAGTCCCGTTGAAGGCAAATAGATAAAGATATTCTGCGCCGGGACCATAACGACAACTTAATTTTTCAGAAATCACTTGTGCCTTTAAACTATCCACGGTGGGCAGGGCTGTCGGCGATTGTGTATCCGTTGGAATTGGAGTGTTGGTTGGGAGTGGTGTAAATGTCTCTGATGGGATTGGGGAAGCTGTCAGCGTGGGGATGGGGGGTAAGGTTTCAGTGAGGGGGATGCTTGTTGATGAAGAAGCAGGCGTGGGAGAGGAGGAAGCGGGAGCTTGTCCTGTTCCTGAATTGCTTAAATTACAAGCCAGTGTCGTCAGAATTAAAATGATGGGAAGAAAAAGCTTTTTAGTTTTCATTGCATGATTGTACACAAAACCCGCCTGGATGTGCATGCCCTTTAAGTAGTTCTCCCCGGCCTGAGGGGGGCAGGTCGGGGAGAACTTTCAATAGTTTAACACGGCTTTTGAAAATTTGCAAATCGAATTTTCTTAAAAATTATCCCCCAAAGGTGCTAACGAAAATTAAAGGTTACTTATTTTCCAGCAATCTGACTGCCTCATGTTTCATGTGAGCCAGCACTCCCATAAACCCGTTCAGGCGCTGCTGCGAAACAGCTTCCTGCAGATTCATCGGTAAAAAGAAATCGCCTGGGACAGTTAATATTTCTTCGGGTGTGCAGCCGCTCAACCCATTTGCAAGGATGCTGGCAAGCCCGCGCACGGTGGGTGATTGCGGTGGAATATCAAGATAAAAGATGACACCGCCATCCGGTTGTTTTTCACCGAACAGAAAAACCGGTGTCATACATTCAGGCACAGCTTCCATAGAGTCGCGTTTTTCTTTGAGCCAATCAGGTAATGCCGGAAATGACTCTGCGTACGCAATCAGCGTTTCCAGTTTTTCTTCACGTGACATACTGGCAAAGTCATCCACGATCTCTTGAAGTTTTGGAGGAATGTTTGACATGATAAGGTGTAAAATTTTTTACCACAAAGGCACAAAGGTCACGAAGGAAAAGATTTAAAAACCTTTGTGCGCTTCGTGCCCTTTGTGTATTGCTCTATCGGGGTCTGAGACCCCGATAGAGCGGGATGGATTATTTCTCGATCGGCGCATCCACCAGGTTGCCCCACTCCGTCCATGAACCATCATAGTTCTTGACGTTGGGATAACCGAGCAGATATTTCAACACGAACCAGGTCAACGAAGAGCGTTCGCCGATGCGGCAATACGCAATGACTTCTTCATTCGACTTGATATTTTTGCCTTCATACAATGTGCGCAATTCTTCAGGCGTCTTGAACGTGCTATCCGCCTCATTGACTGCCTGCGCCCACGGGATACTCACCGCGCCGGGGATGTGTCCGCCGCGCGTTGCGCCTTCTTGTGGATAGGCAGGCATGGAGATTAGTTCGCCGGAATATTCCTTCGGCGAGCGGACATCCACCAACGGCTTTTTCGTGTTGGACTGTTTCAAGACTTCATCACGGAACGCGCGAATGGACTTATCCGCTTCTTTCGCACGATAAGCTGCTTCAGCATACGAGGGAACTTCTTTCACGAGTGGGCGGTTTTCCTTCTCCCACTTGAGACGTCCGCCATTCATGATCTTCACATTCTTGTGACCATAATATTGGAAGAGCCACAAGGCATAGCACGCGAACCAATTAGACTTATCGCCATAGAAAACGAGGGTGGTGTCGTTGCCAATGCCGAGCTTGGAGTTGACTGCTTCGAATTCCTCTTTGGTGAGGAAGTCGCGGCGCAGCGGATGCTGTAACGTGCTGAACCAATCCACCTGCACAGCGCCGGGGACGTGACCGATGGAATACAACAAGGGGTCTTCATCTGACTCAATGATGCGGACGTCCGCATCATTCAAATGGGCAGAGACCCATTCGGTATCTACTAAATATTCGGGATGTACGTATGACATTTTCTTTTTTCCTTTTCACGATTTGATTTCGCGTTGAGCGCAGAGAGCCGATAGGTGAACGAAGTCGAAACGTAGAGCTTATTGAAGTATATGTCCTTCGACTCCGGACTTCGGCTAGCTCTCAGTCCTCCGCTCAGGACGAGTTAATAATAAAAAGCAGTCAACATAAAAACAAAAGGACAGTGAACCAGTCCGGCGCGATGGGATTTGTGCGCGGGGGGCGTGCCGCTGTCCTAAGTCGTTGACTGCTGTGGGAGGCGTCTTAGGCGGCGGTTACGAACCCCGCCATAGACACAAGCAAGAGTTGAAGATGTTCATCGGTTTCATGATGTCGGCAATTTTACGTTTCTTACAGGGATTGTCAAGTCAAATATTATTGGGCTATGCCGCGATTACATTTCTTGATTCGCGTGTAGCTAGATCCTTCGGCAGTTGTACTGCCGAAGATGTGAGCGTCCAGCAGTGCAACTGCTGGACGCTCACATCGAAATCACTTTCGATTGATTACTTATGAAGCGGTTGCATTTCTGGTTTCGCCTGAGGCGCCAAGCAGAGACACCATGCCTTGCACTGTCAAGCTTACGCTGAAGACCACCATGTGAAATTCCATGTTGCCTGTGGTCAGCGCCAGATGGATCGCCCACGTAATGGTTGCCGGTCCTAGAGCGATGAGGAATAAACTACCCAGCATCATCGGAGCTGATCGAACGATTCCCATCACTTCCAACCAGATTGTAATGCCAATTATGATGATTAGCGTTGCCGTGGAAAGTTTGAGCAGCGACCACCATAGGGTGTTTATGTGGATCTCGTTATAGGAAAGGTCAAGCGCAATCAGGAAACCGGCAAACAGCGAATTGATCAGTGCGAGGAAGATGGAAATTGTTTTCATGACAGTGCCTCCGTTTTGGATTTGTCCCCAGCATACCCAATTGTGACTCTCAGAGTCTACACAGCGGCTGTCAATTTCTATACGATCACAACCTGAGACCTACGGCGCGACAATGACCCGGTTCTTGCCGGACATTTTTGCGAGCGACAGCGCCTTCTCGGCGTGTTCAACAAGACTATTCGTGGTGTGACCATGTTTTGGGTAATAGGAAATGCCGATCGAGATCGAAGTAGGGAAGAGCCAGCCCTGCGATGCCTGTTCAACCGAACTGCGCAATCTTTCAGCAACCAGCGCTGCCTGCTCCACGGTGGTGGCAGGCAGGATGATGATGAACTCATCGCCCATGCGCCAACGTCCTAAAAAGTCACTGGGGCGTAATGCCGCGCTCAGGGTGCTAGTAATCTTGCGGATGACATCATCGCCCGCCGCATATCCTTTGCTGTTATAGCGTTTGAGGCTGTCTCCATCAATCAAACAAATGCTGAGGTGTGTTTGCTCGAGAATTGCCTCGCTGAGAGAAAGGTCCAGTTTGCGGCTGATGGCAAGCATATTCGGGGCAGAGCTGACCGGGTCGGTGTAGGCAAGCCGAAAGGTATATTGAAGCGTGCCGCCGAGAGTCTCGATCCGCTTTGCCATGAGTTCGATGGCACGCAGAGTCGCCTTGTCCTCTTCGGAAGTATCCGCCTGAAAATTTTTGAAGGGTTCTTCCGGAGTGGTTACCGCCATTTTTTCGTTCAGATTTTTCCACACCACCGGCGGGTTGAGCGGATTACTATCGGGGAAATGGATGACTGCCATGCGCACGACCGGCGCGACCAGCCCTAATTGCTGGGCTTCACTATTCAAACGGTCGAACAACCTTTGGGCTGTTATCTGGTGCTTTGAGTGTTTCTGCCCGACGAGCACCGCGACAAAGTTATCGCCTGAGATGCGATACACAACGGATCCGGTCTCGTCCTTGATGGCGATGCCCAGCCAGCGTAGGAGGCTGTCGCCGTATTCGAAGCCTTTGGTCTTGTTGATGTCGCGCAGTTGATATAAATCCACCACGATGAGTGAAACCGGCTCCAGCAGCAGATTCTCAAAGTTGTCATCGAGCGCCTTCGAAAAACTGACCAGGTTGTTACAGCCGGTTAACAGGTCTACACTGAAGAAGGGGTTGGGAGTATCGAAGTCTTTTATAAAACCATCCTAAAAACACAAAGATAATAATAGGACTTTCGCTTGTCTTGCTCCAAGACGGTCTGCGACCGTCGCTTTGCTGGCGAATATGGCGGTCAGAGACCGCCTACAAGATATGCATATTATAGGACGAAAAACCCCGCCATGAGGCGAGGTTTTATTTTCACGAAATATATAGCACAGACATGGCTAGCCAACTTCCATCAGGTTTTTAAGCATTGCCAGATTTTCCTTGAGTTGTTTTTTGAGTTTCTTTTCAAGGATGTTCTCATTAAGTTCAATAAAGTTGACTACATTAGCCTGGGTCAATAAAGTAATCTGGGTATAACCTCTGGCAATATCGAACGAATAGGATGTATACGACTGTAGGGGACCAGAGAGGGATTTGAAGCCGTATTTTTTGTTGAGGTCGTATTCGGTGACTTCAAAGGTGCTTTGGATGCGGTGTCCCATAAAATTACCGGTGGTTTGAAAACAGGCGCCCATTTCAGCCACGATTTCAGAAGTGTTGATCGAAGATAATGTTCCGTACTGCCATTGAAAATCGTTCTCGGGGTTGCTGATAAAGTCGAATACTTTTTTGATGGGCTGGTAGATATGGGTGCTCGAGATGATGTTGATCATTTATTTCACGCTTTCACGATCAGGCTGGTTATTTCAAAGTCAGTCGGTGGGTGGTTTGACGCCAAGCTGACCCAGGATCACCAGCATGCCTGTGTCTTTGTTAGGCTCCACGACCCATGATACGACCTTGTCATTCTGAATGATTAATTTGCCATGTTCACGTCCGGCGGCAAAGGATTTGTTGGTGGCTGGGATCGTGCCCAGCTTCAGGCTGGTCAGATCAAGCGCGCCTTTATGCGTCCCTTTGAGTTCAGATGAGATCTTGACCACGCCGCCGCTTTGGATGCTTTCGACACGGAAATGGTATTCGAGATTTGGGAAGGCTTGTTTCAGGTTTCTGTGCATGACAAGCCAGGCTTCAGCTTTGAGCGGTTTGGGAACCGACCCGCTAAACTTGAAATCAGGGGCGAGGTAGGTTTTGGCTTTTTCGTAATCGCCGGTTTGAATAGCATACATGAGCGCTTTGATACTGGCTTTTAGATCATCCATGTTGGCTTCCTTTTTGTTCCGTATTATTTTGCGGCTTTGCTTAAGGCTTGCTTGAGCAGTTGATATATTTTCTCCATGTGATGGCGAGTCAGTCTTTTGGTTAAGAGTAAACCGCCGACCCCAATAACAGGGTCGGCGGCTGAAACACCACACAAATCCAGTTAGTCATTCGCAACTGCTGAATTCAGTGTATCACATTTCAATGGTATGGATCATTCCGCGGTCGGTAATTTAACGTCTTCGAACTCACCCTTGTGGCGCGCGTCCATGTGAAGGTATGGTGTTAGAGAACGTCTGTTGCAAGAGGTCTATTTGTGATTTTTCCCTTTGCTCTTAGCTTTCGGTGCCAGCACATTGACGCCAAGCTGACTTAGGATCGCGGTCCAGCCGGCGCCTTCAGTTGGTTCCACAGCCCATGAAGTTACCTTATCACCCTTGACCGTGATCTTGATCGGCTGGCGGGTGCTGGAGAACTTCTTATTGGTTGCAGAGATCACGCCCATATCAATATCTGTGAAATCGAAGGCGCCACTGTTAGTTCCGCTGAGTTGTGATGAAGTGTGGATAATATTGCCTTCTGCGCCATCCACCTGGAAATGATAGTTCAAGTCCGCGCATGCCATCTTCAAATTGGCGATCATGTTCAGCCATTTTTTACTGTTGAGCGGTTTAGGTGCAAACCCGCTGATCTGAAAATCATCTGACAGGAAGGTTCTAGCTGTATCGAACCGACCTCTCTGGACCGAATCCATAAGCGCCTGCGCTGTTTCTCTTGAATCCATGTTCATTTCCTTTACTTGAAGTGTATATAGTGCCGAATGGGCTTGGATATTAATAACTGTGCCCGATGGAATAGCCTCCGTTTCCCCCAAATAATAAACACAATGTTTATGGAATGCCTGTATCAGTGTATCACATGAATGGGTCGAAATACGCGGGGAAAAAACAGTCACTACATTGAAACGCAGGCAG
>JAYUGV010000016.1:0-15681 GCA_043767565.1 Anaerolineales bacterium
GTTTTCAACTCTAAAGAGTCTTATCCACCATACGCAGCAGGCGGGCAAATCTAAAGGCCACGGCGCAGACACCAAGGAGAGCGACCAACTCGACATCGCCTCGGCACAGCATGCTGAGGAGCGCGTCGGCGCGGGCTTCGACATCATCGAGGTTGTCTCCGAATACCGTGCCCTGCGCGCCAGTGTCCTGCGCCTCTGGAGCAGAAGCTTACTGCAGCCCGACCTCGACGACATCGACGACATCGACGACATCACCCGCTTTAACGAGTCGATCGATCAGTCGCTCGCCGAGGCTGTCGACAGTTACACCGAGCGCCTCGATCGGTCCCGCCAATTGTTCCTGGCAATCCTCGGCCACGATCTGCGCAATCCGCTGACCGCCATCCGCATGGCCGCGGAGCTTGTCTCTCAGGAAACTGAAGACATGATGTCTATTGAGGCGCTGTCGATGATCGGCACGGAAACGAAGGCGATGGCAAAGTTGATCAGCGATATGATTGACTTCGCATCAACGTTGCTGGGCAGCGCCATGCCGCTGAATTGCGAGCCGGTCGATCTGCAAATGCTCTGTCGTGAAGTGGTTGACGGCTTTCGCACGACGCACCCGCAGCGCACGCTTCAATTTAACCCGCGCGGCGACCTCAGCGGCAATTTGGATGCGGCCCGAATGCGACAGGTCGTCTCCAACCTGTTGGGCAACGCGCTTCAGCACGGGTCGCCAGAGGGGGCGGTCGAACTGTCGGCCGCTTCAGAAGGGTCGACCGTAGTGTTGAGCGTGCATAATGAAGGCGCGCCGATCCCGCCGGATTTGCTGCCGACGCTCTTCGATCCGCTGGTGCGTCATGCTACGGCCGAATCGGTATTGCGGCGGGCTCCGGGCAGCATCGGGCTGGGCTTGTACATCGTGCGCGAGATTGTCAACGCCAAAGGGGGTACGATTGCGGTCGCCTCGACGGCGCAGCAAGGCACGACGTTCACCGTCCGCATTCCCCGTCAGCTTGGGTTGAAGGCGACAAGTGCAGCAATGCGAAAACCGCGAGATAACCCACCGCTGGAGCGGACCGCGGCGGAGAAATCAAAAGGGTCAAGACGGAGCAGGACTCTTTGATGCGGGTTGTTTCAATTCACTTTTCGCTTTCCAAAATTGCGCAGCTTGAAAAGTGTTTTTCTACCGTTTGGCGCAATCAGCTTTTTTTCTACCCAAAAGTCGTAAAATATGGAAAGTGCATTTTTGTTGCTGGTTTCTGCCGCATGGTTTTGTTTCGTTTTGCTTTTCTGTGGTCAATCTTGTTGGCTGTGAAAATTGGCTTTAAGGCTCAAAAACATAGCTGCTCGGCAAAACCGTACCGAACAAAGCGTGCAGGCTGACGTGTTGCCACGTTCCGTTTAAAGGCATTTTCCCGCTCGAAAATCTGGTTCCGTTTCGACGGCTGGTTCTCGTGGCAACACGCAGCTAACGCAAACCGTTCGGCGGCAGCATACAGCTTGTATGAACGCGGTAGGTGTGTAAGATAGAATTGCAACTACGTGTTCCCGTTCGGGTATACGGTGGCAGGAATTACTATTATAAGGAGGAGCTGTGGCAAAACACATTCGAGTGACGCTAGAAATTGGACCGAAGGACAAGAAGGTTGTCGCCGTGGCGCCAGACTGGCCCGGTCTGGAGCGCGGTGCGAAGACCGCAACTGCCGCGATTGAGAAGTTGCAAGCCTACCTTCCCCGCTACGCAAAGGTCGCGAAGCTGGCTGGGATGGATGCAGAGTTTGCGGCCACCACGGACGTTGACGTTGTAGAGCGATACAAGGGCACCGGCTCTACCGACTTCTGGGGCATCTCGTTCGCGTTTTCGAGCATCGACCGCCAAGACATGTCAAGCGAAAAATTGGAGCGGGAACTGACCCTGATGCAGGCGTGCTGGAAGTATTTCGACAATATACGTTCGCGCGTGTCGGCCGAAATGCAGAAGGGTCCACGCGGGGGCGGACGTGACCGGGACCGAATCGTTCTGCATGTCTGCGCCAACGAACAGGATTGGGCGAAGGGGCTCGGAGTGGGCATCAAAGACGGTGAGTGGGTCACTGACGCCAAAGGGCTGAAAGCCTTTCGCCGCGACTACTGCAAAGCGATCCAGACGTTCCACGCTGAGGGCAAGATGGCCCGCACTTGGCCGCTGCGCTTCTTGATTCGGCACACCGCGTTTCACACGCTCGATCACGCCTGGGAAATGGAAGACAAGGATTTGACTACCAAACGAACGTAAGGCCAAATAAACGGTGATTTGATACCAGCATGCCGCCGAACACAGCGTGCACCCGACGCTGGGGAGTCTGCGCCCGCTTCGCGCAGGCATTTTTCTACGCCTTATCATTTTTCCGCTCGGACGGCGTTCCGCCGCCCGCCCCCAGCGCGGGTATTCCTTGAACGGGACTTACGCAAATCGTTATCTAAAGCATAATGCCCTTGAACAAAAAGCCGTTGACCAATCCGCTAACGAGAGCTATCATCGCTCTTAACTTCAAATCAGGATGTCATCTATAGATTTCCCATCCATCCTGCAAGGGAAAAGTATGAGCGCAAACAATGACAGAATAGCATGGGCTGATGTTTTTAAGTTCTTCGGGATTTGGGCAATTTACATTGGTCATTTTGGGGGCAATGGCGGAAAGATCTATCCCTTTGTCTTTACATATCACGTCCCGATGTTTTTCTTTGCGGCTGGTTTTTTCGCACCTCGTTATCTAAAAGACACCCCGGTGGCTTTTGTCAAAAAGAAGACGTTGCAGCTTATGGTGCCTTATATATTTTTCAGCCTGTTGGCATTGATCGTTTTCACACTGCAAAAAAATTGGGAGTTCCAGGATATCGTGAGCGCACTGAAAGGGGTCATGCTAGGCATACGAGGTCAGATATTTGCAGGATCGTTGTGGTTCATCCCCTGCTTATATATCCTAATGATCGGCGATTACTTTATCAGAAAACTGTTCAAGCATCCGCTCTTGGTTTTGGCGGTCGCATTTGGTCTGTTCATCGTTACCCAGACGCTTCTGCCCAATAACCCTGCACTTCATCCATCCTGGTTCATGAACCTCGACAGCGCAATGTTCTACTACGTGTATTACGCCTTGGGGGCGGTCTTATTCCCGCTCCTTACCATGGACTTGATGAAGCCGATCCACAAAATCATGGCAGGTTTACTGGCACTTGCGTCTGCCGGAGTGACCGTCATTACATTTATTATTGGTCCTTATTGGTTCTTGGGGGAAATTGCCACAGTCCTGCCTGTGATCTCGACATTCAAATTAACAACACCTGTTTTCGATGTATTCATCGCCCTGATCATTATCTATTTCAACATCTGTATTGCAAAGCTATGTGCTCACATTCCAATACTCGGCGAGCTTGGGCGCGAGACCCTGGCGTTTTGCGGAACAGAGGACGTTATCAAAATTCTTCTTACTCAAACACTTGCCATGGTTAATTTAAAGGCGCGGCTCGTCACTCCGTTGATCACGGTCATCTTTTCGCTGGTCTGCTTGCTGGCATCCAAATATACTTTGGTGAATTTCTTAAATACCTACTTTCCACTGGCTATTGGAAAAATATACACAACTCCAAGCACTGAAGCTGTAATTGACCCGAGATAAAGCACATACCATTCAACCTGAAATTGAGAATTGTATAAAACAGATCCTATGATCCTTAAAACCGTCAACAACCCCAAAATATCAAAGCAGACAAAACAAATTCATGAAGTAGAAATCCCGCCCTTGTGTCCAAGAACTGAGAACTCCATCAAGCGTTATCTGTGAATGTCAGAGCTGATCTATTATGGCATGATCTGCGACACCATCGAACTTCCAAACCCATAGTAAAATGAAGGTATGGAAGTTCAAATCGCGGTTGCCAAGGTCAACAAATATGCCACCTCCGAAAGCGGGGATACACTCGAGGTCATCGAACGCCCCAACGGCGGACTCTCTGTCGTCCTCGCCGATGGTCAGACTTCGGGACGTGGGGCTAAGGCTGTTTCGCAATTGGTTGTACGCAAAGTGATCGGCTTGCTCGCTGAAGGTGTCCGTGATGGAGCCGCCGCACGTGCCGCATCCGACGCGTTGTTCACCGATAAAAAGGGCAAGGTCATTTGCACGCTCAACATCGCGTCTATTGATCTGCACACAGGGACAATCGTGTTAGCCCGCAACAACCCCACACCCATGTTCATCTGCCGTGCCGAGACCATCGACCGCATTGACAGCGAAAGTATCCCACTCGGTACATCACGGGATGTCCGTCCGCTGATCACGGAGATGCCGCTTCAACCCGGCTTGACCATTGTCATCTACACCGATGGACTCACACACGCTGGCTCACGCCGCGGCACTCCTATGGATGTTGCCGATACCATTCAATCCGTGATGGAAGATGAAAATCCCAGCCCGCAATTCATGGCAGACACCCTGCTCGCCCAGGCTGTGCGCCTCGACGAGAACCGCCCCGTGGACGATATCAGCGTGCTGGTCATCAAAGTTGGCTCACTTAATGGCGACAACGTCAGGCGCATGACCGTCCGCCTGCCGATCGAAGGCCACATCAAAGCATGAAGAATCGCTGGCGGGGTCTGCGGGCGGGTTGGCGCGATACTTTCATCCTGATCAATGAATTTAAATCACCGCTGCTTTTCTTCACCATCACCGTCGTAGGTGGCGGCTTTGCTTATTTCATTCTTGCGCAAGGTGCAGGCGAACCCGTCAAAACCGTCGGCGAAGGTATTTATACGATCCTAGCCGCCACCGTTCTACAGCCGATTGGCGACTTTCCTAAAAGCATCATCCTGCAATTATTTCATTTCATCATGCCCGTGGTCGGTATCATTTTCCTGGCACAAGGTCTCACCGACTTTGGCATTTTGCTATTCAATCGAAAATCTCGAGGTAAGGAGTGGGAAATGGCAGTTGCATCCACAATGAATCAACACATCGTATTGGTTGGGCTCGGACATTTAGGTTATCGTGTCGCACAAAAACTGCACGAGATGGGCGAGAACGTAGTGATACTGGAGATCAAACTCGGCACCCACACTACCTCGGCGGCGCGCGATATGGGCATCCCCGTGATCCAGGCGGATGCGCGTGAAGCTGGTTCTTTAGAAGCTGGCAACATCAAAGATGCGCGCACGATCATCCTTGCCAGCCAGAACGATGCCATGAATTTACAGATCGCACTCAAGGCGCGCACACTCAATCCCAAGATCCAGGTCGTCATCCGCATCTTCGATGAAGACTTTGCTCACGCTCTGCAGGAACAATTCGGTTTCATCGCACTGAGCGCTACCGAAATGGCGGCGCCTGTTTTCGCCGCCGCCGCCGCGGGCGCCGATGTAACCAACCCCATCTCCATTGAAGGTCAACTGCTTGGGCTCGCAAGAGTCACGATCAAACCGAATTCGCTCTTTGCCAATAAAACGGTTGGCTATGTGGAAGATAATTATCACCTCAATGTTGTGCTCTTGAGGCATGATCACGAATCAGAAATGCACCCCACCGATTCACAAACGATCCATGCAGGCGATACACTTGCCGTACTCGGTGGTCCCGAACAACTTGCTCGTCTGGTCCACGATAACGAATAAAGATGGATGAACCTCCTAGTAAAAATTTACTAATTGGCATAGTGGGTCCCTGCGGCTCGGGGAAATCCACGCTTATCAAGGGACTGAATCAACACGGCTACACCTGTCGGCATATCGCGCAGGAACATTCTTATGTACCAGCCATGTGGCAGATCATCACCAAACCTGATATCTTGATCTTCCTCGACGCATCCTTCACGAACAGCACGATCCGCCGAAAACTAAACTGGCTGGTAGAAGATCACGAAGAACAATACCGCAGACTCTCCCACGCCCGTCAACATGCCCATATAATCATCAATACAGATGACCTGACTCCCGAACAAGTCCTGCAAAAAGCATTGGACTACCTAAAGGATCCTTCTTGATGAAAAGCATATACGCTTCTCTACTAAGCCTGAGCCTGCTCCTCGTTTCCTGCACCTCCCCCTCGCTGACAACTGCTCCACAACCGACCCAAGCACCACCCGACCCACTGAACACTCCCTGGGAAGATCGCGCCATCTTCCAAAGCGGACTCGTCCAATCACAGCAACACGTGCTAAATGAATTAAAGGGCGCCAGCGTCTATCATCTTGAGTTCAACATCGCAGAAGATATTTTTCACATCACGGGTACTGAAGAAGTTCGATATACAAACACCGAGGCGGTCTCACTGAGCGAGATCCAATTCCGACTCTTTCCCAACATCCTCGGCGGCGAGATGAAGATCATAGACCCGCAAGTTGATGGACAACCAGTCACTCCACAATATGGACTCGAGAAGAGTCTAATGATCGTTCCATTATCAAAGGCATTAGAACCCAAACAGAGCATCATCTTGAAAATGGATTTCGCGGTCACTGTTCCGCAAGAGGTTGAGTTGAACTACGGTGTGTTGGCTTATTATGATGATGTACTCGCTCTGGCACACGCCTACCCTATGATCTGCGTCTATGATGATGAGGGCTGGAATGCGGAGATCCCTCCGCAAGATGGTGATGTGACGTACGTTGATGCATCGTTCTACATTGTGCGAATCAACGCGCCGAAAGGATTAACGCTGGTTACGTCTGGTCAAAGGGTCAGCTCCAGCGAAGCCGGGCAGGTTCAGACGATGGATGTGGCGAGCGGTCCAGCACGGGATTTTTATCTGGCGGCGAGTCCAAAATATCATGAAGTATCCACGACCCTCGGCGAAGTCACCATCCATAGTTACGCGCCAAAAGAATTAAAGGATGGCGCAAACATGACACTTGCTGTGGCAGTCCGCGCGATCGATATATACAGCAAACGATATGCATCATATCCATACACTGAGTTGGATATTGTCTCCACACCCACGCTGGCGCTGGGCATCGAATACCCGGGTATGATCGCCATCACAGATCGGATCTATGATGTCAATGATACAACTTCAAGTCGATACATGGAAGCGACCGTGGCTCATGAAGTAGGACATCAATGGTTTTATAGTTTAGTAGGCGACGATCAACTGGACGACCCCTGGCTCGACGAATCCTTGACCCAATTCGTCACACTCCAATATTTTACCGACCTATATGGCGCAGAAGGTGCGGCTGGGTTTCAAGCCTCCCTTGAAGGACGCTGGGCGCGCATCGAAAACGCAAAGATCCCGATCGGCTTGCCGGTTGCGAAGTATCAGTCGGGCGAATACAGCGCGATCGTCTATGGGCGTGGTCCACTGTTTTTTGTGGCTCTGAGAGACAAGATCAGCGCGCCCGTTTTCGATGGATTTATCAAGGATTATACAGAAACGCTGGCTTGGGGCATTGCCACGCCGGAGGTTATGCAGGCGCTCGCTGAAAAGCATTGTGCCTGTAAATTAGACGCGATCTTCAAAGAGTGGGTGTATCCTTAATCAAGTCTAGCCACGCCATTTCAATGGGAGTATAATCACGCCCGCGCCAGCCCAAGGCTGGCATTTTCGTGGATGGAGAAGATACATATGAATCGTAGTAACACAAACTGGCTAATCACGATCATCGTCTTATTGGCGATCTCGATCTGGATCGATACCAGCAAAGAAATCAGCCTTATCAATCCTTTTAACGCGAGCGGGGATCCGTTGTTCTCGCGCAATGTCGAGACCAAACTCGGTCTTGACCTGCGCGGCGGCTTACAAACCCTGCTCGAGGCAGACCTGCCTGCAGGCTCAACCATTGCCGCCGGCGATCTGGAGACAACCCGCCAAATCCTGGAAAAACGCGCCAATGCTTTGGGCGTGAGCGAAGTTGTCATGCAGACCGCGGGTGACCGCCGTATTGTGGCGGAATTTCCGGGTGTCAAAAAACCGGAAGAAGTAATTTCGTCTCTGCAACAAACGGGCTTGCTCGAATTTGTAGATACCGGCGACACACGCCCGGCAGAAGGCAGTCTGGTCGAAACTGACTACGCAACCGGTTCGACACCGGCCGCAACACCCGCTCCCACAACGGATGGCGCGACAGCCCAGCCTGTCGTCTACCATACCATCATGACCGGTAAGGAATTGGTCACGATCGGCGTTTCAAAAGCCAGCCTCAGCGGCCGCTATAACATTGACTTCACCCTGACCGCAGAAGGCTCAAAGGTCTTTGGCGATCATACAGCCGCAAACATCAACAAGGTACTGACGATCACCCTCGACAAACGCGTGATCTCGGCACCGTCCATCAACAGCGCGATTACCAGCGGCTCCGGGCAAATCACCGGAAGCTTTACCTCCGATTCTGCCAACGCCCTCGCCGCGCAACTTAAGTATGGTTCCCTGCCTGTTCCGATCAAGGTAGTGCAAAGCCGCACCGTTGGTGCAACTCTGGGCGAAGAATCTGTCCGCAAGAGTTTGCTGGCTGGCTACATTGGCTTGGGCGTGGTTATCATTTTCATGCTTTTATATTACCGTCTACCCGGGTTTATTGCAACTTTGGCGTTGATCAGCTATGCCATCCTTTCGCTGGCCATTTTCAAGCTTATTCCCATCGTTTTGACCCTTCCTGGTATTGCGGGCTTTATCTTGAGTATCGGTATGGCAGTGGATGCGAACATCCTTATCTTTGAACGTCTCAAAGAAGAATTACGCGCGGGTAGAAACCTGCGTCAGGCGATCGATCTCGGTTGGAGCCGCGCCTGGCCCTCCATTCGCGACTCAAATACATCCACGTTGATTACCTGCTTAATTCTTTACGTCTTCGGCAATTCCTTTGGCGCAAGCATGGTCAAGGGCTTCGCACTCAACCTAGGTCTTGGTGTGATTATCTCTTTGTTCACAGCCATCATTGTGACACGCACCTTCCTGCACACTGTGCTCGATAATCTTAAATCCATCGAGCACCCGCGCTGGTTTGGTTTATAGGAAACACCCATGAATATCATCAAAAATCGCTACATGTATTTTCTGATCTCCCTCTTGGTAATCATCCCGGGTATTGTCTTTTTGATCCTCAACTGGATCAACCTCAAGACCCCCCTGCCTCTCGCCATTGACTTCACTGGTGGCTCGCTTCTTGAAGTCCAATTTACGGGAACACGTCCATCTGCTGACCAGGTAAAAAGCATCTTCCTAGAAATAGCTCCCGACACTGCCCCCGCTGTTCAACCGCTTGATAAAGACTCGTATGTCATTCGCTCAAAACGCATCGAGGATGGCACCAAGGGTCAGATCGTTGCAGAGCTTGAAAAACAAACCGGCACAACCGTCACCGTGCTGACTTTTTCATCGGTCAGTCCTTCCGTTGGCGCTGAAGTCACCAATGCCGCTGGTATCGCCATCCTGATGGCGGCACTAGCCATGCTGGCTTACATTTCGTACGCCTTCCGAGGCGTGGACCATGCCGTCCGTTACGGTGCAGCCGCCGTCATCGCCATGCTGCATGACGTATTCGTAGTACTCGGCGTTGAAGCGATCCTTGCCTATTTCCTGGGCTGGGAGGCAGACGCCCTCTTTCTGACCGCCCTGCTGACCGTCATTGGCTTTTCAGTGCATGATAGCATCGTGGTGTTCGACCGCGTCCGCGAGAACTCGCATGTCTATCGCCGCATCTCCTACGAGACCCTTGTCAACCATTCCATCATCCAAACTCTCGACCGCTCGATCAACACGCAGTTGACAGTTATGTTCACGCTGTTCTCCCTGGCATTGTTCGGGGGCGATAGCATCCGGCACTTTGTGATCATTCTGCTCGTGGGTATTTTCAGCGGAACGTATTCGTCCATCTTCAATGCCGCTCCGATCCTGGTCGTGTGGGAAAATCGCGAATGGCAAAACTGGTTCCGGAAGCCCAAACAAAGCGAAGCTTAACTCAACCCCAACAAAAAACTCCTGCAATCTCGCAGGAGTTTTTTGTTGGGCAAATCAAGCGTGCGGGCGCCAAAATAATAATTTACATATAAGGCTAAGAAAAGTACTGCGCCTTTGAATCATCATCAGAGATGGGTATTCCTGTTCGGTGCTTTTAAGCAAAAGCAATAGACGAACAACATCCTGGTTTTGAGTATAGCGATACATTTATTATTATCTGTTCCTACAATCAGGACGAAAGCCTTGCAGAAAAGTTACAAATCCATAGCCGCACCTTAATAAAAAGGTGCGGCTATGGATAATAATAGGTATGAGCGACAGCCGAATCGTCAGCGCAGCGCTTCACACTTCTGGGAGATCTGTTTCTGTTACGAACAACCTGGGTTCACCCTCCAAGCTCCACAGCGAGCGTATCGTAGTAGGTGCCAGCCCCAAAACCATCGATCAAAATATGGTCAAGCGGTTTCAAGTTCGGCAGCTCACGCAAAAATGCGATCATATTCGAGGCAGCGCTCACGTTGCCAAATTCGCTCAACAACCACGGCATCGGCAGGGAGATCCCCCCCCCTAGCAACTGTTTTTCTTTCAGTTTATTGATCTTATAATTGGCATGATGGACAATGGCAACTGCCAGCGTTTTCCCCACCATCCCCAACTCTTCTAATTTCTTTTGATAAGCGACATATACATCGGTTACCACCTGCACGCCGGTGCGTACAAACAACTTGACCATACCCATCGGTCCCGCCATGGAAATGGATGACCCGTCATGCGGCTCATGCATCAAACCTGCCACGCGGATGTTATGTTCAGAAGGTTCGGTCACATCCACGTTATAGCCGCCATCGGTTTTCTGGCGGGAGTGTGGATAATACATCGCCACTTGCAGCACACCATCATCATCAAACACTTCGCGCGACCTGCCTGCCAGGAACTTCATTGTCTTGCCAGGAATCACACCCACGATGCCAGCCGCGTTCCCGAATAACTGTAAAGCGTTGGCATCATGCGATGTACCCACGAAACGGCTCAACCCTTCAATGCCGCCAACCAATACTTTCTTTCCATATAACGATTCGGCGATATTTTGATCGAGTTGTAAATTCTCGGGCAGTTCAGGGTTCAATGCCAGATGCAGACTGCTCGTGGAGCCGTCGCAGGCTTTATGGATCGCAACTTTCAGCGCACTTTCGGGAATCCCTGCGGCTTTGGTAATCAAGTTAAGGTAATCTTCTGATAACGGCGCACTCATACCGATCAGCACAGCTTCCACTTCAGATGGCAGCCAATTACAGGCTTTGATCGCCTCAATCAGAAACTTTGTCCCTACTTCAACTTCCAATTGGATATGTTCTTCGGGCGTGAGGGTAAGCGGGGTATGCTGTCGGTTGAGAAAACCCAACTCGGACAGATTCAACTTCTCGTTTGCTTGAAGCGGATGTCCAAGTCGTTGCTCCAAAAACGCGGGCAGACTTTCATTGTCATAACTGGCTCCCCATGTACCATATACACCGCCAATCCCAACGGATGAGTTGGTGACGCGCTCCATACCAAACGGAATTCCGCCTGCAACTGGAATAATGCTTTTTTCGACACCAGAGCGGTCATAAAATGAGGTTGTAGTGGTTGTTTCAACTTGTGTAGCCATAAATCTCCTTTATATCTACTTTCGGGTAACCCTGATACTAGGCAAAAGTTTCGAGGAAGTAAGAACCCATTGGGTATTTTTTTCGGTTTTTAATATAGATTTAACCTCTGAAATCGAATATCTTCGCTTATTGAAAATAATAGCATTTTTCTTAAAGCCCGTAAATAAGAAATTTGAGGCATACGAATTCGTTGGTCGTACGGGGCAATTACTCGATAAAATTTTGCGGGCCGCGGAATTTGACCTTGATAAGGATGTGTATATCACGAACTCGGTCTTTCGCCTGCCATCTGGTGATGGGAAGACGTCTCGTGCTCGGTCGGACGGGTAATTCCGAAAGCACAAATGTGGGATGACATTCGCGAAGTCCGCAAAAAATACGACGTGGCGCCGAAATGATCATGAAGCTTCAGACGACTATCATCTTTTTATTTCTGCCAATCTTTCGCCAGCCATCTGAGATACATCTCAAAATTGCTGACCCAATAAGCATACGTATGCCCACCCTGACCTGAGTGTAACAGGTTTTCGATCCCCATCTCATCCAATATGGATCTCAGCACTTCAGCGCGTTCAAGCATGAGCGGGTCTTCAACGCCGTGTCCATAAACACACGGATCTGATCCTTTGCGTTCTTAGAGGAGAGCCATTCCTTGATTCGACTCTCTTCCCCTGAGATCGCGCCTGCGCCAAATATGCCTGCGCTTGAAAACGAATCGGGATGTTGAAATGCCAGGCGATACGCGGCGATCCCGCCAAGCGAGCCGCCTGCCACTGCACGATACTGCCCATCGCTCTGATCATCAAAGTCACGCCGTCAAATATTTTAAACACGCCTCGAACAAAACGGACAACCCCATTTGTGTGGGACGCAGATAAGTTGCCACTTATAAAAGTGCTTAAATCTCTGGTATAGGCTTCTTATTGCATATGACAATCAGTTTATTGACCTTTTAGCACATCCAAGGATGCTTGATATACAAGCTCAAGCGAAGCAAGAATATTATCCAGCCGATCAGGGACTTGCCATCGAAGACTAGAGAGGCTGTCCATGCCAACTACAACCGAAACAGTCGGTATATTGCGCACCTGCCCCACTGTGAACAAGCCTGCAGATTCCATTTCGACAGTTTTTACACCTTCAGACTGATATTGTTTAATTTCCTCGACTGTCTCACGATAAGGAGCATCGGTTGTCCAGGTGGTGCCTCGTGAACTGGTTCCGCCGCGGGCTTTGATCGCATCTATTAATTGATCCGCCAACCGTGGATCAGAATCTATATATTTAGATGGGGGCAGATAATGATAGGAAGTCCCTTCATCGCGAATCGCTCGATCGATCACGACTATATCACCTGGTTTTAAGTCAGGCTGTAGTATTCCTCCCCATGTCATTAGGATCATCTTTTTAACCCCCATAGCTGCAAATTCTTCCGCCAGCTCGACGGTCATGGGCGAGCCGCCTCCAAACCCGGTCATTATGCCTACTTTCCCTTTTGGTTTCTTCAACGCAAAGAGATCACCGTTCATCCCGCCCGCGCGCTCGACAGGGATCCGCCAACGCAAACGCCAGGGTAAGCCGCGCTCCAGACAAAATAAGATCCCTTCGGGGGAGGGCAGGCTCGGCATTCGTCCGATCCGTTTTCGATAACCGACAATGTCCCGTGCATTATAAAGTTCTTTTAGTTTATGTTTATCAGGATAAATCGGAAAGCTCATACGAAACTCCTTCGGAAGGTAAGGTATCTATCTGGCGGAAAGGACTGTTCAGCCATGCCAACAAAAATAATATCGCCTGCGCAATCTCTGCGATGAGAATTGCCCAACTTGCGCCCACTTGTCCAGAACGTGGAATAAACCAGAGGTCCAGAATCATAAGCATCAGCATGGAAACTATAAACACGCGCAGGACAACCATTTCTTTTTTTCTTGCCAGAAACACAAGCGAGAGAAAAGAATTTACTGTATAGGGCACCAGCGTAAAAGCTAGAATTTTCAACACTGAGATTGATGATTGATACTCTGCCCCAAAGAAAATATCCACTATAGGTTTGGCAAGTAGAAATATAAGCACAGCTCCTGCACAAGCAATACCGAGTAGCAAAAACCACGAGAATTTAAAAACCTTAAGTGGATCCTGATCTAAACTTGTATTCGCCATGACAGGATACAAGGCTGTAAACACAGCGAAGTGACCCATGCGTGCCGCTTCCACTACACGCGCGGCGGCAGAGAATAACCCTACTGTCGAAGCCGCACCGAGAAAAGAGAGCAGGGCAATACTCATTTTTTGGTAAACAATTCCTAATATGGCGATCAGAGCAATGGGCAGACACGCGACGAACAGGGACATTAGTTTATCCAACGAGAACTGTATACCTATCCAAAACCTCGGGAAATTTGCAGAGCAGAAAACCCCGCCTAATATTGCCCCCGCAATTTGAATCAGCAATAACAAATATGCGAGTGTCACGATATTTGTTCCGTGTTGAATAAAAATAAAGATCGCTAGGACTTGAATGACCGGGATGAGCAGATTCAGCCAGGCATACGCAGTCATTTTTTGTGCCCCACGCAGTGCGGAGGTGAATACTGTAAAGAACGCCAAAGGGATCAGTGCAAAACTGTAAACTTTCAAAGCCAATACGGTCTCAGGTGTTTGATTTGGCAAATACGGAGCAAGCAAGTAAACAAATCCAATGAACAAGAAGGATAAAAGGAGTTGCAGGAATAGAACTGGGGACAATTCGGAGAGTTCAGATTTCGCGGCGATCTCACGGATGAGATGCATATCCGAGCCGAATGTAGTGAGTGTATTGCCGATCACAATTGCTGTGGCAATGAAAGCGTATTCGCCAAAACCTGCGGTACCCAGTCGCCGCGCAAGCAGGTAGGTGACGATTACCATGGAGGCTTGAGCTCCCACACGTGCGATCAATAACCAGAGACTATTACGGGCGAACCTGGTGAGCAGATTCATTTTGGTTGATAGCGCATTGTGACGATGAAAAAATCACCCCAACCACGCCACGGGGAGCGAAAAGCGACTCGGTCATCGAGCCAGCTCAAAGCGCGGTAGAGGCGTGCATATCGCTTGGCAAAGTTTTTCGATTCAGCGGTCGGTGTAAAAACGGAGAGTCCTTCAATCGTCAGGCAGTCGTATTCATCCCCAAACCATTGAAGAACTTTTTGCGGAGTAAAGTAATAAACGTTGAAATATAATCCTTCCAGATGGGCGCGGGTTCCATTGCGTAACAATCGCCGAAACGCAAGGCGGGGATGTCCGCGAAATATCTCAGCCAGCTCCCACAAACAGACGGGCGGCATAAGCACCCAGGTGATCAAGCCGTTCGGGCGCAGTACATTCGGCAGCTGTTGAATGATAGGAGAAAGATCAGGGATGCAGTTCAATCCGCCGAGATTGGAAAAGACTGCATCAAACGGAGCTCCGTGAATCTTATCCAGTTCGCTGAAAGAGCACCGCTGAAAAGTAAGTCTCTCGTTTAAATTGTTTTTGACGACCTTCTCGTGCAAACGTTCCAACATGCCGGGAGCAATATCCGTTGCATGGACTGTATAGCCGCGTTGCGCCAGCTCGACCGCATCTATGCCCGTGCCTGCATTCAACTCAAGGATGCGAGACCCTCCTGGAATAATGCGTTCAACATGGACGTACACTTTATTCCGCATACGGGTCAGGTGCGGATGATCTTCTGCAAAGGCATCATACTTATTGGCAGTGTATGAAAAAGCTTCTGCGATGATCTCATTCTGATCTTTAATAACGGCAGGAGGCATTTTAACCAAAATCTCTTTTCTTGATCATATACCAGGGAAATGGAGAATTAACCTGCCCTAACATACGCATCATGCGAGCCAGCAGGGAGCGAGGCTGATAAAGGTTTTTCGCGTTGAACATTTTCAGATCCGAGACACGATGATGAAAGTACTGTTCCGCCATCTCAGGAAAGCCAATAGATGAATAGTACTGCTGACTTCGCTGTACAGCTTCTTCAAGTTCAAAGTCGCCGTACAGCGGGCTGTCTATGAGGTGAATTTCACCCTGCGGCTTAAGAGTTTTCATCAAAGCCGATAACAAACCCGGAAGATCTTGAAAATACTGGA
>JAYUGV010000017.1:0-6166 GCA_043767565.1 Anaerolineales bacterium
TGAGATACGCCTCTATTTAATAATCCCTGCTCTGTTCATAGCCGCATCGCTCGCAAGCATACGCATTCTTCATTTACGTTTGAGCGGGAATTGGGAATATGCCTGGGCGATCGGTATTGGACTGATTTCCATTCAACTTGCCACAGGTTTCTATTACTGGCCCCTCGCCCCCATTCAATTCGGGTTGCTGCTGATCGGTCCATTATATGGATTGGTGAGTCTCGCGATCAACCTGGGCGAAAACATTCCCACCCAACGCGCTGTGCTCGAACCGGCAATTATCACCGCGTTATGCTGGGGACTCTCTGCTTTTATGCGTTAATATGATCTCAACTTTGGAATTGTCTCAGTCACTCCTGGATGAATTGATCGCATATGTTGAGCAGCACGCGCCGCTCGAAGCCTGCGGTGTGCTGGCTGGTAAAGCGGCTCGGGCTGAGAAAATGATCGGGGTGTTGAATCAGGCACAAAGTCCGGTGCGATTCGTGATGGATCCGTATGAACAGCTCCACGCCTTTGACTGGATCGACTCCAACGGACTCGACCTCGTCGGCATCTTTCACTCGCATCCCACTGGACCTGAAACTGCTTCACCCACCGATATTTTGGAGGCGGCTTATGCCGTTATCCACGTGATCCTCTCTCGCGCAGGGACACAGTGGAAGGCCCGCGGCTTTTGGATCGAAGCCGGTGAAGCCTATGAAGTAACCTTACAGATCACAGGCTAGAGTAACCGAATAAAGTATTTCGTGTTTTATAGTTCAGACTCAAAACGGAGGAAGTTGGATGCAACTTTTATTAGGTGTTGGTGCAGTACTGCTTGGATATATTCTGGGTTCGATCCCCTTTGGCTTATTGATCGTCAAAGTCAAGACCGGCAAAGATATTCGTGAAGTGGAAAGCGGCCGCACAGGCGGCACGAATGCAGCACGCGCAGCCGGCTTGGGAGCCGGTTTATTGACAGCCTTAACAGATATCCTCAAAGGTGCGGTTGCGGTCTGGATCGTAAAAGCGTTTGCTCCTACCAATGAGCTTCTGCACATCCTCGCCCCCATTGGCGCGATCTTGGGACATAACTATTCTCTCTTTTTGATCGAACGTGATGAAAATGGGAAGTTGAAATTCAGTGGTGGCGCAGGCGGCGCACCGGCATTAGGCGGCGCCGTGGGCTTATGGTTACCGATGTTCCCCATCGCATTTGGTTTGGGCGCGCTGATCTGGTTCAGTATCGGCATCGCATCGCTGACCACCATGGCAATCGGCTTGGTGTTGATCATTATTTTTGCGCTTCAAGCCTCACAAGGTCATCTGCCTTCCATATATATATGGTATGGTGTGGTCGCCGAGCTATTGCTCATTTGGGCATTGCGCCCCAACATCAAAAAGCTGATGACAGGCAATGAACGCGTGATCGGACTAAGTCTAAATGGCTGGCTGCGGGCGAGAAAAGAAGCCAAAGAGAAGAAATAACAAAAAACTTCCCCGAGTGATCGGGGAAGTTTTTTGTTCAGGCAATAATGGGATTATTACTGTCTCATATGGTGCAGCAAAGCATACAAATTGCGCTGATGCAAAGACCTGGCGAGACCACCTAAATACACCCGGCTCTTACCGCAAGATTCAACGGTGATCTCTTCGATCAACTCATCGGCATTCTTCTTACGGGCGATCGCCTTCACCGACTTCTTGATCGCATTCAGATAATTTACATTCTCTTTCACTGCCGCATCGATCTCACCGCGCAGGATGATATCGCCGTGACCCTGGACGATATTCTCAAGCCCCATCTTTGACACGCGTTTGATGGATGCAATATTCTCATCTATATCGCCATCCACGATATACGGGATGGGCATAAAAGAATCACCCGCAAATAGAATGCGATCCTCTTCCACCAGCACCGAAATGCCATCTGCGCTATGACCATAAGCCGGTGAAATGATCAGATTCTTCTTCCCCACCCGCAAGGTCATCTCACCGTCCAAAAACGTCATCTGCGGCGGGACGATTTTCACCTGGCGCAGAGCCGGGTTCTGCTTCTTCGCAGATTCCAAGGATGGCTCACCCAATTCCAATAGTAGATCGCGGCATTTCGCATGCGCAACGACAGTCGCACCCGGGAAGAAACAGTTACCCCAGGCGTGATCAGCATGATAATGCGTATTGATCACATACCGCACCGGCACGCTCAATTCACGTTCAATGAACTCACGGATCGCCAGTGTCTCATCTGGTAATGCCAGCGTATCGATGACCACCGCCCACTGCGGACCTGCCACCACCCCGGCAGTCACTTGAGCATACACTTCACTTTGGAACCAAAACACATTTTCAGAAACTCGTTCACGATGCATACAAAAGTCCTCGATTATTTTTCTCTATTGATAGCACAAACCGAGGCGAAATGCAAGTTGACTGTACATATTTTCTCGCATTTTCGTAAGCGTCCAACCGGAAGTATGCTTGCTTATGAGTTAGTGCCATGATACACTTTATCAAAATGAGCAATAACCTGCTTCTTGTTACGGCAGACGGCATGTTTGCCAAGCGATTTTCGTCCAACCTCGAACAGGAGGGCTACCGTGTTTACAGCGCAAAAGGTAAAGGCGAGGCAGTCGTTCGAGCGGATGAGCAAAACTGCTCAACCGCTTTTCTTGATCTGGAACTCGGCGAAAAATTCGTCTCAGAATTGGGACGTGCGCTGCGCACGCTTAACCCGACCATCAAACTGCTCCTGATTACTGGAGAGGACACGACCCCCACACTGGATGAACTCCGCCCGTGGGCGTTGGTCCGCAAACCCATACGTACGCCGGAAGTGTTGACTATGTTAAAAGATAACCCCGCCCCCCTGCCCAAACCCATCCGCGCCACCAATGAACCAGCCGCAGTTCATCTGACTCAAGAGAGTCAGGAATTGCCGTGGTTGCAGGATGTGACCAAAGCCGCGCAGCATCTTACGCGTCTTACACTTGAGTCTTCAGCACAAGCGGCGTTGATCACACGCAAAGATGCGTTGTGGGCATACGCTGGTCAACTCTCGCAGAACGCCGCAAAAGAATTGGCAGTCACTGTCACACGTCACTGGGATGGACAAAAGGGCAGCGACTTGTTACGCTTTGTCCGTCTTGAAGCGACCAAAGCTGAGCACATGCTCTATGCCACACGGCTCGCGGATGAAGTTGTCCTCGCGCTCGTGTTCGATGCTGAGACTCCGTTCAGCACCATCCGCATGCAGGCGGGACAGTTGGTGAACATGCTATCCACTACGCCCACGCTCGAAGAACAAAAGCCTCAGCCGGTACAACAGCCGATCGCTAAACCACAACAGCCTCTGGCGACGAATGAAGCGCCGACTCAATACGTCGAAGAAGATGACAACAATCCAGAACTTGATATCCCGGATATCGCGAATATCATTTCTGATGTCCCGCCCCATAACCCCAGCCCAAATACAAATCCACTTAGAGATTCATGGAGCACGAGTCCGTCGAACTCGCGCCCACGTAAAGTTAGCCGCGAGAGTTCGCCCGCTGTGCGCGTGAATGACTTGCTGGTTTCGAACCAAAGCAACGAACAGACAGTTGAACATGTGTTGGAAGATTTCGATGCTACCATGCCGTCGAAATCACGCCAGCGACCTGCCACCCCCGTGCGCCGACCCGGCACCGGTGAATTGGACGAAACCCGCCCGCATTCGATCACCGAAGTAGCTGGGCGCGTGATGATGGAACCCATCTCACCGGGCTTATACAATCTGACGTATGCTTGTTTGCTGGTACCGCGTTTTAGTTCGCATTATCTCACTGGCGATATCTCAGACCGCATGTCAGAATGGCTGCCACAAATTTGCATTGCGTTCGGCTGGCGCTTGGAATATTTAGCAGTACGTCCGGAATACGTGCAATGGGTCTTGAACGTTCCGCCATCCACATCGCCGGGATATCTGATGCGCATCATGCGCACGCAGACCTCCGAAAAGATCTTCACCGAATTCACGCGCATGAAAAAGGAAAATCCTTCGGGCGATTTCTGGGCGCCGGGCTATCTCATCATGGGCGGCACCCAACCGCATCCGCCGCAACTAGTGAAAGATTACATCAAGCAAACCCGCACACGCCAGGGATATTCACAACCGAGGAAGTAGTTCTGGAGTGCGGGAGCTTGCTCCCGCATTTTCATTTATTAGCCCATCCATAATTGGAATTTGTGTTCTAAAAATCTTGACCGCAGAGTATAATCACTCTGCGGTTTTGTTTTGCAAAAATTGGTGGTCGAGTAGGGACGATGTTCTTCTGTCCCGTATCGAGACCACCAGTTACCAAGCATACTTTTGTAACAAAAATTATTTTGCTTAGCTGTGGTCTCGATATGGGCTGTCGCCCTACTCGACCACCGATATTTATCGGTCATTGGAGACTCACATGACAACCGACACATCCCTCATCGAAAAACGAGAAGAACTCAAGCGCCGACTGGCAGCAGGCGAGTATAAAACGCTGGTGGATGTGTTGCTGGAGTGGTTTGACCGTTTGCTTCGGAAAATCACTCGCCAAAAAGAGCCACTCTCGCTATGGGCTATTTCTACAGTTTTAGTTTTAATATTGGGTTTTGCAGGCTTTGCAATCATATATCTCACTGACAATTTAATCACTGCTCCCAACATTTTTAACCAGTACAGTTTAGTAGGCAATTTTTTTATACTTGTTCTGTTCGGAGGACAGGCAATTATTAGTGCCATTGCCATAAATCAACTTATTGCCAGCAACTTCTCTCTCTTGCACGATGTAGTTTTGGACTCAGTAGAATCAATACAGAGCCTGGATAGCTTAAAAGACTGGCTAGAGATGACTTGCAATAAGCGGCAACATCTCGTTGTTGCAATTATTGGAGGAATCTCCGCTGGTATATATGCAACATCTTCACTATTAAATACCAGCTTCTTTTTATCTATTGGTTATGGTTCTAGATTCACAATAATTATTTTCAGCATATTTAGCACCGCTTTTCTTGACTTACTCTATATGATTCTGCTTTTATCAGCAAGACTTCGTCAATATGATCTAAAACTATTCAGTCCTGATCCAAGCAGTTCAGAGCTTATACTTCAGCTATCCAGCAAATTAAATCTTGTTGTTTATATTGTTGGGGTATACGGTGCGATTATGACATTTATTTTTGTAGTGAGTGACTTTTTCACATCATCTGGTATTTTCTTAGTATTAGTTTTATGGTTGCCACTTATTGCCTTGTTCATCCTGAACCAAACCAGCCTCGCCAGCATCATACGCCGCGCCAAATGGAAAACGCTCAACGAGATCCAATCCCAAGTGGAAGAACTCCGCGCAACCAATAACCTCAAAGATAAAGAGACCATGGAAGCCATCAACCGTCTCATGGACTTCCATGACCGTGTCAAAGCCACGCGCAACTCCGCCATCGATTCAAGTACGATTCTCAACTTCATCAACTCCCTGCTCCTGCCTCTCATTGCTTTCATCCTCGGCAACCTAGATAAAGTGTTACTATTATTCTCAAAGAAACCATAGACCAATTACAAATTACCATTATTCATCATTCCTCATTCTAAATTCCTCATTCAAAAAAAACTATGCCTCCTACCCTCTACCTCATTGATGGACACGCCCTCGCTTATCGCATGTACTTTGCCCTCACCGCTGTTGGCGGAAGCCAACGCTGGCAGACATCGAAAGGCGAACCCACTGCGGGAATTTACGGCTTCGCGCGCGAGTTACTTCGCATCCTTGAAAACGAAAAGCCCGAATACATGGCGGTCGCTTTTGATGTCGGCAAAACTTTTCGCGATGAAATGTTCCCCGCCTACAAAGGCACACGCGAAAAAATGCCCGACGACTTGCGCCCACAAATCGAGCGCATTCGCCAAATGGTGGATGCCTTCAATATTCCGCGCCTGGAAATGGAAGGCTTTGAAGCTGATGATGTCTTAGGTTCTGTTGCGCGTATCGCTGCCGAACAGGGACTCGGCGTCAAGATCATCACTGGTGACCGCGACCTACTGCAACTCGTCAACAAGCGCACGGTCGTTTATCTCGCAGGTGATGACCAGAACTATATCAAGGATGAAGATGTCGTCAAAAAACTCGGGGTGCCCCCGCAGCAGGTTGTGGACTATAAAGCCCTCGTC
>JAYUGV010000018.1:0-15662 GCA_043767565.1 Anaerolineales bacterium
CGATCGGTGTTCGGCGGGATAAATCCCTGTGTCTCGACAGGCTCGACAACCACCTCAGTTCGTGAAAGTCGGTTGAAACCGACTTATGGTGCCAGCCCGCAGGGCGTCCAGGTACTGAGCAGGCGACTTTAGTCCCGCGAAACAGACAGCAGAAAACCGCACTTTATGACCGCGCCGAGTATAGTGTGTAAAACAAAGTGCCCAGGCAGATCATCTGCTTGGGCACTTTGAATATGTATTGATTATTCGTATCTTAACGCCTCCGCCACGTTCATGCCTGTGGTTGTCGAGTTTTAGGGTTGGTACTCTACAGTGACACTCATACCGGCGCGAATACCTTCAGGGAGTTCGTTCAACGCAATGGTCGTTTTATAAACCACATCTCCGCCAAGAGTATCGGCAACAGATGAGATAGCTTTGACCTGACCGGCAATCTCTGTATTGAGCGCTTCGACAAAAACTTTCACGTTCTGCCCAACAGAAACACTGGCTACATCGCGTTCGCTGAGGTCGGTGGTTTCTACTTGTAAGTTTGCCACATCGCTCATCGTGACGAGGGTTTGTCCCGGCAGGACGTATTCACCGGCGACAATGTTGATGGTTGTAACGGTACCTGCGAAAGGCGCCAGCAGGCGGGTGTGGTCGAGTCTATTTTGGGCGGCTGTCAGGTTGCCGCGGGCTTGTTGCAATTGAGCAAGTTTTATGCCGGTGGCATCGGATGGGATCGCTTCGCCCTTCAACTCAGATAAATACCACCTGGCTTCCTCGAGAGCGGCTGAAGCAGAGTCAAGATTGGCGTTGGTGAGTGCGACATCGTTTTCAGAAGGTTCGTCTGTGAAATAGTTGAGATTAGACAAGGCTGTGTTGTACGCCTTTTGGGCATTGTATAAATTGGAGCCGGCCGTGGCTCGGATCGGGTCAGAGCCTGAGAGGTTAGAGGTCTGCCGATACGCATCCCGCGTTCGGTCTAATGTATTCTGGGCAAGGACAAGTTGATTCTTGTAATACTCAATTGTGACATTGTCAGCATGCCGGTTGCTGACACCGCCCGCCTTCTTTTTGGCGTCTTCGTAGGTTTTTTGAGCATTGGCAACATCCTGCTCGGCAGCGGCAATGGCAGCTGAAGATGCCAGTTCCCGCACAGTGCGTTGGGCTTGTTCCAATTCCAATTGAAAAGCGGTGTTATCCAACTCTGCCAAAACATCGCCAGCCTTGACCTGGTCACCTTCAGCAACATAGACTTTCTTGATATCGCCAGCGAGGGCAAAAGCTAATTGCGCTTCCTGGGCGGACACAACAAAACCGGATGCGGCTGTAGCGCCACTTGAAGACGACTGCGGTGCGGATGGTGTAGTCGAAGTGTTCACAGTACCGCCATCCAAAACCACAGTGGGAATGGGTTGGTTGGAGTTGTTGCTTGAACCGCAGGCGGCAAGCATCACAGCTGTAATAACGCCAATGATCAATAATACTTTCTTCATTCTTTCCTGTTACTTTCCGTTGGACTGGCTGTCTTTGATGATGACACCGTCTTGCAACGTGACTGTCCGTTTGGCGTACCCGATGACGCGCGGGTCATGCGTGGCGAACACGAATGTGACGCCCGTCTCTTGGTTGAGGCGCTGCATAAGGTCCATGACTTGTTTGCCGTTCTCGGTATCGAGGTTGGCAGTGGGTTCGTCAGCCAGGATCAGTGCGGGTTTGGGAGCCAGCGCTCGGGCGATGGCGATGCGTTGTTGTTGTCCACCGCTCATTTGATCGGGACGATTGTTGGCGCGGTCAGTTAAGTCCACAGCCTTGAGTAGTTCCATTACGCGCTCTTTACGTTCGCTGGGTGAATGCCCATTTAACAGCAGAGGCATCTCGATGTTTTCATACGCCGTGAGAGTCGGGATCAAGGCAAAGAACTGGAAAATAAATCCAATATGACCGCGGCGCATATCGGCGCGTTGATTGCGGTTGAGGGTGGTGACATCATTGCCGCTGATGAAGACGTGCCCCGAGGTCGGCTGGTCAAGACAGCCGATCATTTGCAGGAGTGTGGTCTTGCCTGAACCGGAGGGTCCAACCAGCGCAGTGAATTCGCCATTCTCAATCGAGAGATTGACGCCTCTTAATGCCTTGGTTTCGATTTTTCCAATTTGATACATTCGAGCTACATTTTCAATTTTTACGACTTCCATTTTGTTCTCCTCGCAGATGTAATTCCGCGTTTATTTTTCGGCGCGCAAAGCTTCGACCGGCTCCATGCGGGACGCCATCACAGCCGGGTAAAGTCCCGACAACAGCGTGACCACGAAGGTCATGATTGACACGTTAATGGTGTCATTGAGGGTCAACCTGGCGCGGATCGTATCGGTGACGAGCATGCCATTCAGGCCCATGTTCCCGATGTAGAATCCGTTGATGTTGAATAGAAAGACACCCAGCCAGCCCACGACAAGTCCCAGGATCACGCCGCCAATTGCCAGCAGGATGGATTCAGCCAGGAACATCATCATGATCCGGCTGCCTCTCATTCCCACCGCCGATAAGATCCCGATCTCGCGTGTGCGTTCGTAGACCGACATGATCAGCGTGTTGATGATCACCGATGCGGTGATCGCCAGAATGATCAGGTAAAAGAACCCGATGTAACTATTTGCCATGGTCTCAAATTCAACGATCAGGGAGTTCATATCTACCCACGACAAAACTTTCAGGTTGGATACTTTCAACGCGCTGATAACGCTGTCTGTGGATGAAATATCCTTGAGCAGAACAAAGATCGTGCTGGCATGGTTCTCAGTCTGGGTGATAGCCTGCGCTTTGGCGAGCGGCAGGAAGATGATACTGTTGTCGAAGCCATAGGTGTTGGTCGTGTAAATGCCACGTACGGTAAAGGTCTGTTCTAACACATCACCATTGGAAGTGTTGACCGAGAGGCTGATTTGGTCACCCGCTTTCAAGCGCAGTTTATCCGCCATTGGTTTGCCAACCAGCAAGCCTTCGCGATCGTCGGCGGTCAGATAATCACCACTGAGCAGCCCTTGACGATATGGATCATTGGCGGTCGAAGCCGGATCGATACCGATAATCCTTGCGCCCGCCGATTCATTACCATTGGAAAGGAAGCCGCTGGCGAACAAACGCGGCGTGGCAACCTTCACCTGAGGCAGCCCGGCAACCTGACTGGCGATCTGATCTGGATTCTCGATCAGCTCCGCCCACTTGAGGCTGGATTTGTTTTCATCGTACGATTCAGCGCGTATTTGAAGATGTCCGCTTTGCAGAAGGATGGCGCTGTCGATCGCGCTGCCCATTTCACCTTTGATAACGGATGCCAGCAACATCAACAATCCGAGTCCAATTGCGATTGCCAACGCCGAGAAGAAACTCCGGCGGCGGTTGCGGCCAAGATCACGAAAAGCCATTTTAAAAATTTGTACCATCGCATACCTCATACAAAATGCAGGGCTTCAGCAGGTTCGCGCCGCCCGGCTTCTATGGCGGGGATGACCGCTGCAAGCGCCGAGATGATCGCGACCATGGATGCCCGCAGCGCCAATTTTTCAACGCCCCAGGTGGGGTAGACCTTGTCTTTGATCAGTGCCATATAACTGGCAGCTTGTGTCATGGAGCCAAAGTCCAGCCCAACGCGCATCAACATGCCGTTGAGCGCGAGTCCCAGAACGACCCCTGCCACAACGCCGACCAAACCGATCATGATGCCTTCGAGGATGAATAGCAGCGCGATCTGGTTCGGCTTGAGTCCCATTGCGCCGAGCACACCGATCTCACGGGTCCGCTCGTAGACAGCCATCAGTAGGAGGTTGAGAATGCCAACACCCGCGATGGCAATGATGATCACGCTAAAGATATTCATCACGCCGCTCTTGGAATTGATCGCAGAGGCAAGATCTGGATAGTTCGCCTGGAACGATTCGATCTCATAGCCGGGCAGGCTGGGTTGCATGCCGTTGATGACTTTAGCTTCCTGACCCAGATGCTGGAGGAAGATCGCCACTTCGGTGGGGGCGGTCAGTTCATAGAGCGATTGCGCCTCGCCCAGGGAGATGTAAACGGTTTGCTTCTCGATGTCGGGCATGCCGAGATCGAAGATTCCAATGACGGTCATCGTGCGCTGGCGCATTTGCTGATGTTGGGAACGACCCACCAGCGTGATGCGGTCTCCTAACTTCACGTTCATTGCATCGGCAAGTCCCTTGCCAATGAGGATGTTATCCGTATCGGCACTGGTGAGATTGCGCCCGTCTTTGACATACTGCCCAATGAGATTCACCGTCTGCTCTTTTTCAGGCTCGATGCCGGTGATGCCAACCGCAAACGCGCCCTCACGATTGGTGACCAGTCCGCCGGTGTTAATACGTTGTGTGGCAGCCAGTGTTAATGGATTTGCCTCAGCCGCCTTAATCACTGCTTGCGGGTCAGCCAGTGGCAGCAGCGGAGTCGAATTCGCTTGTGCGCGGAATCCCTTGGCATGGACTTGAATGTTGCCGCCGAGAACTTTCACGGCATTGCCGTAGATTGCATCGGTAAAACCGTTCATCAACCCATCGTAGAACATCATCAAAGCCAGGGTCAACGACATGGCAAGGACGATAATGATTGTCCGGCGTTTATGCCGCCAGATATTGCGCCATGCCAATCGTAAATAAAGTTGCATTGTGATTTCCTTTCTAAGGGCTAGCTGTAAATTCTGATTCTGTTTTACGTAAACCGTATTCCATTACATATAACAGTTTGTCGATTGTTTCCAGAGTCTTCGGCGAACGCATCCACTTCAATATATTTTTTTGCTTAATGCCTTCGTTCAACACATATGTCGTGATCGCATTGCTCCACGTTTCCATGATCATGACAGCGAGTTCCACATCCACGCTCGGGTCTACTTCGCCGCGTTCCATGGCATGCTTGATCATCATCGTAAGCGCCTGTGTGGTCTTCTGGCGATATCCAGCGAGGTTCTTACCGTAATATAAACCTTCACCAAGCAATACGCGCCAGGCGGCTTGAATGGCGCGTGGGTGGGCGAGACCGAATTCCATACCGGTTTTCACCATCCAACGGAAGTATTGGAAGGTATCCATGTTGTTGCTTGGCGGATGCCTGTCCTTGAAGAATTCCAGTTCCATCTGCTCGATCACATTGAGCAGATGCATGAAGACATCCTGTTTGTCTTCAAAATACTGGTAGAAACTTCCTTTGGCAATGCCGCTGTTTTTTACAATGCGGTTTGTAGAGGCGTTCTCCAAACCATATTCAGCAAATTCTTCCACGGCGGCATTCATGATTGTTCCGCGTTTTTCTTCAGAGAGATTGAGAAAGGTTTGTTTGGGCATAAAAAATGTGACCTTGAGGTCATATGACCTCAAGGTCACATTATAGGACTAATTTTGTCTGTGTCAATAGGATTATGAATGACAAATGTCACTTCTTGATGGATTAGACCTTCGACTCCGGCTTAGCCGATGCCTGTTGTTTACTCAATAAACCGATTCTTTCCCCAAGCATTTTCACCATCAACCCTGCTCTCCAAAAAGCGACCGCCGCCATGCCATGCGCAAGGACTGCGAACAGCGGCGGCGTTTGATTCGTGTAATATGTCCAGCATTCGCGGGTGGTGCCCCAGAGTTCGAGATAATATCCAAGCGCCGACCCGGCCATGAACGTAAGTAATGCAAAGCGATAATCTGTTGGAGTGAGAATTAGGAGAATACAGAGAATTAACGCGAGCCAAGTGTAGGACTTGTCAAAGGTTGGGGCAATAAAGAACAGCATCAGGCTTAGAAAGATCGTGAATGTCATCCAGTAGAGAATGATGAATGCAGAATAATGAATAGTCAGCTCGGAACGTTGTTCGATTTGTTTGATCATCCAGTGGAAAATTCTTGTTATACGGTCAATTGAAAGACTCGCAATTGGCCACGCAGGGATGATCCATAACGGCGGTCTTTCGGCTGTATAGTAATGCCAGAGATTTGTTTGTGTGCCCCACGATTCTATAGCCAGCCCGCCACAGATGCCCACGAAGACGATGAGCAGGTCGGCTTTGAGATTCGCGCGCGCGATAATAGTGATGGACATAAACCCAAAGACGCCGAGCAGGAGCCAGTCCATATAGTGCCACCATTGACCGTTCCAATCCACATACTTGAGATACTCTTCAGCGAGGGGCCACCAAATATAAACGATGAGGAAGATGGTAAGTAAAAAACCAGCGAGCAGGATACTGCTGTAGCGAGTCCAAATGGCGGAGATGGCGCGGCGTATGGTTGACATGGCGACATTATATAATACCCACGGTCACAAATTGCGCTTTCCACCTTCAGAAAAAGCGCAATTTGTGACCGAGTGCGGTATAGCAGTGGCTGTCATGCTTAAAAAATCGCTAATAGGTTACAAGTACCTTGTGTTTTCGCCCGCTCTCACATAGAATCAAACTCGTTCTACCAGGTGGGGACTAGTCTCGTTCGGTATCGTATAAAACTGTCTTTGACATTTTAGGAGGTGTACGGAACGTATAGTATTCGGGCAAGAGTAAGAACGTGATCTTTAATCATAAATTTCATAACGTCTTTTGTTTGAGGAGAACAAACATGACCAAAACGTTTTCGAAAGTTTTTTCGTTGATCATGATATTGGCTTTGATGCTGATGGCTGTGCCGACGCAGAGCGCAACCGCCGCAGGCTCTGTCAGCCTCACAACCTTTGGGTTAGCCTATACTCAAAATTTCAATACGCTCGCTAGCTCTCCGGACGGGGGAACGAGTGGCACCGTCCCAACAGGATGGGACTTCGCGGAAAGCGGAACCAATGCAAATACAACCTATGGGATAGGAACCGGCAGCAATAATTCCGGCAACACCTATAGCTTTGGGGCAACCGGTAATACCGAACGCGCATTTGGCGGTTTATTGAGCGGTTCCCTCGTTCCCATGATCGGAGCGAATCTTATCAATAACACTGGTGGCACAATCACGTCGCTTGCGATTTCCTATACAGGCGAGCATTGGCGCTTGGGGCAAAATACATCCGGGCGTGCTGCTGATCGCTTGGATTTCCAACTCAGTACTAATGCAACGAGTATAACTACTGGCACATGGACCGACTACAACAGCCTAGATTTTTCAAGCCCAGTGGTTGCAGGAACGGTGGGCGCACTGAATGGTAATGTAGCGCCAAATCGAACTGCTATCAGTTTCACCGTCACAGGCATAAGCATAGCGAATGGGGCAAGCTTCTGGATCCGCTGGGCTGATTCAGATTTGATCCCAGGTTCAGATGACGGGCTTTCGGTGGATGATTTTTCAATCACGCCGAACGGCACAGTTGCTGTGCCTAATTTATCCATCAATGATATTTCTTTGAACGAAGGCAATGCAGGCACAACCTCGTTTGACTTCACTGTCAGCCTGTCCTCCCCGGCGGGTGCGGGCGGCGTGACCTTCGATATCGCAACCGCCGATAACACTGCCGCTTCACCAAGCGACTTTACCGCCCAAACACTTATCAGCCAAACCATCCCGGCTGGAAGTTCGACCTACACCTTCAGCATTCTGGTCAATGGCGATGTGGTCACTGAATCAAACGAGACCTTCTTCGTCAACGTCACCAACGTGACCGGCGCAACCGTTACCGATGGTCAGGGACAGGGCACGCTCGTCAACGACGATGCTACTGATGCCGCTCCCACCGTTGCCAGCACCTTCCCGGCCAATGGATCGACCACGTTCCCCATCGGTTCCAATCTCTCGGTCACGTTCAGCGAACCGGTCAACGTAACATCGAACTGGTTCACATTAATTTGTTCCACGAGTGGAAATGTGGCAGCCTCCTTCAGCGGTGGATCGACCACTTTTACGCTTGACCCGGGCGTAACGCTTGCAGGTGGCGAGACTTGTACCCTGACCGTATTGGCAAATCAGGTCAGCGATGTGGATGCCAATGATCCGCCTGATAATATGGTGGTCAACTTTACCGTTGGTTTCACAGCGTATGACGTTTGTTCCGACTACACTCCCATCTACACCATTCAAGGCAGCGGACTTTCTCTCCCGACACCTGGTACTGTTTCGACAAAAGGTGTCGTGGTCGGCGACTTTGAAGGCACTGCCGCCGCATCCGGTTTCTACATTCAAGACCTCACCGGCGATGGCAGCCCCGCCACCTCTGACGGTATCTTCGTCTACACTGGCAGTTCCAATTTGGTCAGTGTAGGTCAGGTCGTGCGTGTGACCGGCTTCGCCCGCGAGCGCTTCAACCAGACCACCCTCAACGGCTCGAACACCAACACAGCCGCTGTGCCCGCCGCGAATATCATCAACTGCGGTACTGGTTCTGTTGTCGCGATGGATGTGACACTGCCTGTGACCAGCCTCGATGACTTTGAAAAATACGAAGGCATGTACGTCCGCTTCCCGCAGTCATTGGTCATTGCAGAATACTTCAACTATAGCCGCTTCGGTGAGATCGTGCTTGCCCAGCCGTTGGCTGGTGAGACGCGTCCTTTCAGTGGAACATCCATTGATGCACCCGGCGCCGCGGCAAATGCCCGCACTGCCGCCAACGCCCTCAGCCGCATCACGCTTGATGATGTGCAGAGTGCGCAGAACCCATCCACGCTTCGCCAACCGAACGGGCTTCCGTTTTCGTTGAGCAACCTCTTCCGCGGCGGCGATACGGTCCAAAATGCGATCGGTGTGTTGGGTTTCGATTTCAGTCTCTATCGCCTCATCCCAACCGCAGGGGCTGACTATACCGCTGTGAATCCGCGACCGGCTTCACCTGAACCAGTCGGCGGCACAGTCCGTGTAGCGGTGATGAACACCCTAAACTTCTTCGTCACTGCGAATTACCCCACGGGCAACCCGCTTGACAACAAATGTGGACCAGCCAATACCCTTGAATGCCGCGGCTGGGATAGTGACCAAGCCGCCGAGTTCACCCGCCAGCGCGACAAACTTCTCACCGCGCTTTCCGGTCTAAATGGCGACATCATCGGCTTGAACGAATTGGAAAATTCAACCGGTGTTGAACCGCTTGCCAGCATAACCTCTGGCTTGCCCGGCTATGTTTATATCAATACCGGCACCATCGGCACCGACGCGATCAAAGTCGGTCTCATTTACCGTCCCGCCGTAGTCACACCAGTTGGAAATTTCAAACTGCTGACATCGGTTGTCGACCCGCGCTTTATCGATACCAAGAGCCGCCCCTCACTGGCGCAGACCTTCGAAGTCAATGCCACGGGTGCGCGCTTTACCGTGGTAGTTAATCACCTCAAGAGTAAAGGCTCTGGCTGCGGCGCTGGTGATGACGATACCACCAACGGTCAGGGAAACTGTAACGGCACTCGTACCCTTGCCGCACAAGCTTTGGTAGATTGGCTCGCCACCGATCCAACTGGCAGCGGCGATCCTGACTTCCTGATCGTAGGCGACCTCAACTCTTACGCAATGGAAAACCCAATCACCGCGATCAAGAATGGAGCGGATGACACAAGCGGTACTGGCGACGATTTTACCAACCTGATCTCATACTTCCACGGCGCGTACGCGTATTCCTATACGTTCGATGGACAGGCTGGTTACCTCGACCATGCGCTTGCAGGTGCAAGCCTCTTCCCGCAAATCACTGGCGCGGCAGATTGGCACATCAACTCCGATGAAACCACTGTGCTCGATTACGATACATCCTTCAAGCCCGCCGCACAGGATGCGCTCTATGAAGTGAACCCCTATCGCACTTCTGATCACGACCCGGTCGTGATTGGACTCATCCCCAACGCGCCGCCCGTTGTGAACGCAGGCGGACCTTACTCTGCCAACGAAGGCAGCTCGGTCACACTCACCGCAGCCGGTTCCGATCCGAACGGCGACAGCCTCACCTACGCGTGGGACCTCGATAACAATGGCTCGTTCGAGACCAGCGGGCAATCCGTCAATTACACTGCACCGGATGGACCGGGCACGTATATCGTCAATGTGAAAGCTACTGACCCATTAAGTCTCTCCGCTACCGCAAGCACCACCGTGAATGTTTCCAACGTTGCCCCCACAGCGACCTTCGGCACACCGGGTTCAGTCAACGAAGGCTCATCCTTTGGCATCTCACTCAGTGATGCATTCGATCCTTCCGCCGCTGACACGACCGCTGGCTTCACCTATGCCTTCGATTGTGGCTCTGGTTATGGTGCATTCGGTCCATCGAATACCGCCACCTGCACGGCAGTGGATAATCCCGGCGTGACCGTCAAGGGCAAGATCCAAGACAAAGACGGCGGTGTGACAGAATACAGTGCGGCTGTCGCGATCAATAATGTCGCTCCAACTGTTACTGCTTCGTTCGCAGCCTCTAGCCTCAGCTGCGGCGCGAACAACGCGACCCTCAATGTCAGCTTCACCGATCCCGGAACACTTGACACGCACTCCGCTGTGATCAACTGGGGCGATGGTAATACCCAGACCCTCAGCTCGGTCACCAGTCCGTTCTCGGCGGCACATACCTACGCTCTTGTCGGAACGTACACCGCATCAGTCACAGTGACTGATAACGACGGCGGCGCAGACACAAAGACCGCAACGGCAACCGTCAACTTCAACACGAGTGGCATCCTGCAGCCAATCAATGCGGACGGCACGAGTGTGTTCAAGTACAACAGCACCATCCCGGTTAAAATCAAGTTCACTAACTGCGATGGCTCAATCCCTGCGAACCTGGCACCGACCATCAAACTAACGATGATCTCTGGTGCAACTCCGGGTTTGGAAATCAACGAGCCCATCTCCACCAGCGCTGCGGATACGACCGGCATCATGCGCTTCAGCACGAACCAGTATATTTACAACCTGGCGACGAAGCCTCTGCCTGATTCATCTGCGACCTATCGCATCACCATCACTGTCCCGCTTACCGGGCAAACGGTGACAGTGAACTTCGGTCTTAAACCATAAGCATCACAAAGTAGTAGAAATAAAAGCCGAGCCTGTGAAAAGGCTCGGCTTTTATGATTCATGTTTTACGAAAAACTTTTGCGTTCTCTACTTATATACCTGTGGGTTCACACAATTCGGCATACACGCTCTGTAAAATAATTCTGATATGATAACAGACATGGATGCAAATCGTTTCGCCACGTACAGCCTCCACGATCCGCGTATTTTGCGAATCCTTTCTGCCGCGCTCAATGCAGTTGATCCTGCTGAAGCGGTGCGGAAATATCTGCCAACGCTCACGGGCAATGTCTACGGACTCGGAATTGGAAAAGCCTCCATCCCCATGCTGACAGCGCTTGCGGAAGCGTATCCACTCTCAGGCGCGCTCGCCATCAGCAAACACGCATCAATCGCTTCGTCTTCGCTCAGCGCGGCCCCGAACCTGTTCCCGGTATTCTTAGGCAGTCACCCCATCCCAGACTCGCGTTCGCTCGAAGCGGGTATGCGTGTTTTAGATTTTGTTTCTGCTTTGAGCGAAGAAGATACATTGGTCTGTTTAATTTCTGGTGGCGGTTCGGCGCTGGTCACTGCACCGCATGAAGGCGTCACACTCGAAGATATGCAAGCGCTGACATCTTTACTGTTATCCTGCGGCGCGCGCATTGATGAGATCAACACCCTGCGCCGTCAACTGGACCGCGTCAAAGGCGGGGGCTTGGCGCGCGCAACAAAAGCAAAGGTCATCAGTCTGATTCTTTCAGACGTGATCGGGAATCCGCTCGAAGCGATCGCATCGGGACCCACGGTTCCGAACCCAACAACAAATGCAGATGCAATTGCGATCTTGAAGAAATACAAAATCGAAAGACAAGTTGCACTTTCAATTATGAATTTTCTGGAGTCCGACAGCTTGCTGTCGGATGTCGAACAGCAAGCTGTTCGACTCCAGAGTCAGAATTTGGTCGTCGGCGATAACAGACTCGCCGCGCAAGCCGCGCTTGAACAAGCGCAGCGCGAAGGCATTCATGCGGAAATTTTGACCAACGAATTACAAGGCGAGGCTTGTGAAGTGGGACGCGAATTGGCTCGTAAATTGCGAGCAAGCGCTGAACACATGTCTCGTCCATTTTGTTTGATCGCAGGTGGAGAAACAACAGTTTATATAAAAGGAAATGGCAAAGGTGGAAGAAACCAGGAACTTGCGTTAGCCGCCGTACGAGAATTAAGCGGATTGGAAAACGTGATGCTGATCGCACTCGCGACCGATGGCGAGGATGGTCCCACCAATGCGGCAGGCGCGGTGGCGGCGGGTGAATCCGCTCAAAGAGCTGAAGAGGCTGGTGTTGACGTAGCAGACCACTTGTCGAGGAATGATGCGTATGTCTTCTTTGATGGGTTGGGCGATTTGATCCGAACAGGTCCGAGCGGGACGAATGTCAATGATCTGATTTTTTTATTGGCATTGTAATTGTCAGCCATCCAATGCCGGTTTTTTTTCCAGCCAAAGCAGGAGTATGAAGCCGCTGAAGATCGTGGCAACGAAGAAGATCAAGGCGAGCCAGGCTGGCAGGTAGAGGGTTAGAAACGCAAGGCAGCTAATGATCAATGCCGTGAGATGGACAAGCAATACGGCAGAGCGCGGCGAAATACCCAGGGCGCTTAGGCGGTGATAGGTATGGTCGCGTCTGCCGCTTCCTACTCTTTGTGCTCTGCGCAGGCGTGATAACACAACCAATGATGTATCGAAAATCGGAACACCTAATAACATGATCGGGACGATCCAGGAAGATTCTGGGTTGCGGTTGAGCGGGTTGTATATGATACCGAAGGATGCCAGTAAAAAACCGATCGTCTGTGCCCCTGAATCGCCGAGAAAGAATTTGCCCGCCAGGTTATTCCAATAATACAAGCCTGCGCTGATCCCTAACAGAATCGCTGCCCAGAACGCGAGATTGGATTGACCTGCCAGTTTGGTTGCCCCCATAAAGCAGACGAATGCAATAATGCCCAGACCAGCCACGATCCCGTCCATGCTGTCGATCATATTCAAAGCGTTGGTAATGCCGAGCAGCCAAAACAGCGTGATCGCAATGTTCAATAGTTGGGCAACGAGTGGGGAGATGTATCCGGCGTTCGATAAGATCGCTGCAAAATAAACCTGCACACCTGCTGATATTAATAGTGCGGCCGCGATAAGCTGACCCAGTAACTTTGGTCCGGCGGATAAGCCTCTGAGATCATCCCACAAGCCAAATATGAAAATGATCAATGCGCCACTCAGCACGACTATGAGTTCACGGTTCAACCAACGATAAAAAATAAGCAGCGTCACCGCCAGCGTGGATACGATCAACAAGCCTCCAGCCAGGGGTGTAGGATGGGCATGGGTCTTGTGAGGAGCAGAGTCGGGTATATCGATCAACTTGATGCTTTTTGCGAAAAGCATGGCAGGATATCCCAGACCCAGACTGACCAGAATGCTGATAATAATAGGCGAAAACAGATTGCTCATAAATCCTGTTTGATGGATAAGATGTGTAATAGGGATTAATAGTTTATCAGAGTTTGCTTGCTTCAAATCCCCGAGTGTGAGTGGTAAAAGGACGGGCTGAAAGCCCTTAATCGTAGAGATTGCAGAGTTCTTTGAGAAGAATATCTGGGTTATCTGGCGACTCTATTGCTTTTGCCGAATTTGGCGGTATACAGGCGATGTGAAAAAACGAAGGGCACTCCAGGTGTGTAAAAAAAGATAATATAACTTCCTGCGGCTGGAGCGCTGCGCATTATGCCGGACTTGCACATTCGTATCCCCGAGTATCTTTAGTCCCTGCAGCCGGGCGCGCGTGCAAAAATCCACATCTTCAAAGTAGAGGCGGTATCTTTCGTCCATGCCACCCAATTTGCGATACACATCCGAAGTCATCAGCCAGAACATGCCTGCCATCCAGTCTGGGTGCAGCATGCCTGTATGGTCTGGTTGAAATGGTTTGAATTTGTAGCCGGGGAGTCTGCGGCGGATGATCTCAAAAGGGGATGGGCTGGCGCGAAACGAGTCTTGAGTAATTCCGTTTTCATCAACGATCTTGGGGGCGATCACATCCGCTTGCTGTTTATGCAGGCTGGTTATTAATGGCTCGAAGACCGGTTGTTCAAATATCAAGTCTGGGTTGAGAATTGCGAAGTATGTCCCATTAGCAAGCTTAAAGGCATTATTATGGTTTTGGGCAAAACCTATTTGCTGGTTATTCCGTAAAATATGCAGGGATGCCCAAGGCACAGGGTCGAAATCGGGCAGGTCATTTTTCAAATTGTCGGTAAGGATCAGCTGCAGCCGCTTCGTGTCCTGTTCATACTTTTGCAGGCTGGCAAGCAGACCCCTGATCGGTTCGGCATTTCCATGACTGACAACTGAAAGGGTAATGCGATATGCACCTGTCATTTGCTCTTGTTCCTGTGCATGAATTCCTGAAGCGGCTCAAACAAACCCGTAGACATGACCTTTAGCAATTCACCCGGTTTTATTTTTTTGTTTTTCTGAATGGATTTCCTTTTTTCGATCACTTTGGGCAAACCCCGTATCGCATCATAAATTGCTTTCCAAATGACTTTACCCTGTCCACGCAGGGTGAGGTAAACAGCAAAGAAAAGTATGGCTGATACATGCAGAGGTAGAAAAATCCAGATCAACGGGGACGGCATATTTTTGACGAAGGTCCAGATCATGTTGCGATAGCCATAATAAACAGAAAAATCGCTGCGTTTGCCCGTACTCGCGGAACCCACATGGTAGACAACTGCTTCGGGGACATACAGGCATTTTTCTCCACTGAGCCGGAGTCGAAAGCCCAAGTCCACATCTTCGAAGTAGGAGAAGTAGTCTTCATCGAAGCCGCCCACTTTGAGGAATGCTTCGCGGAAATAGAGGGCGGCAGCAGCACACGGACTGAAAACCTCTTTTTTTTGGAGTCCGTATGTTTTTGAGGGAAGCTTGTAGCCGTTTCGCCAGGCGAGTCCGCTAATGTTATATGCGTCTCCGGCGCCATCCAACAGATGAGGCTCATTGAATTGGATTTGCCGTGATGAAAAGGAAATGTATTCCGGGTTTTGCTCTGTAGCGCGCAAAAGTTGTTCAAGCCAATCAGGTTCAGGATAGGCATCGGCATTGAGCAGTGCCAGCCACTGTCCATGTGCGAGGCGGGCCCCAATGTTGTTGGCCAAGGCGAAGCCCTGATTTGAGCTTAATCTTTGGATATGCAGGTCAAGCGCAGGATATTTTTCGTGCAGCCCACCCAGTGCACCATCCTCGGAACCGTTATCTACAAGGATCACTTCAAAATCATAGAATGTCTGTGTGGAGAGCTTATGCACGCAGGTTTGTAAATGTTTTTCACTATTCCAGGTGATAATGATGATGGAGACAAGAGGATGCGATTGCATTGTATGTGTTGTGATTATACTATTCCCTATAGAGAGGAAATCTGCCCGCCCTTATTTTGAGCAACAAGACAATTCTTAAATTAAGCTGAATGTTTATTGTTGCCTACTCAATTTTTCTTGTGCATTTATATGATTGGCCTTATAAATGCACAACATGCGGATTCAACAGTCCAGATTTCGTCACATCAAGAAATGGTAACAGTTCACAGCGAGGCAGATGGTGACAGGAAATGTAAGACGGGAGTACCCATCAAACACACCAATTTTTGAAAAGCACTCTGTCCATTG
>JAYUGV010000019.1:0-15616 GCA_043767565.1 Anaerolineales bacterium
TATTACCAGCTACGCAACTTTGTCGCGCATCGTTCACACCGCAAGAAAAAGATCGCTCAACTTGAGCTTTTCACTCGCAACCTTGCGCTGTAATACTAGCTCATAGTTATTTACTTGCTTTGCGAAATCTTTGAATACGTTTTTCAATGTTCGTAAGGATATTTTGGGCTTCGGTCATATCCATTGCGTTTAGATATTTACTCAATTCCTTCAGCAGGGATTCCATATCTGGGTTGAACGCATTTATCAAAGTAGCAATGTCATTCTCGTAAATGCCCACGCGTTCGAAACTTCCCCTTCGACACGGCTCAGGGCAAGCCTGACGATATAGCGACGGCAGGGCAAATAGTTTCAACAAGAGCAAGCCTTCAACAGTCGCACAACGAATAGTGCGATCCAGGAATTGTTTCTCCGTGCTGTACGACTTCGCAACTTTATCGAATAATGGGTTCTTCGTTAATAAGATGTCAATTTGCAATTCCCCGAATGTACCGCGCGCAAAGTACATGTCTTGACTTTCAATTTTGATTTCGGGTAATTTTGCCAGCGAGGGCAGAGCCATGATAAGGTCAATGTCCTGCGTGTTGCGCCCTTCTACATAGGTCAATAAGGCGATGCCGTTTACCAAAACATATTCGGTTTTTCGAGACTCGAGAAGATTGAAAGATTGCTCTACCTGAGTCGGAATAAATTCTGCTCTCTTCAGAACCTCAAGTGGGTTCTTGAAATTGAATGTGACAGCATTACGTAAAACACTGCCGATTTGGGGAATGCTATGGATCGTCATTGGCTTAAGTATATCCGTATTTGAGAGTCGCGATCAGCGTGGAGCGAAGAGAACTATTTCTCCTTCAAGACCGCTTGTATTTCATTCAAAACCTGGGATAAAGTTGGTTCATCTGCAGCGGATAGTTTTTCACGTTCCCCGGTATGCTTATGGTGTGGGTGAGTGTCGACCTCTGGGTGATGCGGAGCATTATCATAACGAAACATTCGTTTTCCAGCCCTAATGTATGTGTACGCATAATGAACTTTGACTGGATATCCCAATTCGGTATTCACAACCTCATACACATCAAGATAACTTTCATCCCAAAATAAAACCCGGCATCGAAGCAGACCGTTATAGTCGTCCGATGCCAGGCTGGTGATCGGGTTGGATATTTCTGTGCCCTTGACGCGGCGCAGGCTTCTTTCTATTCCCGAAAAGTAATCCGAGATTTTCATCCCGCTAGAGCCACATCATTGTGCATGAACTGGCGAACAGGCAGAGATGTGAGATAGAGGTGATAAATTCCCGCCCACATCATATAGTCATCGCCATCGCCTAATTTACCTTCGGAGTAGCGCCGAAAAAATTCGATGGTGGAATAGCCAAACTTGCGCTCATATTTTTCCAACATGCGCGTCAATTCGCTAAAGTCCACTTTGCGGGGTTTCAAGGTTTTTTTCATGGTTACTTCCTTGAGAAAAGTATAACATAACTATTTCCCCTTGGTCATCTGCCTCGCCACCTGCATCAACTCATGTGCGGAGCGGAGTGTCCCTTCGCCGACTTCGCCGAGCATCTGCGAGAGTTCGAGCAGACGCGGTTCATCATGCAAGCGTTCGACGCGCGTCAATGTGCGGTTGCCCTGGATGAGTTTCTGCACTTGAAAATGTTCGTCGCCGAACACAGCTAATTGCGGGAGATGCGTCACACAAAAGACTTGATGTGAACGCGAGAGATTCCAAAGTTTCTGACCGACAGTCATACCCACGCGCCCACCGATGCCCTGGTCAATTTCATCGAAGATCAACGATGGCACTTCATCGGCACGTGCCAAGACGTTTTTGAGTCCCAGCATGAGACGTGAGGTCTCACCGCCTGAGGCAATCTTGACCAACGGCTTGAGTCCTTCACCGGGATTGGGCGCGATGAGAAATTCCACTTTATCGAATCCGTTCTGGTCGAAGGCGATGCGTGTGCCATCTTGTAATGGAATGCCATTCGGATCAAGCTTAGTTTGGAAGTCCACACTGAAGCGCGCGGATGCCATCTTCAGATCGCCGAGTTCAGCCTCAATGCCTTTGCCCATCGCGATCGCCGATGATTTACGTTTTTCGCTCAACACGGTGCCTTGTTTAGCGAGCTTATCCAACAGCTTGGCTTCCTGCATTTCAAGTTCGTCAATGCGGTCGGCTGCGCCGGTGATGGTTTCGAGTTGTTTGCGGGCGTCGGCACCGTATACCAACACGGATTGAATGCTCCCGCCATATTTGCGTTTGAGCGAATGGATCAGGTCGAGGCGTTCTTCCACTTCATCGAGGCGCTTGGGGTTGAACTCGATCTCTTCCAGATAATCGCGTAGGGTATGAACGATATCAGACATCGTATCGAGCAGGATCTCAGCCTGGTTTGATAATTCAGATTGGGCTGAATCTATTTTTGCGAGGGCGGCGAGGGCTTGCGCGGCTTGTCCAACCAAATCCGTTGCGGCGGGAGTCTCAGGTGAGCCTTCCTCTAAAACACTTAACGCTTCTTGGGCATTCTGCGCCAGCGATTCAGCGTTGGCTAAGCGGTCGCGTTCGTGACGCAGCTCTTCATCTTCACCCGGCTTCAAACGCACGGCTTCGATCTCTTCCGCTTGATAGGTGAGCATGTCAATTTTGCGGTCGGCATCCGCTTGGGCTTTACGTAGTTCAACCAACTCGCGGCGCAGATTCATCAGCGTGTGATAGGTCTGGCGGTAGTCGCTGAGGGGCCGCGAAATTTCGGCGAAGCGATCGAGCAGGCCCAAATGGGCGCGTGAATCGAGCAGCGATAAATGTTCCGCCTGCCCGTGGATGTCGATCAGAATCCCGCCCAATTCCTTCAACAAAGAAATGCTCACCGTCCGCCCGTTGACGCGCGCCACACTGCGTCCCTCCTTGCGGACTTCGCGCATGAGCGTCACATAATCGGGATCATCCATCAGCTCTTCGTGTTTGAGGACCTCGTGCACCGCCTCTTTTTCTGGACCCTTGAGCTGAAACACACCTTCAACAAATGCGGCATCTGAATCGGTGCGCACAAAGGTCGTGTCCGCTTTGCCGCCGATCAGCATGACGACGGCATCGAGAATAATGGATTTGCCCGCGCCGGTTTCACCGGTGAGGATGATCAGCCCGGAGCCGAAGCGCAGGTCGAGTTTATCGATAATGGCAAAGTTTTGGATGTGGAGTTCGGTTAGCATTTTTTACCTTGCTCTAGTCGCCGTCCTTCGCGAAGCACTCCCGTGGAGCGGCGACCAACGAACGCCGGGGACGGCGTTCTGAGCTTTAAATTATCTGAACAATTGGATTCCAGAAAGTCGGGTATATACAACAGGGGTAACGATAACGAGATAGATCACTTGAAAAACGATTCCGAAAATATTGCCAGTGATGAGTTGAAATAGAATAACAGGCACTGCGCCAGCAACAACTCCTGCCGCGATCGTGATGAACAACGGACGTGAACGCCGTTTGCTTGTCACAGCACGGACGCCTTCAGAGATCACAACACCAGCGGTCGGCGCGCCTGCCGCGATGAGGAACCAGCCAAAGAAGCCGATACTGCCAACTAAAGTAACCAGAAATGCTCCAACCCCTGAAAGAAAACTTGCCACGATAAAGCCGAGAACATAGTCGTACCATTCGGCAGTGTCGAACGTTTTTTGGCGGTCACGGACACATTCCTTACAGCGATACCCCGTCGGCGTGCGGACGGCGCACGAAGCGCAGATGGGGCGCTCGCAGTTGTTACAGCGCAGAGCTGTTTCGCGGGTGGGGTGAACGTAGCAAAATAAAGTTTCGGTCATATAAATCCTGTTTACACCACAAAGTGCCACTGAGGTACACAAAGGTTTTAAATTTATTCCTTTGTGACCCTTTGTCTCCTTTGTGGTTGAAAGGTTTTTATCTCGGCAAGCCTAACGAATTCTCATTCATGTGCGCCGTCAGGTTTCGATAGAAATAACCTGCATCTCCAAAGCGGACGAATTGCGCCGTCACTTCGGCGGCATGGATCTCCACATGATCGTTATCCATCAACGTGATCGAGGGTTGACCGTCAACGCTCAAGACCGCGTTCTCGCCTTTGACCAGGATGCTCACCATCGAGCCTTCAGCTAACACAACCGCGCGGTCAACTGACAAATGCGGCGCGATCGGCACCAGCAAAATATTCCGTAATTCGGGCGGCAGGATCGGTCCGCCTGCCGCAAGCGCATATGCCGTTGAACCTGTAGCAGTCGAAGCGACCAATCCATCCGCAACATAACTCGTGAGATGATGTCCATCCACCGCAGCGGAGAGCCGCACCGGGCGCAGGGTTCTTCCGCGTGCCACCACCACTTCATTCAAGGCATTCCAACTGCCCAGCGAGTCACCTGCCCGAAAATGTTCTGCATGCAGCAGCATGCGATATTCGATCCAGGCTTCGCCGTTCAATAATTTATCAAAGTACTTGCGCCATTCCTTGCGATCAACCTGGATCAAGAAGCCAAGCCTACCCAAATTGACACCAAGGGTTGGCACGCCCAACGGCGCACATAAATTACCCGCGCGCAAAACACTACCATCGCCGCCTGCCACGATCAGCAGGTCAAATTCACGGTTCTTGATGCGTTTGCGCAGTTCTTCGTCATAGAGCGAACCGTGGGGCGCATCAATGCCTTTCTCTTTCAAGTACGCCGACATCGCTTCGGCTTCCGCAAAAGCTTCTGGCATCTTGGGATACGCTGTGACCACCGGACGTTTGGGGATGAAGGTTTCGGGCATGCGGTGATTATACCTTTACACGCTCAGCGACATATCCCTACGAAACCTTCTGATCGCACACCTCCCGAAACCCGCATCGTTTACAACGGGACGCCTGCTCATGCGACCGAGGAACCTCTTTCTTCACCCAATCCCGTTTCATTTCGGTGAGCAACTCCAACAGGGATTGTTCCAGCGCGGGCGTGTAATCCACCGCGAAATCTTTATCCTGATAATGGATGATCCCATATGGCGGACGTTTGGCATACGTTTTCTCGACCAGTAAACAATACGACGCCAATTGATAGATATGCGAGTCGTATGGCGCTTCGGGCGCGCGTCCCGATTTCACTTCGACCGGGATGATCTGTCCGTTTTTTTGGACGAGGTAATCGGGCTTGCCCGTTAGATCGAGCGCGGCATAGAAGAGCGGCTTCTCAATTTTGTTCCAGCCGTGCGTGTCGGTGTAGATGACACGTCCGCCAGGGAGACCGGCGGCTTTGTGCTGGCGCGTGGATTGCCAGAAGAAGATGAAGGCGATAAAGAGCAGACCGAGAGCAAGGATTGGAATGATCGTCATGAATTATCCCCAGGCGGTATTTTGCAACACCACGCGGTAACCATCCACATCTTCAAAGGTTCTGCCGGACTTGTCCCAATAGGGGTTGTAAGAATCAACTTGTTTGAATCCAGATGCAGTCATTTGTTCGCAGCGTTCATTCCATTCATTCTTATCGGGGATATAAAAGACCAACAGGTTATCTTGTGTCGGTGCCTTGCCAACGGAATATCCATGATGATGCGTGAATTCAAAATGATATGGCATGGACTCATCGCCAAGCAGGATGCCGTCAAAGCCTGCGTGGTCTTCAAAGTGGGCAACGATCTGTAACCCAAGTCCATGCTCGTACATTTTGGCAATGGCTTGTAAATTATCGGTGGGGCGCGCAACCCGAAGATGTGCTTTCATAAACTGAAAACTCTCAAATAATTTTTGCCGTGCAATAGGCGACGAGCATGATCAACGCGATCATCAACAGGATCAAGCCGATGGTACGGGTGATGCCTGATGCCAAAACCTGGCGTCCGTGCCGAACGTGCAGTTCGGTTCCAGCCGCGAGTTCAGCTTGGTTCGCTGATTCCAAGCCTTGTTTCTTGTACCACCAGGCGCGGCGACAATAAAGGTAGGTTCCAATGTCCGATGAGCGGATAATATGCATAAATTTGAGTATAGCACAAATTTTCTAATTTTAGTCGCTCGCGCTGAGCAGAGCCGCCGCTCTTTGGCGGCGTAGACGAAGTGCGGGTTTCATGAAAACATAAAATATTCAGTTACCTGCGCTTCGTCTGCGAGTTCGATGCTTCGCATCTCACCCTCCGCTCACATCGTCCCGGTGTTCTTCGGGAGCGCGAGGGATTTATGCCATGTGAAATGTTTCCCACCATCTTGGCGAAAACTTTCCTTGAGAGAAAACCTATTGCGAGGATAATACAAGTGTAAGTTGAATTGAGTTGATGTCATGCTGAACGAAGTGAAGCATCTCTACCACGACGAGCGACGCTTCGACTACGGGTCGACAAGCACGACCCTCCGCTCAGCGCGACAAATAAATCGGAGGTGCAGGATGTCTAACGAAATGAAGATCAGGTTTTGGGGTGTGCGTGGGAGTTATCCTGCGCCGGGCGCGGGGACGGTGAAGTATGGCGGGAACACGGCGAGCGTTGAAGTGCAGGCTGGGAATCGCACGATCATTTTTGATGCAGGCACAGGCATCATCCCGTTGGGGCGTGAATTGGCGCGCACGAAACGCGCGAGCGAACTGCTGTTGCTGTTCAGTCATTTGCATCACGATCATACGCAGGGCTTTCCGTTTTTTGTCCCTGCCTATATGCCGAATGCTAAGTTGCATATTTATGGTCCCGATGGCACGCATGAGTCGATGAAGGCTGTGTTGGAACGCAATCAATCGTCTGAAACATTTCCGATCGGGCTGCGCGATATGTCATCATCGAAAGATATTCAAGCGGTGCGCGAGTCGCAGATCATTGTTTGGGATGAGGCGGGAGTCCGTGTGGCTGAATCAGCTAACGGTTTAGATGATGAGGCGGTTGTCATCCACATTCACAGATCGTATGCGCATCCCGGCGGCGTCTTCATCTATCGCATCACGTGGCGGGGCAAGTCGGTTGTGTATGCGACGGATACCGAGGGTTATGTCGGCACGGATAAGCGGCTGGTAAAGTTTGCGAAGGATGCGGATGTGTTGATCCACGACGCGCAATATTTGGATGAGCATTACTGGGGACAACTCGATGGATTTCCATCCACGCAGGGCTTTGGACACTCGACCGTGACGATGGCATGTGAGGTCGCCGCTTCTGCTCAAACGGGACAGTTGATCCTGTTTCATCATGATCCTGCCTACTCTGACGATGTGTTGGCTGGCATGGAGCGCAAGGCAAAGAGTCTGTTCGGTGAGGCGCAAGCCGCGTATGAAGGTTTGGAAATTACATTGCAATTGCAAAAGCCCTCACCCCAACCCCTCTCCCATAAGGAGAGGGGCACGGAGGCGGTACAATATGCTCAGAATGGCTAACGTAAAAACGGACGACACTCGCAATTTGCTTTCATACATTCGATTGTTTGAAGGCTTGACGCCCATGCAGTTGAACTGGGTCGCTGAACATGCGCATCGCCGCAACTTTGAGGCGGGACGTAATGTGATGACCATCGAACAGCCCGGCGAGGCAGTGTATGTGATTTTGTATGGATCGGTGAAGATCCATATCGAGCAGGGCGAACGGGATGTGATCCTGGCGATTCTGGGCGAAGGGGATTTGCTCGGCGAGATGAGTCTGATCGACAGCGTGGGGCGCTCTGCCAGCGCGGTGACATTGGAAAATACGCTGGTGTTGTGGATGGACAGAACTACGTTCACATATCTGCTTGATAACTTCCCGCCAGTAGCGCGCAACCTCGTGAAGATCATGACCACGCGCGTGCGCCTCTCTGATCAGTTGATTCAAGCGCTGGCAACGCTCGATGTGAATGGACGTGTTGCACGTCAGTTGCTGGCGTTCGCCGAGAAATACGGACGCGAGAAAGATGGCGTAACGCAAATCCGTATCACGCTGACGCAGGGTGACATCGCCGATCTGGTCGGCGCGTCGCGCAAGCGCGTCAATCAGGCGATGGTATTGTTCAAGGAACAGGGGATGATCGATACGGATGCGGAGGGGAGAATTAGCATTCATAACCGTGATGGTTTGGCGCGCTACTGCAATTGAAGATTTCCAAGCCGCATAGTTTATGCACGGCAGACTTGAGCTGTTTTCGCGAAAACAGCTCAAGTCTTTTTGTTTCAAAAGGTATAATCACCCTATGACGTATTTCCGTTTCCACCATCCGGTCGAAGTTCGTTATGGGGATCTGGATCCGCAGGGACATGTCAACAACGCCAAGCATCTCACTTATTTTGAGCAGGCGCGCATTGCCTATATGGTTGAATTGGGACTGTTTACGAAAGATCAGTCCTTTATGGAGATCGGTGTGATTCTGGCGGACGTGCACATTACATACCTAGCGCCGATTTATTTTGGTCAGCACATCAAGGTGGGAGTGTGTGCCGTGAAGTTGGGGACCAAGTCTATGACGTGGGCGCAGAATATTGTGGATACGAAGACGGGCAGGGAATTATCCAAAGGGGAAGTGGTAATGGTAACGTATGATTATAAAGAACAGAAGACGATCAATATTCCGCACGATTGGCGGGAGAAGATCAAGGCGTTTGATAAACTCGGTGGTTGAGTAGTTCCGAGCGTTAGCGAGGAACGTATCGAAACCACCATGTAAGCAAAATTATTTATGTTATATGTTGGTCTCGATACGTGCGAGAAAAGCACTCGCCCTACTCGACCACCAGAATATTTATGAAGCACGAATGGAGAAAATAACATGACCCTCCCAACTATCGACACCAACTACTTTACCAAATTTCTCGTTGACTTGCTCAACATCGCCTCACCGACTGGTTTCGCGGAACCAGCGATTGCTTTTGTGGAAAAAGAATTATCACAATACAAGCAATTGGAATTATCACGAACACGCAAAGGGGCATTAGTAGCGAAATGGGAAGTGAAATCTGATCTGCCGCCGGTTGCTTTGACCGCGCATGTGGATACGCTCGGCGCAGTGGTTAAGGAGATCAAGCCTAGTGGACGGTTGAAGTTGAGTCGCATCGGTGGGATTCAGTGGCCCACTGTCGAAACAGAGGGTGTGTGGATTTTTACATCGAAAGGCGAGAAGGTCCGCGGCTCGGTGTTGATCGATAATGCTTCGGGTCATATCTTTAGCGGCACAGGCAAAGAGACGCCGCGTAACGAGGAGCATATGGAAGTCCGTTTGGATGCGCGTACGACCAACGAAAAAGAAACACGCGCGCTGGGCATCAACATTGGCGATTGTGTGGCGTTCGATCCGCGTGTTGAGGTGACGAACGGCTTCATCCGCTCGCGGTTCCTCGACGATAAGGCTTGTGTGGTAAATCTCCTCGCAGCGATCAAGTCGATGGCAGAAGCAGGTCTAAGTCCGGCAAGAACGGTTTATTTCCATATCTCAAATTATGAGGAAGTTGGTCATGGCGCATCGGCGGGCATTCCGTCTGATGTGGCGGAGTTGATCTGCGTCGATATGGCGGTGGTGGGCGAGGGGCAGGCGTCGGATGAGTTCAGCGCGACGTTGTGTATCAAAGACGGCGGCGGACCGTATCATTTTGGCTTGAACAATAAAATGCGCGCACTCGCCGAGAAACATAATATCCCTTACAAGACCGATGTGTATACGTTCTATGGTTCCGATGGCGAAGCGTTCTGGCGTGCGGGCGGCGATGTGGCTTTGGCGTTGATCGGTCCCGGCATCGATGCTTCGCACAATTACGAACGCGCCCACATGGATGGTCTCAACGCCACAACAAATTGGATTCTTGCATATTTATTGGAAGGGTAATAAATCAAAAAGATTGTACATCTATAAAACCATGCACACAAATTCTGCTGATACCATGGATGCCAAGATCGGCTCGATCGCGCCAGATTTTAAACTCATGGCGACGAACGGGCAGGAGATCGCGCTCTCCGATTTTCGCGGCAAGAAAAACGTGATCTTGTTTTTCATCCGCGAAACGTACTGAATGGAATGTCGTTATCATGTTTCGCAGTTGGCGAAACTTTACGAACAATTCCAGGAAGCCGGAGCAGAGTTCGTTGTCATTTTGGGTGACTCGCTTGAAAAAACGCAGGAGTACGCGAAGATGCTGAAACTGCCCTTCCCGGTTTTATCTGACCCGGAGCGCGCCGTCTATCATTTGTATGAACTCGAAAAATATTTTTTTCTCATGCAGCGCACCGCCTCCATCGTCATTGACCATGACGGGCGCGTGAAATATCTCAAGCGCACCACCATGCCGCAAGTATGGCTGCAGGAAAGCCGCGAACTCTTTGGATTTGTGGATAGCATGAACGACGACCAACGGGACTGATGAAAATCAGTCCCGTTTTTTTTACTCCGTGATAGACTCGCCACATGAAACTCGACGCTGCTCTTCCGCCTGTCAACCTGTCTGCGGTTTCAGAGACCGCGCGTGCTGCTGAAGCCCTCGGCTTCGACGCCATATGGACCACCGAGACCCAGCACGATCCCTTCCTGCCCTGCACATTGATCGCAGAACATACAGCGAAATTAAACTTCGGCACCGCCATTGCAGTTTCCTTTGCGCGTTCACCTGCCAATTTAGCCTATACCGCCTGGGACCTCGCCGCCCAATCCAATGGACGTTTCATCCTCGGACTCGGCACCCAGGTCAAAGCCCATGTCGAGCGGAGATTCGGCATGCCTTGGCCCGAATCCGTGACTGGCAAACTGCGCGAACAAATCCAGGTCATACGCACGTTGTGGGACTGTTGGCAGAACGGCACCAAGTTGAACTATCGCGGCGAGTATTACAAGATCACGTTGATGTCGCCGTTTTTTCAACCGCCGCCCTTGACCTCACCCCCAGCCCCTCTCCTAAAGGAGAGGGGAGCTTATATCCCAATTTACATTGCGGGTGTAAACACAGGACTTGCCAAACTCGCTGGCGAGTTATGTGAAGGCTTCCATGCGCATCCGTTTAATACGCCGCGCTATTTGAAAGAAGTGATGTTGCCAGCGATTGAAGATGGCGCAAAGAAGACAAACCGTAAACGCGAAGATATTTCCGTTTCAGTAACTGCTTTCATTGCGACCACTCCCGAAGAAATGAACTTCGCGCGTATGCAAATCTTGTTCTACGCCTCTACGCCATCCTACCGCCCCGTCATGGATTTGCACGGCTGGAGCGGAATTGCGGTGCAGTTATCCATGCACGCAGCAAAAGGCGAATGGGCTGAGATGCCAATGCTCATCACAGATGAAATGTTGAATGAGTTTTGTCTGGTAACGGATGGAAGCGGAGTAGCGGATGGATTAAAGAGTCGCTATGCTGGAATTGCTGATCGGCTGACACTGTACACGCCCTTTGTGCCGGGCGAAAGAGATGCGTGGTGGAAGAGTTTGACAACACACTTTTAGCAAATTAACAATAAAGGATTAATGAATGAACTTCAACGACTATCAAACCAAATCACGCAAGACTGCCAAATATCCCGCCATTGGACATTCTGTAATCTATCCCACACTGGGACTTGTCAACGAAGCGGGAGAAGTGGCGGGCAAGATCAAGAAAGTGTTCCGTGATAAAGAGGGCGAGATCAATGCCGAGACGCGCGATGCGCTCAAAGCCGAACTCGGTGATGTACTCTGGTACATCGCACAGGTCGCCACAGAGTTGGACTTAACGCTCGATGAGATCGCTGAATACAATATCGCGAAGTTGATGGATAGATTGGAGCGCGGCAAGATCAAAGGCGATGGGGATAATCGGTAGCCATTCGTCATTGCGAGGCGGTGCTTTTCCGCCAAAGAACGGCTTCTCGCAATGACGCTACTTAATCACACCGTCATTTTTCATTAACTCAATTGCATCCTGAGCATACCCAAGTCCGCTAAGAATTTCTTGGGTGTGTTCCGCAAATGTTGGCAGGGACGCGTTCTCCGCCCACTCAAACGATTCGAGTCGAAAGGGGAGCGTGGGTAACTCGGTCTGGTCACCATTCGGTAATGTTGTGTGGATCAAACTGCCGCCCTGCTTGAGCTGCTCATCTTCAAATAGATCTTCGGGGTGTGCAATGGGCGAGAAGGGCACTTCAGCTTGTTCGCATTTTGCCAGCGCATCAGCCAATGGATATTTTGAGATCATCTCACGCACCGCAGGCAGGAACCATTCCCGTTCGGTGATGCGGTCGTTGTTGGTTTTGAGTCTCACATTGTTGAACCAATCATTGCGTTCAAAGACCTGACAGAATTTTTCCCACTGCTTGTCGCTGGTTACGCCAATGAAGACACGTTGATTATCGCTGGTCTCAAATTGATGATAGATCGCCCACGCGCTCACCCGCGCAGGCATCGGCGGCACGGGTTCCTTGGAAACTGCTGAATATGCCATGTGATGCCCCATCAAAAATGCGGCAGTTTCAAATAATGCCGTCCGCGCGAGTTGACCTCTGCCGGTGGTGTCGCGTTCACGCAGAGCAACCAACACAGCCAGCGCGCCCATCATGCCGGTCATCACATCCACAACCGAGGCGCCCGCGCGCAGCGGCTGACCGACAGGACCGGTCATGTAGGCGAGTCCGCTCATCATTTGGACAACCTCGTCGAGGGCGGTTCGGTGTTGATAAGGTCCTGGTAAGAATCCTTTTAATTGGCAGTAAACAAGTTTCGGGAAGCGCGAAGCGAGTTCGTCATATCCCAGCTTGAGTCGCTCCATGGTGCCGGGCGCGTAATTTTCCACCAACACATCAGTCGAATCCAAAAGTTTGTAGATCACTTCCAGCCCGCGCGGGTCTTTTAGATTTACGCCGATGCTTTTTTTGTTGCGGTTGAAAAATGGGAAGTAACCCGTGCCGAAGCCTTTTAGCTTGCGCGTGGGGTCGCCATCGGGCACCGGCTCGATGCGGATGACCTCGGCGCCGAGGTCACAAAGAATGAGTCCCGTTGCAGGACCCAATACTGCATGTGTGAATTCGAGCACACGCAGACCTTCAAGCGGACGGCTCATTGATAACCGCCTTCTTGATTCAAAAAATTCACGAGCCCACCCGCGTTGAGGATCTTCAACATCACATCGGGCATTTTGGTGGCGCAGTATTTTTTGCCATCGCTTTCGATGGAACCGTTTTCGATGTCGATGCTGACGCTCGCGCCATTTCGGATCTCGTGCTCCGGCGCTTCGACAACGAGCAAACCGATATTGATGGCGTTGCGGAAGAAGATGCGCGCAAAGGATTTGGCAACAACTGCGGAGACTCCCGCTGCTTTGAGCGCGATCGGCGCCTGCTCACGGCTCGACCCGCACCCGAAGTTGCCTCCCGCTACAAGGACATCGCCTGCTCTGACAGTTTTACTGAACGCCGGGTCGAGGTCTTCGAGCACGTGCGATGCCAGCTCAGACATGTCGAGGGTCTTGGTGTATTTGCCGGGGATGATGCGGTCGGTGTCGATGTTGTCGATGGGGTAGACGTGGGCGGTGCCGGTGATGGTGTTGGGCATGGTTTCTCTTTCATAAATACTCCGCTGATTGAGTAGCCCCGCATGGTTTTAGCGGGGCGTATCGAAACCAGCAGTAAGCAAAGTAATTTTGTTAGTGAAATATTTCTGGCAACTGGTGGTTTCGATACGACGGCGAAAGAGCATCGCCGTCTACTCAACCACCGAGTATAGCAGGGTCAACAATCTCACCTGCCACTGCTGCCGCAGCGACAACCGCAGGCGATGCCAAATAGATATTACTCTTTGGGTTGCCCATGCGCCCTTGAAAGTTGCGGTTCGTGGACGAGATCACTGTCTCGCCATCGCCGGGGACGCCGAGGTGTGTGCCGACGCACGGTCCGCAACCGGAGGTGATGAAGACCGCGCCTGCTTCGGTCAGCGTTTGGATTGTGCCGTCCTGCAGCGCCGTATCGAACACGGCTTTGGACGCGGGCGCAATGATGAGTCGCACGGTGAGTTTTTTCCCGCGCAGGACTTCGGCGGCGGATTGTAAATCTTCAAGGCGGCTGTTGGTGCACGAGCCAATGAAGGCGGCGTCTATTTTCGTACCGATGAGTTCGTCAATGGGGACGACGTTATCAGGCGAGTGCGGCTTGGCAATTTGCGGACGGATTTCTGAAACATCGAAAGTGAACTTGGCGCGGAAGCTTGCAGACTCGTCCACGTGTTGATGCTCAAAGGGATAATCGAGTTGCAGACCTTTGGTATCGACGAGTCCTGTTTTTGCGCCCATCTCGGCAACCATGTTGGTCAACACCATGCGGCTGGCGAGTGTCATCGATTCGACCGCCGAGCCGTTAAACTCGATCGCTTCGTAGACCGCGCCTTCAACGCCGGTCTTTTGAATCAGAAACAAAATAATATCTTTGGCAGAAACGCCTTTGGATAGCTTGCCATGGAGTGTGAACAATACTGTTTGAGGAACTTTGAGCCACGTTTTACCTGTGCGTAACACACCTGCTAAATCCGTTGAACCGACTCCAACCGCGAACGCGCCGAGTGCGCCATAGGTAGGCGTGTGCGAATCGGCACCGAGGAATAAGTCGCCGGGTTTGACGTGTCCGTTCTCGACCATGAGCTGATGACAAATCCCCGCACCAACATCGTAGAGTTTGATGCTTTGTTCTCGCGCGAAGTCACGCATGAGTTTATGTAAGTTGGCAACGCGTTCGTTCGGGGCGGGGGAGGCATGGTCAATGATGAGGAAGGTTCTATCTTTGTTCCAAACCTTGTCGCCGCCCATTTCCTTGAAGGCTTTGAGCGCGAACGGAGCGGTGGCATCGGTTGCCATGACGGCGTCCACGTCCACGATGGCGATGTCACCAGCGGAGACGGGTTGTTGTGTGTGTTGGGAGAGGATGCGTTCGGAGAGGGTTGGCATGGGGAAACTTTCTGACCGCTGACCGTTGACCGTTGACCATCCCTCACCCTAGCCCTCTCCCAAAGGGAGAGGGGACAGGCGGTCGGCGGTCGTTCGTCCGCGGTCAAACGAGGTGGTGCATCTTCGCAGGCAGTTCTTTTCCTAAATATACTTCCATTCGGCGCGATAGCTTGGCGATTTGATTCATGTCCACGCCGGTGGCGATGCCCATTTCGTGGAGCATGTTGACGGTGTCTTCGGTGGCGATGTTGCCTTTGGCGGTTTGAATGAACGGACAGCCGCCCAGCCCGCCGAAGGATGTGTCAAACGATGTGATGCCGGATTTCAATGCTGATAAAAGATTCGCGAGTCCTTGTCCGCGCGTGTCGTGAAGATGCAGGATGACGGGCACACTTCCAGCCATCGGCAGAACTTCCTGCACGATGCGGCGAATCAATTGTGGGTTACCGAGTCCGGCAGAGTCAGATAAAGATAATTCGTCGATGCCCATGTTCAAGAATCGGCGTGACATGGCAACGACTTTGCTCTGTTCGATCTTGCCTTCGTACGCACAGCCAAACGCCACCTGCACACCGGCGCGCACTTTCATGCCGTGCTCACGCGCCAGCTTGACCATCGCTTCCATTTCAAGCATGCCGTCTTCGATCGTGGTGTTGGCATTTTTTCTGGCAAGCGTTTCGGAGGCGGGCACGCCCATATCCACTTTTTTGATGCCAGCGGCGGCGGCGCGTTCGAGTCCTTTGAGATTCAGCACGAGGGCAGAAAAAGTCACTTCATCAGAAACAGGC
>JAYUGV010000020.1:0-43054 GCA_043767565.1 Anaerolineales bacterium
GCTGTTACAAATCATCGTGATCATTACGATTGCACGAGCCTTGGGAATGCTTTTCACAGTAATGGGACAGCCAGCCGTCATTGGAGAAATGGTCGGCGGAATCCTATTGGGTCCATCCCTGCTTGGCTGGCTATCACCGCAAGCAGAAGCATTTCTCTTTCCAGTGAGTTCCCTGGAGCTTTGCAATTGCTGGGTCAGGTTGGGGTCATACTCTTCATGTTCATCGTTGGCATGGAGTTGAATCCACAATCTCTCCGTCAACGCGCTCACTCCGCCGTGCTCATCAGCCATGTGGGTATCCTGGCACCGTTCATGCTTGGCACTGCCCTGGCACTTTTCCTATACCTACCCTTAGCCCCACAGGATGTTTCCTTTCTTTCCTTTGCATTATTCATGGGCATCGCAATGAGCATCACAGCCTTCCCTGTGCTGACACGCATTCTCGAGCAACGCGGACTTTCCCGGTCATCCCTTGGAAGCACTGCAATCGCCTCTGCGGCTGTAGATGATGTGACTGACTGGTGTCTCCTCGCAATCGTTCTGGCCATCGCTCGGTCAGAAAATCTCAGCAGAACAGCCATGACAGTCGGACTTGCGCTAGCCTTCACCGCTGTGATGATTTTTCTAATCAAGCCTTGGCTCCGCCAGATCATGTCGAGGACAGATTATAGTGGAGCGCAAAGCAAAAGTATTATAGCAAGTACATTGTTGTTCGCCTTTGCATCCGCACTTTTTACCGAAACCATTGGCATACATGCATTATTCGGAGCGTTTCTCGCGGGTGCAGTCTTGCCTCCGCAAGAAATCTTGCGAGTGCCTGTGAAAGAAAGACTCGAAACCTTTGGCACAGTGTTTTTATTGCCGCTCTTCTTTGCCTTCACGGGTCTCCGCACCCAGATCGGATTAATGGACGACTGGCAAAGCTGGTTCCTGTGCGGATTGATCATCCTGGTAGCGATTGCAGGCAAACTCGGAGGCACTACACTCGCGGCACGCTGGACCGGTATGAGTTAGGGGGAATCACTTTCCATTGGCGCGCTAATGAATACACGCGGCCTGATGAAATTAATTGCTCTCAACATCGGATACGACCTCGGTATTCTCTCGGCAGAGATCTTCGCCATGATGGTTCTTATGGCACTGGCTACAACTTTCATGACCGGACCGATCTTATCGCTCATCGAGACGCGGAATCAAAGAACGGCGTTGGCAAAACCTGACACCAACGCGGCTTCTTGAGCGAGGATCGTTACGCTAGTACAAGTTCATCTATGCGGCAAATCCACTACCAGATGCGCGAATTGGATTTTTCATACCCCGCCAAATCTACGATCGTGCGCGCCAGTTTCAGGATGCGATGATAGGTACGCGCCGATAAATTGAGCTGCGTCATCGCAGTCCGCATCAAGCTCTGATCCTCGTCCCGCAACTTGCAAAATTTCGTACATCTCCAAATAAATATAAGTATTGCGAATGAGATTCAATAAATTTAGGATTGATTGTCACACGCTTCGAATCAATAGACCTCACGGATAAGGACCATGCACTCTCCTCCATTGATCAATTTGCATTATTGAAACCGTGATCTTGCATTGAACTTCCGCAGAAATTGAAGAGACATTTGCCAAGGCAAATGTCTCTTCAATTTCTGCGGGGCGGAGAGATTTGAACTCTCGACCTCACGGACCCGAACCGTGAGGTTCGAATATCTGTTCTATATATCCATTATTTACTTTTAGCATCTCCGCCCGCATCAAGCTCTGACCAGCCTCCTGTAACTTTCAAAATCGTCTTATCTCCCCAACACATATCTACGTTGCTGATAATAGCTGACAAGCCATTTTTCGAGAAGCGTTCGTTTTGGATATCATGCGGGCTTGGTCTCTAACCCGAATCGCTTCACTATATAGGCAATATCAAAACTTCGTCTGTCCCGATTCGCCCTGCATCGCAGACCAGGGCAATGCCACCGCCAGCGAGTGGACGTATGGAATCTTCCATAGTGAACAATAAATCCCCATTCACCCAGGCTTGGATTTGATCGCCCTGCACATCAATTCTCATTTTATACGATGTACCAAATTGCCTGGCAAAGGATTGTTCAGCCAGCACAACTTCCCCATCTAATCGTTTGATCAATTTAATTTTATTTTGCTCAGATAGTAACAGGGCATAATAGCGTTCCTGTCCTTGTACACGCGCCGCCACGCCAAAGGTCTTGACCAAATGCGGTGTGATTTCGGCTTGCACGCTGTAATCCGTCCATTCGCGGGTGCCGGTAACGACCATGCCGCGTCCACGATTTTGGATAACACGGAAAGCTTCACCGAATTCGTCGGTGAAGTAGTCGGCGGCGTTGACCCATTGTCGCTTCCACATGGTTCCAGATGCAACAGGTCTGCGGAATGTGACGTTGGGCGAGCCATCCCATGTAAGCGAATCGAGATGGATTGCACCTTCAGCAGGTTCATCGGTAGAAATCGAAATGCCAACATGGACAATCGGTGCGCCGCCGAGATCGGGCATTTGCCATGTGAGCTGAGATGGTTTGCCGGGATTCAGATTCGTGATCGGTCCATACGTCGTGATGAGTTGATCGGCTTCGCCATAGCTTTGGATGACAAGCCCAACTTTGATCGGCGTTAAGTTGGCGCTGTTGGATAGCAAATCAGCACGGACGATTTGTCCGGGATATAAAGTCGGTGAGGCGAGCAGGCTGTAACCGGGCATGTCAATGGCTTCAGGGGGGATAAAGGTTGGGGTCCACAGAGCAGACGTCCCGTTGGAAGTGAGGCGGTAAGTAATTGTCAAAACACGTTGATGAGGTTGAGTCGGATGAGGAGTGTTGTCCAATGTCAGGTTGTCAGCCTGTGATTGAAAGCCTTGCACTGAACCGGGCAATGAAAAGTGGAAGCGTGCCCCATCTTTGGGGCGAGTCCATTTTTTACCGCGCATGACATAGGCGGACTCGAGAATAAAATCAGTTTCATGCAAGGCATCGCTGATGGCGCGACCACCATCAGCGGTGGGGAGATAAAGTCGATCAGCAACGGGACCGCGCCAATCATACGTGCCATTGAAAGCGGATAGTCCGTTGCGGACGCCAAGGATGCAACCGACATTGGCAGCATTGCAATCGGTATCCCAACCGCAAGTGTTGACGATGGTTTGAGCTTTACTGAAATCACCCTGACTGTATAACAGACTCAGAATCACAAGACCATGATTTGGAATGATGTGACAGTTGCCGCCATATTTGTCGTAGCCATAGTGCGCGGCAAGTTTTGCGCGGGCGGCATGCCAATCATGCAGATCAATAGTGTGCCAGGCGCGTACATCGGCGATGAGACGATAGGTGATGGAATCATGAGGGATGAAAACGATGGCAGTATCAATGAGTTTATCGAGATCGGATTCAACGAAGGCTTGAGAGATCAACGCGGCGATGACCTGCGCGCCGTAGATAGCCTCACCATCGTGACTAACACTGGCAGCGCGGCGCGCAAGATCAACAGCCAGAGCAGGATCACCGGGCGCGATCAAGCCCCAACCATCAATAAAAATCTGCGCCCCGATCTGTTCTGCGACGACTTTGCCATTCAGTGCCATCGAACCGGATCGCGGCGCAGGGATGCCATCCTTGAGTCGCAGGTAGGCGGTGTGTTCGGTGGAGTTGCCGAGTCCGCCCCACCAGAGGATGGTGCGGTTCTCGATGATGTAGTTGAGCCAGGTCTGACCGATCTGCGCAGGGGTGAGATCGAGCGAGTTGTTGTAATCAGGCAGGGCACGTAAAAAAGTAAATGTGCCGGAGGTGTCGTCATCAGTGACAACTAATAAGTGATTACGCAGAGGCAAGTCGTGACGGTCATTGACGCAATACTTGATCTCACCGAAGCTCGCCATGATCTGGTCGTAGGTCCAGCCTTCGAAGGGACGTCCCAAATAGACGCCGATCATTTTGCCAAGCACACCAGCGTAGACACGTTCGTAATAGTCAGGAGGGAAGGTCATGTGTTTTGTTCCTTGGATGTTTAGCAGATGTTTGATTTTAACCGGTTAACAAACAATCCCACCTATTACAGTGTAAATCAAGTTATTTGAAATTTCTATTTGCTCGAAGGCGGTCTACCCTGAAGTGTGACCGCCGTGTTGCGCAGGGTACACCGACCCTGCGGGAGCACGAACAGTTAAGCAAATTTATTTACTTTACGATGTACTATTGATCTGTCTCATCCACTTTGCAACCCAAGCCAAATCCATGTCCGCCTTTGTGAAACAGGTGCATTTCAACAGGCACGTGGTTCTCGAATAATTTCTGTGCATACAGTGTGGACTCTTCCACTTTGCATATATCATCGTCGTACGCATGGATCAAAAACGCCAGGGGTGTTTCAGGCGTGACAAGATTCAGTCAGGACTTTCGCTCAACCCGCCGACGTTAGAGAATGTCGGCTACGCAACTATTTTTTGAGTGTAGCTGGGCGCTCTCTAGCAAGCGAAAGTCCTGTTAATATCACCAACTTGTGATGGTTATGAGTCTAAAATAGGAGCGTTGAACTTCCTCGCCTGCGTCAACACGATCGCCCCTGTTAGAGTCAAACCAGCGCTTAAAACGAATATCTGCCAATATTGCCAGCCATACGAAATCAGCAGCAACCCAAAGAACGGTCCCAATAACCCGCGAATTCCAGAGATCGTGGAATTGAGCGCGGCATACGCAGGCACATGCTCGGGACCTGCCAGATTGGATACGGTATATAGGATCGCCAGATCGGCCCCGGCTGTGACGAGACCCGCCGCTATAAACGAAGGCAATAACATCCAGCCTTGCGTTGCCCAAATATAAGGCAACATCACGAGAGTATTCATGGCAAATACGATTTGCAGACTTCGCAGACCGCCGAGACGGTCCAATATCCGCCCGCCGAACAGGTAGCCAATAAACCAAAACAGTGATTGCACAAACCCAAGCAAGCCAACTGCCGTATAGGATAAATTAAGTTGATCCACCTGAATGATCGGGTATAAGGGCGAAGCCATTAACGCACCCAACCCAAATAGAAAAATCCCACTTAAATAAAATGGCATCCTGCGATCATTTTGTATAATATGGATTGGTGAGATCGTACGGCGAGGCAGATCTACCAATGTATCGGGAAGTTTGCGCATCACGGAGAAGAAGATCAAGGTTGACCCTATCCCTGAAAGACCTGCGAGGGGCAACAAGGCGCGATATCCCCAATGATCCAGAATCCAGCCCGCCAGCGGAGTGAAGATTAGGATCAGCGCCACAAACCCGACCCGCACCGCCGCAAGGATGCGCCCACGTTGCTGAATCGGATATATAACTTGTATGGTTTGAACATAGGCTGGCGAGGGCCATGCTTCCAATAGCCAGAAGAATGTAAAAATGATTAACAGGCTGGTGGCGTTAAACGCAATTGCGGTTAGCAAAAATGAGCCACGCCCCACCAACCAACAGATCAGGGCAACACGCTTCATCCCCCAACGGCGCATAAACCAAACACTGATGTTTGTAGTGAGCAGTCCCAAGGCAGTGATCGCAAAGTAATAGGCTACTTGTTCAGTAGTCGCACCTGAGCGCCGCAAGATAATTGGAATGAACGTGATGGCGGTGGACATCACACTGTGGATACGAGCGGCACGCATGTCTACTTGCATTTTCTGGCGCACATCGGCATCCAATGGTCCAACGAGCCACATTTCTAGGTGTAGTTGTAACCTGGCAAGAGCGGCAAAGATATTCATAAATCAGATACGCCTTTTATTGAGACAAAATATTATAATCATCCAGAATCAACGTAAACAGGTTGATAACTTAAAATCTAAAGACTGTGACAATACACATGCCTAACTCAAAACACTTTTCTCGATTAGCAAATCTGATCTTCATCATTCTATTTACTACTGCCTGCGGGATTGCACCCACTCCTAGCCCTACACCCACCCTAATCCCAACCCCGGAACCACCAGTGGATGCATTTACTATGAATCAACAACTGGCTCGAACAGTCAACCTGGGGAATGCTTTGGAAGCGCCAAATGAGGGTGAATGGGGAGTCGTATTGAAAGAAGAGTTCTTTCAATTGATCCACCAAAAAGGCTTTACAGCCGTGCGCCTGCCCGTGCGCTGGAATGCGCATGCCATGGAAAAAGCTCCCTACACGATTGACCCGGAATTTTTCAGGCGGGTGGATTGGGCAATAGCGCAGGCTTTCGCAAACAATCTGACCATCATGGTTAACATGCACCACTATGAAGCAATGGCACTCGACCCAGTTGGACACCAAGCTCGTTTTATCGCACTATGGCAACAAATCGCCGAACATTATCAGTCTTATCCAGATGCGCTGTTGTTCGAACCCATGAATGAACCAAACGGCTTGATGACGGCCAAGCGCTGGAATGCTCTTGTCGCGGCCACCTTACCGGTGATTCGTGAGACCAACCCCACGCGCAATATTGTCATTGGACCAAGTGAATGGAACAGCTTGCAGGCTCTGGATGAACTGACGTTGCCTGCCGCCGATCAACATATCATTGTTACTTTCCACTACTATTCCCCTTTTGAGTTTACTCACCAAGGCGCAGATTGGGTAGCAGGAAGTAATGATTGGATGGGTACGGAATGGAAAGGTTCCAGCATTCAAAAGCAATATTTACAATATGATTTCAACCTGGTCGAGCAATGGGCTAAAGACAACCAGCGTCCCATTTTCCTGGGTGAATTTGGAGCCTATAGTAAAGCTGATTTAGACTCGCGCGCGCGCTGGACAACTTTTGTAGCGCGCGAAGCCGAGGCGCGAGGCTTTAGTTGGGGCTATTGGGAATTCTGTTCCGGTTTCGGTGTGTACAATTTAGCTACCAGTAACTGGAATGAACAGCTCGTACAAGCCCTGATTCCACCTCAGTAATACCTCTGATCTGTTCTCACTTAATTGGAACTTTTTTCAGGGAGCCTTCACTATCTTTAAGGCCAAATCAATCTGGAAGCGGGGCACGTCGATGGTTACAGATCCATCCTTCACAGTGATCTCCAGAGGAGCGGCTGTGGGTAACCCGTCTATGGTCGAATACCATGTGACTAGGAAGCGCCCTTCTTGCAGGCCGTTTAGAGTGAAGGATAGTCCTTCTAGCGGCGCAGGCGAATAAATCCAGTTAGAGCCGGGGTTTTTATCCTTATAGTAAGCCAATTGGGTACCATGCATATTATAGTTTTCATCACGCACCCAAATAAGAGCATGATCGGGTTTGGAAAGAATCGAAACAATGCCGCCACTGGGGCTTGTTTCAACCTGTGAGGGAGTCATTTTGGTCAGGTCTTCAGCCTTCATGAACTCTGAAATACCCTTGTACTGAAACCACAGGTTGGAAGGATCGATATAATTATCCCACCACCAGTATATGGCAGTGCTGGCGTATCCGGAAAAGGGCGCCGCCCACAAACCGTTGTGCAGGTGGGTTCCACCTTTGTTAAATGGTGTGTTCCCATCGTCGGAATTGCCGTGCTCAGCCAGAACAGCGGGCTTATCACCAGAGTTTTTCTGTATCTTGGCTAAATTTTGAGAAAGCGTACTGGCTGGATCACTTGCAGAATAATCATGCTGTTGGGCAAAATCCAACTCAGGCATCGACCAGATCTTGTTATCGATACCGTTTGCATAGCTCGTGGAACGTAAATGATTATAAGGATCGTATTTCTGCAGCTCCTTCGTCATTTCTGTGATCCAGGGAGCGAGAGCATCATCATTGATCGGTGTCCAGTTGATCTCATTCCACCACTCCCACACTCCCAGGCTGGGGTATGCAGCCCAACGGGCAACAGTATAGCGCAAGCGGCGCTTGAATAAATCCCTGGCAGTTGGGTCGCTGACGAAATCGCCTGGAGTTTTTAGCGACCCGCCTAGTGCAATATTATAGGGATTGGAAGCCCATTCGGCATTGGTTGATTCACTAAAAGCGCCGTGGTTGATCAGGCAAAGTTCCACGTAGATACCGCGGTCTTCAGCGAGGGTTAGCACCTGATCAAGAAGCCAGGCCTGTTTTAAGCGAGCTGAATAATTCCCCAATCCAGTGTCTTGCCACTCCAGACCAAAAGACCATGAGGCCATCCATACACGGATGAAATTGCCACCGTTTTGACTGAACTGATCGAGCCAGCTCGTGAAATCCTTGAGCACATCGCCGGTAGACCACGCTATGTTTAACCCAACCGGAAAAAAGAAGGAGCCATCATCGAGTGCGAAGTAGCGAGGATCCTCTTTGTTGATGCGCAGGAATCCATGTGCTGCGGGGTTGGCGGCAACATTTATGATCAACGGTTCGCTTTCCAGGGTGGGGTTGGTCAATTCAGCCCGGGCAGTCCACTCACCTGACACATCTGGCGTGAAGCGCACTCGCCAACCGGGAGCGTCTTTGGGAGTTAGAGTCTGCGGATCGAAATCCTGATACCAGAAAGCCGGAACCAGTACAACTTTCCCAGCGGGCGAGGTGAAGCGCACATTGAGGTCAGCCTGAGCCGGGTCAAACGGGTTGGAGAATGAACTGTCAGTATCGATTGCGAGTTCAAAATGGGCAAAAACTTTAGCCGTCTCTCCAACGGGCTTTAGGGCCAAGCCGCTGAACGCCTGTTGGGTGGGTTGGCTTTGAGTAGATGGGACTTGGGTACAGGCGCTCAGTAGTTGAAACAAAAAGATTGTGAGTACGAGGCTGGCTATGGGTCTTTGCATATGCTCTCCGAAAAGTTTATGAACAGTGAGACGACTCTGCAAGCCTATAAACACGCTAATAGACTGCAGAGTCGCTGCATACTGGTAGAAAGAGAATGTTCTTTACGGCGTCCAGATCGTCCCGTCGGGCCAGCGGCTTTGCGTCCATTCAATCGGCGGAATGCTGATCGGATATTTCGCAGCCTTGGCTTCGTCAATATCAATGCCCAAGCCAGGCTTATCGTTCGCCCATAAATAGCCATTGTGCAATTCAGGAATACCCGGAAAAACTTCCTTGAGCGGATCGCCAAAATATATCATCTCCTGAATCCCAAAATTGTGACATGCCAAGTCAAGATGCAGATTGGCAGCATGCCCAACGGGAGATGTGTCGCCGGGTCCATGCCAGGCGGTGCGGACACCGAACGATTCGCACAACGCCGCAAGTTTGCGCGCAGAGGTGATACCTCCAAGCTGAGAAATGTGCGAGCGGATGAAATCAATCAACTGCTCGGCAATTAGCGGACGCCATTCCAGCGGATTGTTATGCAATTCGCCCATCGCGATCGGCACAGCGCATTGCTCGCGCAAACGACGGAACCATTCAATTTGATCAGGCGCGAACGGGTCTTCCAGGAAAAACAAACGATATGGCTCCAGGGCTTTCGCCATCCGAATGGCATCAATGGGTGCAAGTCGTTCGTGAATGTCATGTAACAGGAACAAATCAAAGCCAATCTTGTTACGGATATATTCAAACAACGGCGGAATGGAGCGCGCATACCAATCTGGGTCATAATAAGCGCCCGGGAAATTTCCCTGGGTATTATCCATTGATTTCATCCGATGTGTTGCTTGTGGGGCTTTTTTGCTGGGCCGCGAGTTCTTCTTATTCAAGTCTTTTACGCGTCCACCATAACCACCCATTTGCAGGCGTACTGCCAGCGTACCTTCGGCTTGATATTTGAGAACGTTATCCAACACTTCTTTGGGCTCGCGTCCATCGGCATGCCGATAGACCATGGCAGCCTCACGACATTTACCGCCTAACAGATCATAGACAGGCATGTTCGCGACCTTGCCTTTGATATCCCATAGCGCCTGATCCACGCCACTAATGGCATTGTTCAGCACCGGTCCATTACGCCAATAAGAATTGACGTACATCATATGCCACAGGTCTTCAATGTTGGCGGGATCACGTCCTTTCAACAATGGCGCGAGATACTCCTCCACAGCTTTGGCAACCAATGTCGGGCGTTGCGTAAACGTGGCACAGCCGACTCCATAGAGTCCCGGCTGGTCAGTTTCCACTTTGACGATGACAAGTGCGATACCATCTGGAGCGGTAAGAATGGGTCTTACATTTGTTATTTTCATGTGCTTATCCTTTTATTTTTTATTTCATCTTACGTAGTCAACCCCGAAGGGGTGAAACGATTATAGATTTCGGAATGGTTTTACCAATCCCGGATGGATGTCATGGGCTTGCGCGAAAACATGTCATCCCTTCGGGATTATTTCCACGCTGGTTTCAAAACTAGAATCATCCCATCCCTTCGGGATTGAAGACTGTTGAGTTATTAATCAAAAAAATCATGGTCTTCTGCTGAGAGATATTGACGCGCTTTTTCTTCGATAAAATCCACGCCTAAACCTGGAGTATTCCAAACTTCAATCAAGCCATCTTTCACAATGGGATTTGGCAAACCTTTGATGATGTCATACCACCATTCGGGTTTTGCTATTGGATATTCAAAAGCGATGTAATTTTGCGGAAGCGTGGCACACACCTGAACGAGCGCAGCCAGCCCGATCAAGCCGTCGAAGACGCCGTGCGGTGCCATCATAATACCGTGCAAGTCAGCATATTCTGTCACCCATTTCAACTCAGCGAGACCGCCGATATCTTCCGGGTCTGGACCGATGATACGCACAGCATGTCTTTCAATCAACTCTTTAAAGTTCTGGCGCAAATAGATTTGCTCGCCGGTGTGAGTGGGCGTCGCTGTAGCTTGCGTGACCTCACGATAGACATCTGCCAATGTATACGGGGTGTAATCACCGGTGATCAAATCTTCCATCCACATGATGTTAAGCGGCTCAAGCGCACGCGCCACGCGGATCGCATCCGACACCATCCAGCCAGGACCACAATCGAGTGCCAGACCGATCTCATCGCCAAGCACAGATTTCATCGCTTCAACACACGCGATGATATGCTTCATGCTTTTCTCGGTCAGCAAGCCGCGGTTGGCATGCGGCGTATCAGACATGGAGAGCACTCCCCCTTTCGTTCGAAAGTAAGGGTTACTCTGCGGTACAACTCCCCGCGGCTCATCATAAGAAAAGTTGGGGATTTGATAAGGCATGGCGCTGTGAAAACCGATCGGTGACTTAATGATGGTAAAGCCTTCCGCTGCAGCTTTCATTTTGCGCATGTCTTCGGCATAATCTTCGGGGTTATAACCCGTCATTGGAAAACGCACCCCGCCGTTATACACACGCACTTTGTCGCGGGTCTTGCCGCCGAGAAGTTTGTACACAGGGATTCCGGCAGCTTTGCCAGCGATATCCCATAACGCCATCTCTACCGCACTGACGGCACTACCCCACGGCTTGAAACTCCCCATGCGGCGGATCTTCATCATAACGCGTTCTACATTGGTCGGGTCTTCACCGATCAAGTATTTTTTATAAAACAAAACATGGGGCTTGAGGTACGGCTTGGTATTCTCTGCCTGACCGTATCCATAAATTCCTTCATCCGTATTGATGCGAATGACAGGGTTCTCGCCAATGACAGCACATTTGAGATCAGTAATTTTCATAAGATTATCTTTCTGCTTCGATATTGACGCGTTCCAACATCGCCTTCATATATCCGATGGTATACGCTGTCCCAACTTGGGGCGTACCGCCCATTGCCGGAATATGATCCGCGATAAAGACGCCGTCAAAATCCACGGCGCGCATGGCTTTCAAGACCTGGTACATATCCATATAACCATCGTCAATAAACGTTTCAACGAAATACGGCAAAGGTTTATCCACGTTGCGGAAGTGAACCTTGAAGAGTTTTTTGCGTTCACCAAAATAGCGGATGGTTTCAAATACATCTTTGCCCATCTTCGAACCGCCTTCAGCCCAGCAACCTACACAGAGACATATCCCCACGTTGGGGCTGTCGGCAATTTCAAGTGCGCGTTTGTAACCGTCAAAGTTACTGAAGATACAGCGCGGAATTCCACCTAACTCTTCAACCGGAGGATCATCAGGATGAATACCGATTCTGACATTCGCCTCTTCTGCCACGGGCGCAACTTGTTTGATGAAGTAGATAAAGTTTTCCCAAATTTCTTCCTGGGTGTATACGCGTTCATGGGTCAGTGTGCCTTCGTAGGTTCGATCGATCCACCGGCCTTTGCCGCCCTTTGCCAAATCAAAAGCGCGCGCAGGCGCATTGCCGCGCGTGAACTCGCCTTCAGTACTCCAAATTCCATTTGCCATGTGAGCATAGGTTGTATAAGGAATGCCCGCTTTGCCAAGATTGCGCAGATGGGTTTTGTATTCCTCAATTTTTTCGTCACGGCCGGGCAAACCGAGCGTAATGACATCTTGATTATGAACGCTAAAACTTCCAAAACCATACACTTTTAATCCAGCCGCTTCAAACAATTGTTTGCGGCTTGAATAATATTCGTAACTGGCTTTGTCACCGCCTGTCCATAAGACGACATAGTCAACGCCCATCTGGCGGATAAAATCCAAATCCGCTTGAGCAGGCTCGGGGGTGATTTGAGCCGCGATCTTCATCCCGGGAGGTAAAGGCATAAGCGCCATAAAATTCTCCTACGACCAGAGTCGATCCCAACTGCGTTCGGCATCCCATTGGGTGGTTGGTTCAAAGAAACCTTTATCTTCAGCGATGTGATGTTCTTTGACAATTTCTTCATTCAACGTGAAACCAAGACCGGGCGCATCGGGGACAGTAATGTATCCATTATTGATGAGGGGCTTCAAACCGATGTCAATAAAATCAGCCCAGTAAGGTACATCAGTGAAGTGATGTTCAAGGGCGATGAAGTTCTCGGTCGCCGCCGCGCAATGGACAGCCGCCATGGTGCTGATGGGTGTACCTGCCATATGTAAAGCCATGCTCACACCATACTCTTGCGCAAGGTCACCGATCTTTTTTGTTTCGAGAATGCCGCCACTTGTCGCAAGGTCGGGATGAATCACATTGACGGCGCGCGCTTGCAGCAACGGCATGAAGCCTTCTTTCAAATAAATATCTTCGCCGGTGCAAACCGGTGTTTTCAAAGCGCGTTCCATTTGAACCCATTGCTCAGTAAATTGCCACGGGACCATATCTTCAAGCCAGGCAAGATTAAACGGTTCGAGTGCTTCACCCAGGCGAATACAATCATCCACGCCGATGTGACCAAAATGGTCGGCGGCAATCGGCACTTCATATCCAACAACCGCACGGACTTGTTCAACATACTCGCAAAGCATTTGAATGCCTTTGGGCGTGAGACGCACGTGGGTAAACGGATGTTGGATGCTGTTGATATCGAGCATACGATCCAATTGCGTACCATCGTTTGTATTCAAAGTTCCAGCAGGATATGTAAGCGCGCCCTGCACGCCGATGAGCGGTTGAATGCCAATGTCCATTTTGAGCATGGTAAAACCGCGCGACATTCTTTCCTTGAGCTTATGCCCCATGGCTTCGCCAGTGGGTTCGTTGGGGGTATCACAATACATGCGGATCGCATCGCGGAATTTTCCACCTGCAAGTGCGTAAGCCGGAACGTCATAGGCTTTGCCAGCTAAATCCATCAGCGCCATTTCAATGCCGCATACGCCGCCGCCTTGACGGGCATGATGACCAAATTGTTTTATCTTTTTGAAAATCTTATCCACATTGCATGGATTCTCTCCAATGAGGTGCCGCTTAAGCATGAGCGCATAGGTCTTGCTGGCGCCATCACGCACTTCGCCATATCCGGCTAAACCTTGATTGGTATCAATGCGGATGATAGGAAACCGCCACCCCTCCCAGCCGACAGTTGCCACGCGCACATCTGTGATCTTCAACTCGCTGGGGCGGGATCGCTGATTCACATGATCTTCGGGTCGCGCGTTCATTTGTTATTCGCCTTTTTCCATGCTGTGAAATCTGCTTCGATATCTTCGCGCCACGTCCCTACATCGATTTCACCGCTGGTATATTTTCCTTCAGAGATGCGCAGTTTGCCGAACTCATCACGCACACGGGTGGCTTCGCTGGCTTCAACAACTTCTTGAACCAAATGCGGCGGGATGAAGTAGATGCCGGTATTGGTGCCGAGCACAACATCGCCGGGCAGAACGGTCACGCCGCCAATCTTGACGGGAATATTAATCCCTTCGAGCGTTTCATCGGCAATCGCTGATGGATGCGCATCCCGCATAAAGAAATTCACATCAGTGAGCGTAACCAGCCCGGGCAGGTCACGAATCGCACCGTCCACAACGAGACCGGCGCGAGTACGGGTGCGGACAGCCGTTCCGAGATTGTCACCCACAATGGTGCCGCCATCGATCTTGCCGCGCAGATCCACGACCATCACATCGTTGAGTTGAAGTTGCTCGATGATCCAGGAGTTTTGTCCGCCGATCTTGCCACGTCCTTCAGCAGTGCCAGCCGTTTGAATTGCTTCGTGATAATCGGGGCGATGCGGAAGAAAAGAAGCAGTGAGGGCGCGACCAACCAACACAACGCCCGGGTGAGTTTGCATGAACCCGCCCACAAATTGATTTTTATAACCATGATTCAAAAGCACCGACCAGACTTCCTCAGCGGTGACAAGCTTCATGCGCTCGAGCAGTTCATCAGGCACGCGCGGGCGTCCGTCGTCAAATCTTTCAAATGGGTTAAGTTTGGTGAGATGGATCAAATCATCTTTTGAGGGTTGAATGTGCATACTGTTTTCTCCGTTTATATTTTATTGATGTGTCCAGCCGAGCATTCGCTCAGCCTTACTTGAATCAAAGAAGCTTTTCGTCTCGCTTAAATCACCGCGCACGGGCACATCGGGAAAGAATTTTTGTTTCAGTTCGAGCGAAGGCGTTGCGCTGATGGTGTCAGGAGCGGCAAGAAAAAATACTTCATGCCCTTTGAAGTCTGCGGTTAGCGAGTTCAGGCAGGCTCGCGCTGAAGCATCGGAACGTACATAAGCCCATAAATTTTTGGCTGCAAATTCAGTTTCGCTGTAGCCTTTCGCTGCCACTGCCGTAGCGCGGTCTGATACAACCCAATGGAAACGCATGCTTGCGATGACCATGTTCTCATAACGCCGCGCAAACGAATTACCCTGCTCCTCACAAATCCATTTCGACAGACTATACGGGTCTTCGTTATACGTAGGATGTTTCTCATCCAACGGGAAATAATCGAAATGGGGCCAGCGGCTGTAGGCAAGCCCCATGGCATTCACGCTGGAGGCTTGACACACGCGCTGGATTCCAACCTCCACTGCGGCGCGCAACGCATTGTAACTACTCACGACATTGTTATTATGCACTTCGTGATCAGGATGCGAGCCGGGCGCGGGAATTGCCGCCATATGCACCAAAGCATCACAACCGCGCAGCGCATTTTCAAATGCAGCATAATCGGTCAGATCAGCCTGTATGTAATTGACGTCAGGTTGGTCAATAACTTTTTCCGGTTGGACACGGTCTATGCATACAACACTATGCCCCTGAGCCAAAGCCATTTCAACGATGGCTTTTCCTACACGTCCACTACTACCAGTCACTGCGATATTCATAAATTATCCTGCCTTGGCATAGATGGCTTGTCGTAAACCGCGAATATATCCGATGGCATACAACCGTCCAAACGATGAATAACCGGCGTTGTCGTTGCTATCGCCTTCCACGGTTGGCACATGATCGGGACGTAACACACCTTCGAAGTTTATATCCTTATACGCCTGCATACATGCCAGCATATCGGTCTGACCATCATCGTGCCAGGTCTCTTCATATTTTTCCGCTGTGCCGCGCACATCCCGGAAGTGCACAAAAAAGATTTTATCCTGGTTGCCGAATTTACGAATAACACCCGGCAGATCATTCGTCATCAACGTGAAATTTCCCTGGCACAACGTGATGCCGTTCATCTTGCTGGGAATCATGTCAACCAGGCGTTGATAATTCTCCACACTACGCATGATGCGCCCCACTCCGCGGATCGGTGAAAGCGGCGGGTCATCGGGATGCATGGCAAGTTTGACGTTCCATTTCTCCGCCACCGGTACGACGATCTTTAGAAAATGCTCGAGTGTTTCCCAAAGCTTTTCTTCGCTGATCGGACCATTTTCCGTTAGAGGCGCGTCTTTCATCAAGGCATTATCATAACTTGTGACCACCGAACCGCCGCGTGAGACCGTGCTGGTATTGGTGCGCATCCAGTTGAAGTCGGTCATCCATTCATAACACCAGACGGGAATGCCCAGGCGTCCCATGTTTTCAATAAGCGTGCAGACTGTAGCGATCTCTTCATCACCGCCGGGCAAACCGCGTTTCGCTTTGTTCAAAGGCGGGCGGACTTCGATCACCGCGAGATTGAAGCCTGCGCTTTCATAGCGTTGCTTCATGCGCAGCAACGGTAAATAGTCCCACGGCGCATCGGTACCGTTGGAGGGTTCGTTAAACGGCAAGCCGCCTACAGCGTAATCCACGCCCGCTTGTTTGGAAAGTTTCCACAAGGGCGAGGGGGTTGGGGGTAAAAACTCAGCAATCTGGATCATTCTTTTTATCCTTTCAAAATGGTTTCAATCGTTTGAAGCTCTTTAGCGTTCAACGCTATATTTTTCAACATGCCAATTGCATCGTCAACTTGAGCAACACCACTTGCGCCGATCAGGACTGAAGTCACGGTGTTGAAGCGTAAGACCCACGCAAGCGCTATCTGAGCGAGAGTCTGATTGCGTGCTTTTGCCATATCATTTAATTTTTTTTACTTTGGCGATTTTATCATCCGTAATATTGGCTGGCTTCAAAAAGCCGTGCGGCTTGGAGGCGCGTGATCCATCCGGAATCCCATTGAGGTATTTATCGGTCAACAAACCCTGCGCAAGCGGCGAAAACGGGATACAACCAATGCCTTCCTCTTCCAATACTTTCAACAAGCCATCTTCGATCCAGCGATTGAACATGCTATAAGATGGTTGATGGATCAGACATGGCGTGCCGAGGCTGCGCAAAATTTGGGCGGCTTTGCGCGTCTCTTCCGGCTTATAGTTGGAGAGGCCGACATACAGCGCCCGTCCACTGCGGACGATGTAATCGAGCGCGCCCATGGTTTCTTCGAGCGGTGTATCCGGGTCGGGGCGATGATGATAGAAAATATCCACATAATCCAGTCCCATGCGCTTGAGGCTTTGATCCAGACTCGAAACCAAATATTTGCGCGAGCCCCATTCGCCATACGGACCTTGCCACATGTAATAACCCGCTTTCGATGAAATAATTAATTCATCACGATACGACTTAAGATCATCGCGCAGGATTTGTCCAAAGGTCTCCTCGGCTGATCCGGCGGGCGGACCATAATTATTCGCCAGATCAAAATGCGTGATGCCTACATCAAATGCCCGGCGCACCATCGCACGGCTATTTTCATACACATCCACGCCGCCGAAGTTATGCCAGAGACCCAGTGATACGGCAGGCAGTTTGAGTCCGCTGCGACCCGAGCGGTTGTAGCGCATTGCGTTGTAACGTGTTTCGTTTGGTACGTAAGTCATAAATGCTTCTCCATTAATCATCCTGCATGATAGCACTTCGTCCGCCATCGATCAAAATTGTATTGCCTGAAATATAACCAGCCAATGGGCTGCACAGGAACGCGCATAAAGCGCCCACTTCTGCAGATGTGCCCAAGCGCCCCACCGGATGCAAGCCAACCACCTGGGCGCGTTTCGCAACCGGGTCGGGGAATTTACCAAACCATTCAATATTCATCGGTGTGTCAATAAACCCGGGGGCAATTCCAACCGTTCGAATATGTGTTCCCCACTCAATCGAGAGGGATTGAACCATTGCCACTAAACCCGCCTTGGCAACATTATATGGGAAACAATTGGGTAGTGTATAAAAGGCGTGATTGGAGCCCATGATAATTACAACCGGCGCCGGCGCTTGATCCAGATACGGTTTGGCAGATTGCGCCACGCGCCAATGCGCGCCTAAATTAAGATCGATATTGGCTTGCCAATCCGCTTCGCTCAATGGTGAAGCGCCGATATGAAAATTCCGCCCGGCATTTGAGACAACGATATCCAACCCGCCAAGTTGATCAGCTGCCCAATCCACAAAAGCACGCGCAGCAGCTCCATCTGCCAGATCAATGGATTGATAAAACGCGCGCCGCCCAAAACCTTCCACTGTGGATATAAACCGCTTCGCCCCTTCGCTGTCAGCTGCTTCTATTCCACAGCCTGCGACATCGCTCCCAGCTTTTGCCAGCGATTCAGCGATGCCCGCGCCGATGCCACTGCTAACACCCGTGACGAGAGCGCGATAATTGGAAAGATCAATGTTTATACTCATAATTCCATCACCTCGTTCACAGCTTGCTCAAGTGAGATGGATTGCTTTTCACTCACAAGCGTTTTGAATTTTTCCTCTCCGAGCTGTGAACGAACACTTTCCCTAAGCTTTTCATGGAGAGACTTAATAATGGGAGCTTCGCGCGCACCTTTGTAATCATGGATCGCTTCAACCATACTCCAAAGCCTCGCCGCTTGCTCATGCTGGTTATTTAAAGAAATTGTCCCCGCAAGACTCTCAAGACACCAGGCGATCCCCAATCTATTTTTATATTGATTAAAAAAATTCAACGCTGTTTTTAGATTACTTAATGCTGATGGTGCGTCACCTTTGGCTAGCGCCGCTTCGCCCAACCCAAAGTAAGCCCAACCTAAACCGGCTTTATGCGGACCAATTAATTCAAAAACAGCGGCACTTTCCAGGTAACACTTTATGGCCTCATCAAACTCGCCTCGCAATAGCGCGTTGAATCCCAAATGACCAAGCGCCCAACCGATTGCCTGTCGTTCAGCCTGCGCCCGCGCCAGAGCGAGACCTTCTTCGATCATGGTCTTTGCAGTGGCAACATCGCCCTGCATATTAAGGACTTCGCCCAACGTTAAAGTTGTCCACGAAATTCCGAGTTTGTCATCCAACTTGCGGTATATGGAAAGGCTTTGCTCAAGCCAGGTACGTCCGGTAGCTGTATCGCCACGTTCGTGCGCCAACCAGCCCAGCCGATTAAGCGCCCAAGCACTCATGCGGATACCACCCCGTCTATCCATGCGCAACTCGACCGCATCGTTGACCATGGTGGATAAACTCCACGTTACCGCGGCACGAATGTTGTCGATCTCGATCTCCATATTGTCGAGCCATTTTTTTTGAGTATAGTCATCGAGTGCTCTTGGAGCCCCGGCCTCCGCGAGGTTGAAATAATATTCGGCGTGTCGTCGTCGTATCGTGTCGGCCTCACCGCTTTCGATCAACCTGGTCATGGCATATTGCCGGATCGTATCAAGCAGCCTATAACGCAAAGCCCGTCCCTCCACCTTGCTGCGCTTTAATGCCAGGGATTTCTCGATCAGATGTCCGAGCAATTCCAGGATCTCAGTGGGCTCAACACCCTCCCCCACACAGATGGCTTCGCAGGCTTCAAGAGTCCAACTTTTCGCAAATACAGCCAGACGGGGAAACAGCACCTTTTCAGATTCGGTCAATAAATCATAGCTCCAATCGATCAAGGCTTGCAGGGTTTGATAACGCGGTAATGCTGTGCGGCTTCCGCCAGTTAATAAACGAAAAATATCATCCAGGCGCGATGCGATCTGTTCCACGGGCAGCATACGCAAACGGGCTGCTGCTAACTCAATAGCGAGGGGAATTCCATCCAGGCGCTGGCAGATTTGTGCAACGGCTGTCTCATTCTCTTGATTTAGGCTGAATCCGGGAATGACATTGGCGGCGCGGTCGACAAATAATTGGACCGATTCAAATTGACCCAATTGACCGGGAAGCGCAGGATGTCGCCGGTCGGGCATGGATAACGAAGGCACATAGATCGCGCGTTCGCCGCTGACCCCCAACATTTCCCGGCTCGTGGCAAGGATACATAGTGTTTGGCATGCCTGCAATAGAGTTTCAGCAAGTTCAGCGCTCGCCTGAACGACATGCTCGCAATTGTCAAAAATCAACAACAAGTTTTTGCCGCGTAAATGCTCTGTGATGGCGGGCATGAGGTCGCCATCCGATTCTTCAGCAATGCTCAAAACAGCAGCCAAAGTATTTGCTACCAGATCAGAGTCGGTCAGAGGTGCAAATTCCACGAGCCAGATACCATCAGGAAAAACATCGAGCAAACCAAACGCAGCTTGCAGTGCCAGCCGTGTTTTTCCGCAGCCACCGTGGCCTGAGAGTGTAAGCAAACGGACATTACCATCATCCGAAGGTTTTGATGTAAATACGCGATGGATTTCTTTAAGCTCCTTTTCCCTCCCAAAGAAGTTGGTCAATTGGATGGGCAGGTTGTGAAGCGCGGGCTTGGCCTCCTCAGCTATCGAGGCTGATTCAGGCTGGCTTAAGGGCGAATGCGTTGATAGTCCAAGCTCAAGCAATCGAGCGACCCATTCAGGTTGTTCTTCCAAATATAAAGCAGGTACAAAACGCGCCGCCAGTGTAGCCTCATCCGGGGTGCGCTCGTTTTTTTCCAATCGGCTGATTTGCGATTCACTATACCCTACCGCAATGGCAAGCTCGCGCTGGGTAAGTCCGGATTTTTTCCGCAGGAATCGAAGTAACTCTCCGAAAGTGGCGAAGTTTTCAGGTGTAAAGACCAGAGTACGGGACATAATTACATTAATTCCAATAGATCAACTACGAATTGCCACAATCAGGAGCAGTTGTCATGATTTCGGAGTGTTTTTGTCAAGAAAGCGCATATTTGGCAAGTTGTTTTGCAGTATTCTTGCTACAGTTCGCTCAACAATTAAAGGAGTTCAAAATGTTAATGTTAAACACACTATTATCCAAAGTATATTTCGATGAAACCTTGAAAAATGCCGCTCAAGCCCGGGCTGACCGAAAAGCTCAAAATGGCGGCAGTACCCGCAATAACATCACTGGATTATTCTTCCTGCTGTTTGCAGCACCGTTCATGTTTTGGCTATTCCAGTCATTAATTGCAGGATAAGACCTGTCAATCGACAGGTTTCCGCTTCTCCCAACCCGCCCGGAAAAGAGGGAGGAAATTTCCCGGGTTATAGGGGTGTCTCTCTATCTCTTCATAATTTAGGTCAGTGCCCCAGCCAATACGATCAGTCTCAAGTTCAATATAGCCGTTTTTCACCTTGACCGGATTGGTCAGGATGATTCCACTCCAATCCTCGTTGAAGTCATCAAAGATTTCATGGATAAAAAAGTTGGGCGTAGCTGTGTTGAGGTGTGCGCAGACCAACGAACACAATGGACCTTGTGCGCTGTGAGGCGCAGTCACACTATTATGCGCGTGAGCCATTCCGCAGACTTGTTTGGATGTAGTAAGCCCAAGATATTGCGGCTCCAATTGAATGATGTGAACTGCGTTGTGGCTGAGCAATTCAGCAAACTGTTGTGGGCTGTAATAATCTTCGCCACATGCAATTGGAACAGGACTGCGCTTCGCGACATATGCCATTTGTGAAATATATTGAGGCGGTACTGGCGCTTCAAACCAGGTTGGCTGGTACTTTGCCATCGCGTCCGCAAACTGCACAGCCGTGTGGGGACTAAAGCGGTTATGAGCTTCGATCATAATGTCCACATTGGGACCGACCGCGTCGCGAACAGCGGCGATCAAATCCAATGACAGGGCAAAATCTTCGCGGTCAACATACCTCCACGCCGCGCCAAACGGATCAAATTTTAAAGCAGTGTACCCGCGTGAGACAACATCCTTTGCCTTATCGTAAAAACTTTGCGGCTCGCGCGGACCGCGATACCAGCCGTTGGCATAGACGCGCAGACGCTCATGGCAACGTCCGCCGATGAGTTTATAGACGGGCTGTCCCGTGACTTTGCCCATGATGTCCCAACACGCAAACTCGATGCCCGAAAGCGCCGCTCCCTGAATCTGCCCCCCATCAGAATAAACTTCGCGAAACAATTTTAACGTATGGTTTTCAACATCAAATGGATCCTGGCCGATCACAAATCGTTTCAGTTCCTGGATTGCAGACTCAACTGTCTTCGCAAAGCCGTTCAATGTCGCTTCGCCAATCCCATGTACACCCTCATCAGTATCCACACGCGTGAAAACCCAATTCTTCCACGGGTTGCCAACGATATATGTAGTAACATCGGTGATTTTCATACGGTTAACTCGATCTCCAGCCACCACGTTTTTGAGCCTTGTGGTTGTAGTGTCTCAAATAATTTGTGTACTTTGACCGCGTCATTCAATGAGTCCTGCCCGCCCATGCACGGCTCCAAACCCATGTTGTAATACGGAGCGCCGCCGTCCATGCCCAATGCGCCGAGGTTCATCCACACCGCCACTTGCGGAAGAAGCGCAACATCCCAGCGCATTTTTAATTCGCCATCCTTTGCGCGTACGGAAGTCCAGCCTTCGCCCGCTGGCAATGGATCGCTCCAGAATTTGATGGCGCGCGCCGCGGAAGTTTCGGGCAGGGTTGGGAAATTTAATCCAGATGCGGCAAAGGGGTATCGTAAATTTTTCACAATGGAAACAAGATTCTCCGGGAATGTTCCGTTGACGTTGAACGTTGCGGAAGCAGGCAAAAGCAACTCCATGCCAGGTTCAATCGCCAGCAAGGGATGAATACTCCATACATAATGTATCGGTTGGTCTGAATTATTTACAACCTCATAGTCAACATGAACGCTGGCTGAATTTTCAAAGAGCGTAATCACACGCGTAAATGTATAAGGCAGGGCAATTCCCTGTGAACGGGTTGTTAATTTTACAATGCCAGCCTGTTGATCCAAATGAAACTCGGCAGGATGCGACCAGATTTCGCCATGATCTTGAATAAGCGCGCCCATCCAGGGCTCGGATGGATATGTACATTCCGCCACACTGGGAAAACATTCGTCCCAACCGCCAGTATCTGCCTGCTCCACATAGACACTGCCGTGCGGCACACGTTTATAAGGATAACGCGGATGGCGCCAGAGCCATTCACGTCCATTGCGGTGATCCCGCAGGCTGTTAATTTTTCCACCCAGCTCCGGGATGATGCTTAACTCCATCAAGCCGGTGTTGATCTGGATTGATTCAAAGCCTTCAATGACACTTCGATGGATGGAGAGTTGATTCACAAGTCCTCCACAAATGTATCGGAAAATTGGACACGTGTAAATTTTTCGGGAGTGTGCGTATCGGGAGTACCGATTCGATTCCAACTCCAGGCTGGTTGCGGCGACGGGAGTTGGTTCGCCACTTCGAGTTTTTCAAAGCGTCCAAAAAAGATATTCCACTCATCGCCATTTTGCGGTGGCAGGGCACGATCATTCGCCAGCCATTTCATGCCGCTCCATGGAAAGGCGATTTCCACCGTCCAGCCTTTATCCACGACCGCGCGGTTGTTGATCATACCGTCCACATGGACTGCCGAGCGTACGCCGGGGAAATCCCAACCCGGGAAGGCCCAGCGTACACCGCGCGGATGAATACCCTTCCAAAAATCCCAGCCATTGCGATCATGGTTACCGCCAAACGATAACCCTTTGGAATACAGATCAAACTCCGGCACGTCAAACTTGCCGCCGCGCTGATAAGCATCCCGCCAGATAAAGAACACTTCATAGATGGTGTTCAGCGCATTGATCTCGAATTCGTAATAACAATCACCGCCGTCGATGAATACCTCAACATCATTTTCCATAAAGATGATCGAATCGCGTTCGGTGAGGCGCGCATCTACAAAAGGCTCTTCCACCCAAAAACCAATGTATAAATTTTCATCATCCCAAAGGGCAGCGGCACGGGTATCAAAGAAGGCGGGGTCGCCGGTGATCATATCCACGAAGCGCGGAGATTTGGGAACTTTGCTCCAGGCTGGTTCCGTTAAGTTGCCGTCCACGGTCAGGGGCGCGCGCGTACGATAGCAGGTGTAATCAACTGTTGTCATTTCAACCACTCCGCAAATTCATTCATGAATAATTCGATCTGGGCTGTCTCGCGCTCATCCAACGTATAAGCCGGGCTGCGGCAATAGTCGCTGGCGATGATGCCGCGCTTTTTCAAAATAACCTTCTCAACTTTGATGATGAGTTCAACACCCTGCATCCAATAGTTAATATAAGGGAGCAGTTTGTTGTGAAGGATTTGAAAAGCAGTCTTATCGGTTTGCCAGAGTCGCCATAATTCAACATAGACTTCCGTAAAGGAACAACCGGGTTGGATACCCACTGCGCCGCGCGCCAACACATCGGGCATTTGCACACCGGCATACCCCACCAAAGCTTTCAACTTTCCTTGCGAGCGTTCGACCAGCTGCGAAACATATTTCCCCGGCGGCTGGGTTTCGACTTTGATGAAATCAGCATTGGGCAGGGCATCACGCAATTTAAGAAAAACTTCCGGGGATATTCGCACGCCGGTTTGGACGGGTGCATATTGAACGATGACGGGGATTTTCACACTACCGATGACTCGCTTAAGATGTTCAAGGATCGCATCTTCACTCGGACCAAGAAAATAGGGCGGCAATAGCATCAACGCATCGGCGCCCTGTGCTTCGACAGCCTGCGCGCGCTGGGTGGCTACTTCCCAACTGTGATCGGTGATGGATATAACCCCCGCAATGGACTCAGAATGAGTTGTTTCAGCCAAAAGGAGCTTCTGCATGCGGGCGCGGTCGTTGTCAGCTAGTTTATAAAATTCGGTGGCGAGCCCAAACAAGGTCAAGGCTGAAGCGCCCGTCTTGAGCAGGTGTCGAACAAGTGCTTGAAAACTGTCCTCGTCTAATAATCCCGAATTAGTAAACGTTGCCGCGACAATTGGAACGATACCGGCAATATGTTTTGACATAAAAAATAGCCGCCAGATTCTAAATTAGGCTACCACCCGGTGAAGAACCACAATACCATGCAACCAAAGGGCAGGGAAAATATGACGCCTAAAACGGCTGCCATTAAAAATTGCTCGGATTGCCCGCCTTCCCTGGGGATGCGGCTACCGATCAATCCACCGATCAAACCACCCGGCGAAGCCAATATGAATGCAAAACCGATAATAGTGAGCAGGCTTGGTCCAGCACCATAATAGTGCCCAACTAACACTATGGCGGGGAAGATCGCAGGCCAAACAAGACCAACAACTACAGTGGCAATTGCACCCACCAGCCACCCGGTTAATGCAAATACCAGAGGTCGGGGCATCTTCATTTGTTTTTATCCAATCGCAATGGTATTAAAAGTTTTAAACGGGTAACAGATCAGACAATTTTTCAGGCTCAATTGTCGGGTTTGATTCATAAAGATAACAAGAGGCAGCTTGATGTTCGCTCAATCGGAAGAGTGGCGGAGACTGCTTGCATTTATCCATCACAAATGGACAACGTGAAGAAAACTTACAGCCAACGCTCTTTTCAGAAAGTTCAGATTCTCTGACCTTGATCTCGGTCTCACCCCAGCGGCGATTCATATCAGGCCACGGGATCGAGTCGATCAACAGCTTTGTATATGGGTGCTGCGGATTTTTAATTACCTTATCCACATCGCCCGCCTCCATCACCTGGCCGCGATACAGAACCACGATCGAATTAGCGATGTGATAAGCGGTAGTGAGATCGTGGGTAATATAAATTATCGAAACGCCATAATCTTTTTGTAAACCGCGCAGGGTTTCCAAAATATTAGCGCGTAGCGAAGCGTCCACCATTGACACAGGTTCATCAGCCACCAATAGTTTTGGACGAAGTAACAGTGCGCGCGCAATGTTGATGCGTTGACGCTGTCCACCCGAGAGTTGATGGGGGAAGCGGCCCAACACATCACCCGGGCGCAAACCAACAGCAGTCAGCGCTTCCACCATTCTGTCCATAGCCTCGCTTTTCGATTTAGCCAATTTGAAGCGCGCTATGGGAACAGTGAGTAAATGATCAACTGTATAGAAGGGGTTGAACACCGCAAACGGGTCCTGGAATACAGCCTGCACCTCTCGTCGGAACAGCATCCTTTCTTCGCCGCGCAGGCTATGAATATTTTTGCCTTTGTAGAGAATCTGGCCAGAGGAGGGCTCTATGAATCCTAATAACAACATCGCCAGGGTGGTCTTGCCGCTGCCACTTTCACCAGCCACTGTGGTGATCGTTGGCTGTTCAGCATCCAATTTCAGTGACATGTTATTTAATGCGATCGTGGAAACACGGGAAAGTAATCCACGTGAATAGGTTTTTGTAACGTTTTTGAATTCCAGTAGATCGGACATGGGTTAGGCTTTCTCCGAGTAAAGGTGGCATTCGAGAATCTGTCCGCCGGATAAGGTGATGGATGGCGGGCGTTGTGTTTTACATATTTCCATCACTTGTGAACAGCGCGGATGAAAGGCACAGCCGCCGGGAAGTTGTAAAAGTGCCGGTGCCATGCCAGGAATCCCGTTGAATACACCCTTGTTTTCAAGGTTGGGCAGGCTGTGGATGAGGGCTTGGGCATACGGGTGCTTGGGGTCAGTGAACATATCCCGCACTTTGCTTAATTCCATGATCCGCCCGGTATACATCACAGCCACTTTATCTACAAATTGCGCCATCAAGCCCATGTCGTGGCCGATCAAGATCACGGCTGCACCAATTTGCTTTTGCACACGGTCAATGGTCTCCATGACCTGTCGTTGCGTAACCACATCCAATGCGCTGGTGGGTTCGTCGGCAATGATGACTTTCGGTTTCAGTAAAATGCTGATGGCAATGCAGGCGCGTTGTTTCATACCGCCGCTTAATTCGTGCGCATACATTTTGAATACGTTGCTGCTAAGGTCCACAGACTCAAGCGCTTCTTTACAGCGTTTTTCAATTTCAGCGCCAGTGAAACCTACATCGTGCGCCATGATCGCATCCACCATTTGAGCGCCGATGCGTGTTACCGGGTTAAGCGAATTCATCGCGCCTTGCGGAATATAAGCGATTTTGCTAAGGCGCGCCTTACGCATGTTCTGATCGCTGAGACTCATTAGATCGGTGCCATCCACTATGACATTGCCACCTTCAATGCGGCCCGGGGGTTTGATCATTCGCATCATAGCCAATGCCATGGTGCTTTTACCTGAACCTGATTCACCCACCAAGCCTAACTTCTCACCTGCATTGAGCGTTAAATCCACCCCATCCAGGGCGCGGGCACGGCCGGCATCGGTGTAATAGGTTACTTGCAGGTTTTTGACTTGAAGGACGGGGATCATGAAAGCACCTTGAAATAATTTATCTTCTGTATATGCTGTATATAGATTAACATAAGTTATTCCGATTTGCGAATTCGAGGGTTGGCAAGTTCATCCAGCCCCATATTGACGAGAGCCAGCGAGCCAAGGATGAGCACCAAGGCAAGGGATGGCGCCAAGGGCCACCACCACCAATTATTGAAAAATGCGCTCGCGCCTTGCGCCGCCCAAATGATATTCCCCAGCAATGGTTCGCGGAGTGGACCAAGACCCAGCACAGCCAAATAAAATGAGGCAAACACTGCAAAGAAAACCTGGTTCACAAAAGCGGCTGCAATGAACGGCAACAGATTAGGCAGGATTTCACTGAAGATAATGCCCGAGTCGCCCATGCCTGAAAGTTTGGCAACGGAAACAAACTGGCGTTCCTTCATGGTTAGTACTTGCGCTCGAATCACCAAAGTGGGTCCCATCCAGGCGAGCAGCACGACCACAAATGCCATGGTGAATATGGTGACATCACGCTTATCCAGCGAGCCGGCCAGGATGACCTGAATTAGAAAGGCCGGAATAGGTGTCAGGATTTGACAAACGCCTTTGATAATCACATCCAGCCAACCTCCGAAGTAAGCGGATATGAAACCCAACGCCACTCCGACCAAAGTGCCAAGCGCTCCTGCGAGCAAACCGATGATGGCAGTTTGCTTTAAACCGACCACCATCGCCACGTATAAATCACGACCAAAGAAATCGGTGCCAAACGGGAATTCCCGACTGGGTGGCAATTTATTCTTGACGGAGATAGGATAGGCATGTTTGAGGTCGGCGGTGAGTAAGCCGTGGACAGTAAAGAGGACGAGCAGCAAGATAATGGACAAGCCAACCGCCAGACCTTTGTTACGGCGCAAGTAGCGCAATACCAAAGTCAAGCGGCTGGGTTGGAGTATTTCAGGTTGGGTTAGAGAAACAGTCGTCATTTTATAGGGGCTCCTCACTAATTTCGAATGCGGGGATCAAGCAAAGGATATACAAATTCCATCAACACCATTAAGGTGGCGACGGCAATGGTAACAAATAAGACGACACCATAAATAACCAGGAAATCATTGGACTGGATCGCTTCTTGCAACACACGTCCAAGCCCGGGCAAGCCAAATTGAGATTCGATAACAATTGCAGAAGTGACCACCCCGCCTAGTGCCAAAGCCAGACCGGTTACTTGCGGCAGGAGGGCGTTGCGCAGGTAATAATCCTTAAAAATGGCGTACCCCCCGAGTCCCTTGTGCTCGGCAAAGTTAACATAGTCTTCACCCTGAATGGTTATCCCCATACCGCGCATCGTAAGCGTCCAGCCTCCGACAGAGCCTAACAAGAGCGCCAAACCAGGCAGGAGTTGATGCCAGACCACATCCCAAACAAAAGCGGGTGAAGACCAGTCGGGGATGACTCCAGTACCATAAGCGCCGCCCAAGGGGGCTAGTTTGAGTTTAAAACCGATAAAGAATAATAACAGAACCCCCATGACGACTGGTGGCACACCTTGCAGCAAAATAAAGGGTGTTGCCACGGTGCGAAGCCATTGGGGCGAACGCGGCCAGGCAGCAATCGCACCCAGTAAATTTCCAATAACAAAGGATAGTGTGGTGGTTACGAGCAGGAGAACAATCGTCCACGGGAGCGAGTCCATAATCAATTCCATGACGGTTCTAGGATATTTATTGAATGATACGCCCATATCAAGGCGAGCGACGCTGGATACATAATCCCAGTATTGTGCCAGGAGCGGTTTGTCAAGACCAAATTTTGTATTGTAAGACGCGATAATTTCCTCGAGGCTTTCAGGCGAAAAACCACCGGTGCGCGCCAGCGCGGCAAAACGCTCACGCACGGGATTCCTATCAGAAAGCCGCGGGATGAAGAAGGAGATGGTTGAAGCAGCCCAGATCACCAAAATTAGAAAGAGCAGGCGGTTAATAATGAGTTTTGTCATGAGGCACTCCTTGCATAGGATAATAAATAATAACACTTGCAGGCGAAAAACAGTTAACCTAATTTCAATGCATAGGGACACTACAAGCAACGTCCCTATGCATTGAAAAGTTTATGTAAAACCTGAACGAATCAGGTCTTGCTTGTAAAGGTTACGTGGCGCGCTTGAGCGCGCCACGTAATTCAAAACATCAAATATTTATTTGGCTTTCTCGAGGCCGGTGATAACCAACATACCGGTATGTGCCCAGAAAGCGCCGTTGGTACCCATTGCCAAATTGTCCGCGGTTGGCCAATTGGTCCAATAGGTCTGGTTGTAGGGGATGCGGTGCAACCATTGGATGATAGGAATGTCGATCGTGTCACGCCAGTAAATGCCCATTGCCTGTGCAGCAAGTTCCGAGAACCTGGGGTCGTCACTGCTGAGCGGAGCCATCTCGGCGAGAATAGCATCGTATTCCGGGTTCGAATAACGCGAGAAGGCGTTGTTACCCGCAGTTGTGCCGATCGGGGAGCTGTTGGCGGAGGTGTATAACTTTAATACCGCCTCTGGATCCTTTAAGCTGGCGCCGTGACCGAACATATAAAGACCGGGTTCACCGTTCGCCATATGGTTGTAGGAGTCAGGGCTAAAGTCAATGTCAGCGTCAAAGCCGCCGGCACGCAGCATTTCAACCAGAATCGTTACGATATCTGAATGAATGCCTTCAAAGCCGTTGATGACGGCCGGTACTGTTGCGCCGTCCTTCTCCCACATGCCATCGCCATTTTTGGCAAAGCCAGCAGCGGTCATAAGTTTGGCGCTTTCATCAAGGTCAAACTTGCGTGGTTCATATTGTGCTACCAACGCTTTGACATCATCGCGATCTGCAAACTTCTGCAAGCCAGGATAGAGAGGGAAGGGGTAAATGGTGGTAACTTTTGCACCTTCGTATAAGAGTTCGTCAATCTGGTCGCGGTTAACAGCAAGGCTGATAGCGCGGCGGACGTTCTTATCGTTAAAAGGCGCGATCTGAGTGTTCATCCACAACGAGTTAGGCCACCAGTCTAGATAGCCGTAAGGTGAAGAGCTGCCGGTGTGAGTCGTGACCTTCGGGTTGGAATCAAGGATCTGCTTGGCAACGCTGCTGCGCACATCGAGGATGGCGTCAAATTCGTTGTTGACCAGGCGTTGGATGACGATATCCATGTTTTGACCGACTTGACCGCCGATGTTCACAATGACGATACGCTTAACCTGAGGTTCGGCGATACGGCCAGCTTTGACAGCCCACCAATCTGAACGCAGATCATAGATCTTCTGGTTGGCGTCCCACAGAACGAGGCTATAAGGACCCGAGTGGGGCATATCCAAGCCGCCAGGGAAAGCCTGTACATCGGCTTGTGCTTCCAATACATGCGCAGGCACAATTGGAATGCCGGTATCGAACTTGAGCATCAGCACTTCAAAGGCAAAGCGCGGGGCGGGGATCTTGAATGTGACTACCACGGTCTTATCATCTGGAGTAGCAACGCTTTTCATATATTGAACAAAGGAACCATGGTAAGGCAACTTGTCGTTCGTCAACTGGCCATTGAATGTGAAAGCTACGTCTTTGGAGGTCACGGGTATACCATCGCTCCAGGCGGCATCTTTATTGAGTTTGATGGTCAATTCGGTGAAGTCGGCTTTGGTGTATTCCATGCTATCAGCCAACCAGGGGATTTGCTTGTCGGCGAAGATGGCAAAGTACATCAGAGGTTCCCACAGCATGGCATTGCCAGACTGATGGGTGTAGCCGGTGGACCAAGGGTTGGTTGTGCCAATCGGGTCACTAATAGACCAACCCAGGATGGCAGTGTCTTCACGGGCAACTTCAGACAAACTAGCAACGGCTTCGGTTGCCGCAGGGGCATCGGTCGCAACGGCGGGGGCATCGGTCGCAACGGCGGGGGCTTCGGTCGCAACGGCGGGGGCTTCGGTGGGTTTTGCACCACCACCGCAAGCAACGAGCACGATCGCCACCAAGGCGATGATACTAAATAACTTGAACTTATTCATTTGTTCTAATCTCCTCGTAATATGGTTATTGATTTATTTGCATTACACAAACCGGGCGTGAGAGATAGGATGAATTATTTAGTGCGAGTACCTCCTTTGTCAGGATGTTGCGCTTTTGGGGTCGAACGACTAAAATTATAGGTGAATGATGTCTTTATGTCAACTGCAAGATGTGATAAATCATTTTCACAGACAAGAGATAGGATGAGTCTTAGAATCTTAGAATCTAAAATTCAAAATCGCATTTTTTCAATTAAGACTTACAGAAAAAGCCATGAAATCTTTGGCGCACACGGCTTCTGATATTATCCAAGCAGCTGGTCAAAAATAGTTTTCAAGCCAGAAGGGCGTATCTACATTAAAAATGTGAAGCTAATGAAACGAATCAATTTCAACTGGCCAGCCTCTCACTAAATCAATACTCAAACTTAACCAGCATACATAAATCTTATTACGGAGAATCCATGCCTGAATTTTTTCGAATAACCCTGGAAAAGAAAGTAATCCGTCTTTGTTTGCTCTTTGCTCTTCTAGGCGTATCAGCTTGTCAATCAACCCCAAAAACAGAAACCACACCGTCCACCCCAATCCCCGCGGGCAGTTTGCTTACGCCCGAAAAAAGTCAACCCATACCCGGTGGACCCGTCTTATTGTATAAGGGAATATCCCTCCGCAAGGTATTGGATATTGGACCCGGAAAAATTCGTGTGGTGCTCAACCCCGCCGATGGAAATGTATATGTATTAAATCCGGGTGATGGTATTTACAGGATCAACAACCTGGCTGACAACGCATCCAAGGAACTGGTCGCTTCGTCAAAACAAGAAATCGGCGGCTCACCCACCGGAATGGCATTCGCACAAGACGGCACATTGTATGTTGTTTACAATGAAGTAGTGAACGACAACACGAACCGTGTGGTCATCCGCAAAGGGACACCCGATGGAAATGGGAAGTTTACATGGGGAACGCTTGCCGCATCGGAGCCTTATCCATTAAGCAATACCTATTTCGATCATTTGTATAACGGCATCGTCGTCAGCGCGGATGGTCAATATGTTTATGTCAATGGCGGTTCGCGCACCGACCATGGTGAAGTGGAAACTAATGGCGGCGCTTTTCCCGAGACTCGTGAAGCTGCCCTGACTTCAAAAATTTTAAGAATCCCCACCAGCGCAAATGATCTGGTGCTGCCTAATGATGAAGCCGCTTTGGATGCGCAGAAATTAATTTTTGCACGCGGAACACGCAACGCCTACGATATGGCATTCGCGCCAAACGGCGATCTATTCGCAATTGATAATGGACCCGACGCAGATTATCCCGATGAACTCAATTGGATCCAGGAGGGCGCTCATTATGGTTTCCCCTGGCGCTTTGGCACACAAGACAACCCTCAACGTTTAGCCGATTACGACCCTGCAAAAACCAAAGATGTATATTTGCAAAGCGGTTTCTTCGCTGTTGACAATGGCTTCTATCATAACGATCCAAAATTCCCGCAACCTCCTACAGGCACATTTACCGATCCGGTTATCAATCTCGGACCTGACGTGATGAAATATCGTGGAGATGACGGCAACGAACACGATGCAGGCAAGGAAGGCAAAACGCTTTCGACATTTACACCGCATCGTTCTCCCTTGGGGCTGGTCTTTGCAACTGAGGCAAAACTCCCCACTCCCTGGCGCGGCAGTGCTGCGCAATTCAACGCCTTTTTAGTGAGCTGGGGTGCGGCAGGCGGAACATTAAGCGACAAGGGTCAGGATCTGCTTTTCTTGCAACTCTTCAAGAAAGACGATCATTACGAAACCACCACGCTTCAAATTGCAACCGGCTTCAAAAATCCAATTGATGCGGTTTTGATCGACAACAAATTGTATATCCTGGAATATGGTGACTCAGCTGCCATCTGGGAATTAACATTTCAATAATCAACCACCAGCATGAACAATACCATGACGAACGTAGATTCAAGGTCGACCTCTGATAATGCCCCAAACCCGGGACATATACGCACGCGCCGCGGTTATCATGAGATCTTTGAGGCTCTGCAACAACGTATTCGTCAGGGGGATTGGTTACCCGGTGCACGCCTGCCCAGCATTGTACAACTGGCGAAAGAGTATCAAGTCGGCGCCGGTTCGATCCGTGAGGCTTTACGTTCCTTACAATCCATCGGACTGGTCAAGATCGAGCACGGCAGCGGTGTGTATATTACCGGATCACGACCCGCTACTGAACTATCCAGCCACTTTCAAAACGTGGGCGAGGATCAACTTATTGCGCTCGCTGAAACCCGTTGTATTTTGGAACCGGAACTTGCGGCTCTGGCTGCTGAACGCGGAACGGATGATGAGTTGGCTGAAATTGAAGGGCTTGTGCGCCAAATGGAAGAGGAAGATAAACACGGCAATGATTTTGCCGAACTGGATGTATTGTTCCATCGGAAAATAGCGCATGCCGCGCGTAACCCCATACTCTACCAAACTATAGAAGGCGTTAGTGATTTATTTTTAGAGAGTCGCCGTGCCGTCCTTTTAAACCCGACCTTGTTATTGCGCGCCTTGCGCTATCACGCCCTGATTGCAGAAGCGCTAAAGCTAAGAAATGCGCCGCAGGCACGCTTATTAATGCAAGGGCACATGAACTCCATGTTGGACGAAGTTATAGCTTCCGAAGAAAATAAAAATAATAAGGAAAAACTATGAGAATTGCAGTTACAGGCGGCAACGGGGATATGGGCAGAAGCCTGATCCCATATTTGCTGGAACAGAATCACACAGTCGTCAGCATTGACCGCGCATTACCAACACCCGCTCGTGTACCTGGTGTGAATTTTATCGTGGCAGATACCCGCGATTTTGGACAATTCGTTGCCAGCATTCGCGATTGTGATGCATTGATTCATCTTGCGGCGATTCGCGCACCAGTCAATCATCCCGACCCCGTGGTCTATGCAGATAATACGATCAGCAGTTACAACGCTTTGAGTGCCGCCGCAACGCTCGGGATTAAACGTGTGAGTATGGCGTCTTCCATCAATGCGATCGGTGGGGCGTTCAGCCGCTCGCCGTGCTACGATTATTTTCCTGTTGATGAAAATCATCCCACCTATTCAGAAGATCCTTATAGTCTTTCCAAGTGGGTCATGGAACAACAAGGCGATGCCTTCGCTCGTCGTTTCGAATGGATGTCGATTGCGAGCTTACGTCTGCACATGTTGATCGATTCACGCGCGCCGGCAGTTCAACGTACTGCACCCATGGGAGAAATTGCAATCAAGCACATTTGGTCTTACACGCTGCTCAAAGAAGCGAGTCGGGCTTTCCTGCTTTCATTGACAGCAGATTTTACCGGGCATGAAGTTTTCTACATCACGGCGCCTGTTACAGCCGCAATGCAACCGTCAACCGAACTTGTACAGCAATATTACCCGTCCGTAGAAATTCGCGGCGACTTATCAAACCATAACAGCCTCATCAATTGTTCCAAAGCCGAGCGCATCCTCGGCTGGAAACACCAGGAGAATTAACCTATGAAGATCACAGATATCAAACCCCTCCCCGTTTGGGTGGGCAGTCGCAATCAGTTGGTTGTCAAAGTGGAAACCGATGAAGGGCTTTACGGACTCGGCGAATCAGGCTTGAGCGGACGCGAGTTGGCGGTCATCGGCGCGCTGAAACATTTCCGTGAATTTCTGATCGGCAAGGACCCATTGCAGATCGGGCGCATCTGGCAGGAGCTTTATCGAAGCCAGTATTTTGAAGGCGGACGTGTTTTGCTTGCTGCGCAAAGCGCCATCGATATTGCGCTTTATGACATTGCTGGCAAAGCCCTCAATGTGCCAGTGTATCAATTGCTGGGCGGCAAGCATCGGGATGTGATTCCGTGTTTCGCAACCGCATCAGGTGCGGGTCCGGCATTGATCGATGATGTCAAGTTATTGAGAAAACATGGTTGGAACGTCATCCGCACCGGACCGATGACGCTCGATCATCACGGCGGCTTCACTGGGGAATCAGATATTTGGGAGCCCCGTGAAAGTATTCCCATGACTGCCAAATGGCTGACAAAGGTGCGCGAAGAATGCGGCAGTGATTTTGTGATGGGCATTGATTATCATCATCGCCTCAACCTCGCTGAGACGGCGTCTTTTTGCCAGCGTATGCCAAAAGGGACACTTGATTTTATTGAAGAACCCATGCGTGATGAATCACCTGAAGCATATGAAGCGTTGCGCAAAATGACGGATGTTCCGTTTGCAATTGGCGAAGAGTTCGCAAGCAAATGGCAATTCGCGCCTTTCATTGAAAGACACCTCACCGATTTTGCGCGCGTGGATCTGTGCAACGTGGGAGGTTTTACTGAAGCGATGAAAGTGGCTGGTTGGGCTGAAGCGCATTACATTGACTTGATGCCGCACAACCCGCTGGGTCCCGTTTGCACTGCCGCAACGATCCATATGGCGGCGGCGGTACCCAACTTTGCCTGGCTTGAAGTGCGTGTGACGCAAACCGAGAATTTATATTACGGGCAATCTGGTGTAAACGATGCGGAAGCGTTATTCCCGGTTCAGCCATTGCTCGAAGGCACATCCTTCCCCGTGCCCACTGCGCCTGGACTCGGCATTGAGATGGATTTGAAACTCGCCGAATCACAGACCTGGAAATTCTGGGAAGCCCCGCATTGGAAGCGCCGCGACGGCTCTGTCCAAAATTGGTAAAACATGAATCTGGACATTTATTCCGGATCAAATTTAACCCTGTGCTTGATTCTTTAAAATATGCCTGCTCTTACCCGTCGTGACTTTCTGATCCTTGCAGGTGCAGTTGGCACGACAGTTTTAGTCGCCCGCATTGGGGCAGGTAAATATTTAAATAGCCAATCATCAGATCCACTTCAAACTTTGGAGACATCCATGCCTTCTTCGTCACTCATCTTTGCCAGCGGATATGCTCCCGCAAATCAGCCAGGCATTCAAGCATTTATGTTCAATGAAACCAGTGGTGCGTTGGAATCGCATGGTTCTTTCACTGGCATCTTCAACCCTTCGTTCATCCTCGTCCATCCCAACGGTAAATGGCTGTATGCAGTAAGTGAGGCAGGTCAATCGAGTGACGGCACCCCGGGCGGTGTCTGCGCCTTGAGTTTTGAGCGTGAACCATTTTCCATACGTTTGCTAAACCAGCAAACCACGCGCGGTGATTGGCCCTGTCATCTGAGGCTCGATGGAACAGGTCAATGGTTGGTCGCTACCAATTATGGTACTGGTAACGCTGCTATATATCCGCTTCAAGCTGATGGCTCTCTCGACGAGATGACAGATTTCGTCCAACATCAAGGCAAGGGACCGAACACGGCGCGACAAGAGGGACCACACGCTCACTCATCCATCTTCACGCCGGATAATCGCTTCGTCATCATCGCCGATTTGGGAATTGACCAGCTTGTAATGTATAAATTCGATTCGTCAACAGGCAAACTTTCACTGCACGCCTCGGTCAACGCATCGCCCGGGGCTGGTCCACGCCATTTGGCTTTTCATCCAAACGAAAAGTGGCTGTATGCCGCGAATGAACTTGATAGCACGGTGACGTTATATGAGTATGAGGCTGTGAATGGCACATTACTTGAAAAACAAAACATACCTACCATCCCATCTGATGCTCCAGAAAATATTGTTGCCGATATTCATCTCGACACATCTGGCAAACGGCTTTATGTTTCCAACCGCGGGTATAACAGTATTGCCGTATATGACCTCAACGACGATGGCAATCTGACTTTGGTTTCGATTCCTGCCTGCGGCGGAAACTGGCCGCGAAATTTTGCGCTCGCGCCGCAGGGAAACTTTATGCTGGTCGCAAATCAATATAGCAATGAAGTGAGCGTCCTGCCAATTCTTGATGGAGTGGACGTGCTCGGCGATCCAGTGGCACGCGCAACTGTTGCTGGCGCTTCATGTGTACAATTTGTATAAACTATGAATTCATCAACCGATACCCCTCGTTTTGATTTTGTCAGCCTCGGCGAATCCATGTTGCGGCTGAGTGTGCCAACCGGCAAGAGACTCGACGACACACGCCTGCTTGATATGGAACTTGCCGGTGCAGAAAGCAATGTCAGTGTGGCGCTGGCGCGATTGGGCTGGCGCGTGGGCTGGGTCAGCCGCATGCCAGATCACGCCCTGGCAAATGCCATCCTGCGCGCATTGCGCTCCGATGGTGTGGATATATCCGCAGTGAAGCGCGTACCCGATGAACGACTGGGTACATATTTTATCGAATACGCCACCGCCCCACGCGCAACCCAGGTGATCTACGATCGCGCGAACTCGGCTGCTGCGCATATGACCATAGCTGATGTTGATTGGGATTATCTGTTGGATACACGCGTCTTACATCTCACGGGCATCACAGCGGCGATCAGTGAAAGTTGTTATGCAATATTGGTTGAGGCGATCCGATGTGCGCGTGCTGCGGGCGTGATGGTCAGCTTCGATGTGAACTTTCGCGCCAAATTATGGTCGGCGGCTACTGCTAGAGAAAAGCTACGTCCGCTCATTGCAGAAGCCGATTTATTATTGTGCAAAGGTACAGATGCCGCGGCTCTGTTTGGATGTCAGGGCGAACCACGTCAACTGATGGCTGAGTTGCAAAAGTTAACTCGTGCCTCTGCCCTCTTCTGCACGTTCGGTGAAAAGGGCGCGGCATTATTGAGCGGCGACGAATTCGTAACGCAGCCTGCGCTCCCTGTTCAGATCGTTGACCGGATCGGCAGTGGTGATGCGTTTGCGGCTGGCGTGCTCGATGGCTGGCTGGCAGGTGACGCATCTGCAAAAAACACTTCTGCTTTACGCGAGGGCTTGAAGCACGGCGTAGCGTTGGCAGCCATTGCGTTGTCACAATTTGGGGATCGAGTCTTATCATCGCGCACCGAACTGAATGCGGCGTTGGCAGCCGAGCGGCTCGATATTTCGCGTTAGGAGAAAAGCATGTCTGCCATTCAAGAAATTCTTGCAAAAAAAGTTGTGGCTGTTGTAAGGCTGGATAATTACAACCGTGCCGTGGATGTGGCACGGGCGCTCGTCGCAGGCGGTGTGACCGTGTTGGAATTTACGCTCACGGGTCGCGGCGCCATTGAAGCTGTTTCAGCGACTCGAAAAGCTTTGGGCGACGCTGCCTGTGTGGGTGTAGGAACAGTTCTAAAGGCGGAGGATGCGGAGGCGGCGATCGATGCGGGCGCGGAATTTCTAGTCACGCCTGCCGTCCGCCATCAAGTCATCGCGACCTGTGTTAAACGTCAAACTTTAATTCTGTGCGGTGGGTTGACGCCCACTGAATTATTGGAAGCGCACGAGGCAGGCGCTGAAATGGTGAAAGTGTTTCCCGCCCAATCAGGCGGACCGAATTTCATTAAAAATGTACTTGCCCCCATGCCCTTCTTAAAGTTAGTGCCCACCGGCGGAGTCAGCCCAGAGAACGCGCGTGATTATTTGGCGGCTGGTGCGGTGGCAGTTGGCATCGGCGGAAATTTGGTTTCCAACAAACTCGTGGCAGCAGAAGCGTTCGATCAGATCACGCTGACAGCCCGGGCTTGTATGGCTGCCATTGGCGCAAGTTGAGCATTTGGATTTATTGGTATAAATTTATAGAGCTGACTTTAGTTGTAGCCGATCGTTGAAAATCAATCTACAATGGAGGCTCAAATGAATTCTCGTGAACGTGTCTTGACAGCATTAAATCATAAGGAACCAGACCGGGTTCCTTATGATATGGGGGGCACAGTGGTTACCGGCATTCAAGCCAGGGCTTATGCCCGGCTTCGTACATATCTTGGCTTGCCCGAAAAAGAAATCAAGATCATTGATATTCTGCAACAACTTGCCCAGGTGGATGACGACGTGATGGAGCGGCTGGGCGTGGATTGTCGCAACATCTCGCCGCGCTCCACTGCCAGTTTTAAAATTGAACTCAAGCTAACTCCCGATGGAAAATATAGTTATTTTTACGATGAATATCAAATCGGCTGGCGCATGCCGGTGGATGGCGGTATGTACTACGATATGTTCGATCATCCGCTGAGTGGGGAGATCATAGCAAAGAACGTGGAAGATTACATCCTGCCTAACCCGCTCGACCCTTCACGTTTTGAGGGGTTACGTGAGTCTGCCCTAAAAGTACTGGAACATGAAAAACGCGCCCTGATCATTGGCAATATATCAGCGGGAATTTTTGAATTGTATTTATGGACGCGGGGCTTTAAAGATGGTTATACCGATTGGGCTGGGAATCCAGAATTAGCCAGGAAGATCTTGCGGAAATACACCGACCTGCAGCTTGCCTATTGGGAACGAATGTTTGAAGTCATGCAGGGTATTCCCATTGACGTGGTTCAAATGGCTGACGATCTCGCGGGGCAAAACACCGTGCTTATCTCCCCCAACTCATATCGCAAACTGCTCAAGCCCTTCCACAAGGAAATGTTTGATTACATCCATTCGAAGACCGACGCAAAGATTTTCTTCCATTCCTGCGGAGCCGTCCGCAAACTCATCCCAGACCTGATCGAAGTGGGCGTGGACATCCTCAATCCTGTGCAGGTTAACGCCGCGGATATGGACTCAGCCGAACTCAAGCGCGAGTTTGGGAAGGAAATTTGTTTCTGGGGCGGCGGCGTGGATACGCAAAGCGTATTCGACGAAGCGCACACGCCGGAAGAGGTCCGCGCCGATGTTCGCAAGCGCGTCGAAGATCTCATGCCCGGCGGCGGATTTGTCTTCAACACGGTCCATAATATTCAGGGGAACGTGCCTCCTGAAAATATTATGGCGATGTGGGAAACTTTGCAACAGTACGGCGTATATACCAACTAAAGGAGAAATCATGGACCTCAAAAATGTCTCGGAAGCCGTGGTCAATGGCAGCGTTCAAGATGTACAAACGACTGTAAAGGAAGCGCTTGACGCCAATATATCAGCAGAAAAAATTCTCAACGAAGGTCTCATCCCTGGTATGACCGAGGTGGGCTGTCTGTTTGAAGCACAGGAATTTTATGTGCCGGAGATGCTCGTCTCTGCCAAGGCTATGCAATCGGGTTTGAAAACGCTCAAACCGCTGTTGGCGAGTCAGGCATCTTCATCAGGCGGACAAGTGACTCTCAAAGCCGCCATAGGCACAGTGAAAGGCGATCTTCATGATATCGGCAAAGACCTGGTGATCATAATGCTTGAAGGTGCGGGTTTTCAGGTAACTGATCTGGGTGTGAATGTGCCGCCTGAAAAATTCATTGAAGCCGTTAATGACGGCGCGCAATTGATCGGTCTTTCAGCGATGTTGACAACAACCATGCTTAACATGCGGAGCACTATCGACGCATTGAAAGAGGCCGGGGTACGGGATAAAGTGAAAGTGATTGTCGGTGGCGCGCCATTGAACCAGTCATTTTCCGATCAAATCGGAGCGGATGGGTTTGCCAAAGACGCAAGCTCTGCCGTGCGGAAAGCCAAAGAATTAATGACCACACAGGAGATCTCATGAAAAAACTTCGTTGGGGATTGCTAAGCACGGCCCGCATCAATGGCGCGTTATTGCCGCCGCTCCGTTCATCGGCTCGCAACATATTGACCGCCGTCGCCAGCCGCGATCTTGAGCGAGCGAAAATCTATGCCGATGAACGGAATATTCCGCGCGTCTTTGGCAGTTATGAAGAGCTGCTCGCCGACCCCGACGTGGACGTGATCTACAATCCCCTGCCCAATAGTATGCACACCGAATGGACCATCAAAGCCGCTCAGGCGGGCAAGCATGTGCTGTGCGAGAAGCCGTTGGCGAACACTGTAGAAGAAGTGGATGCAATTACCGAAGCGGCGAAAAAAGCTGGTGTCATTGTGATGGAGGCGTTCATGTATCGCCACCATCCGCAAACGCTAAAGGTAAAGGAACTGGTTGATGCGGGAGCCATTGGCAAACTTCAACTGATTCGCGGATCGTTTACCTTCATGATGCCAGCCGATCGTGAAAACGATGTACGGCTGAACGCGTCGCTCGGCGGCGGCAGTATCTGGGATGTGGGCTGTTATCCCATTAGTTACGCGCGCTTAATCGCGGGTGCTGAACCGACTGAAGTTTTTGGCTGGCAGGTAACCGGCGCGAATAGCGGCGTGGACGAATCATTCTTTGGTCAAATCCACTTTCCTAATCATGTCTACGCTCAATTTGATTGCGGCTTCCGCACACCGCAACGCACCAACATGGAACTGGTCGGGGATCAAGGCAGCATCACGGTCAAACTACCCTTCACTCCAAAATTAAACGAGGAAATTTTTGTGACGAACGGCGACGAGAAGCGCATCCTCACCATACCCGGTGAGGATCTGTATCTGGGTGAGGTTGAGAATATGGCTGACGCAATTCTGGAGGGCAAAGCCATCCGCATGAGCCTGGCTGACAGCCGCAATAATGTTGCCACCATCCAGGCATTACTGCGTTCCGCTCACGAAGGAAAAACCGTCACGCTGTAATTACTTAAGCGTTATCAAAAACCCTAATATTCATATAGAGCTTTCGTTCGCAATCGGTTTATTTGCGAACGAAAGCTCTGTCATAATTAAACCCATTCTTTAATAAAGTTACATTTATCACTTGTGCATCGTTATAGATAAGTTGTATAAATAGGGTGCGAAACTATATCAACTTCACAGATTGGCACAAAAATGTATCCACTACCCAAAAAAAACCATGTCCCCCGAAATCTTTCCCGTCGCGATTTCTTACGTCTTGCTGGCATTGCGTCCGCGAGTTTGTTGGTAACCAACTGCCAACCTCAAGCCACAGCAGTGACAACCCCGCCGCCGTCCAGTGCCTCTAAAACACCGGTCTCAATCAGCCGTGTGCAAACGTATGACCGAGCCACAATCGAGAAGCAGTTGCAAATATTGATTGATCAACTCGGGGGTCTTGACGACGTAGTCAAGCCAGGCGACAGTGTCGCTATCAAAACCAATCTGACCGGTGGCGTAAATTCAGGATTGCTCAACGGTATTCCCGCTGAGGAGAGCTACGTCACTCATCCAGAGGTTGTGCGCGCCTTGGTCAAGCAAGTCCAAGCAGCGGGGGCGAAGGAAATTTTCATAGTCGAGGCCGTCTATGAATGGGAGTCTTATAAACAGTGGGGCTATGAGGAAATTGCCAGTGACCTCGGCGTAACATTGATCGACCTGAACGACTCCAAGCCTTATAATGATTTCGTGGAGACACCGGTTGGGCCTGATAGCCACATTTATGATAAGTTTACCTTCAACAATATATTGAACGACGTGGATGTGTTCATGTCGGTATCCAAGATGAAGAATCATTATCTCGCGGGTGTGACGCATACACTGAAGAATCTATATGGTCTCGTGCCATATCGATTCTATCGCTTGAATGAAGAGGATAAATATCGTTCCGGTTTCCATGGTACAGAGGCGCAAACTCAACAGCGCCTGCCGCGCATCATCGTGGATATCAACCGTGCGCGCCCCATCCATTTTAGTTTGATCGATGGGATCAAGAGCACACAGGGCGGCGAAGGTCCGTGGATCGAATCGCTGGCTGCGATCGAGCCGGGTTTGTTGATTGCAGGCAAAAACCCAGTCGCCACAGATGCTGTTGCCACGGCTGTCATGGGTCACGATCCGACAGGTGAATATCCTGAATCCCCCTTCGTCCGTTGCGTCAATCACCTCAACCTTGCCGCGCAAGCCGGGTTGGGCACAAATCGACTGGATGAAATTGAAGTGCTTGGAGCGCAGATCGCCGACGTTAAAACCCAATTCATTCCAGC
>JAYUGV010000021.1:0-6104 GCA_043767565.1 Anaerolineales bacterium
GATAAATATCTTTACGGTCTGGCAGATGTGATCCGGTTGATCCGCATTGATTCAGTTACACCCAAAATCACCGTGCTTGAATTTCCGCGCGATCTGTGGGTGGAGATTCCCGATATCGCTGACAATCTGAACAGGCAGGATCATGAAAAATTAAATCAAGCCTATCTCTATGGTAACCCCGGCTTTGGGTATACCAACGATCTTGCACAAGGTCCCGGCTTGCTGGCGCGCACACTGACATTGAATTTTGGAACGCACATCGATCATTATGCGGCGGTCAACATGCGCACCTTCGTCAAAGTCGTGGATGCCGTTGGCGGCATCGATGTGACTCTGCCAGAAACGATAGATGGTCGCACCACAGAGGACACAAACGAGCGCTTGCTTTTTGAAAAAGGCGATAATCATCTCAATGGCACACGCGCCCTCACATTGGCACGTACCCGCATCGATGGCGTTTTCCAACGCGCAAACCATCAAGATGTAGTTCTGTGCGCCCTGCGCAAAAAGCTCATGAGCCCGGCGATTGTTGAAAACATCCCAGACCTCATCAAATCCTTTCAAGGCGCGGTACAAACCGATCTTAGCCCGCAGCAACTTAGTCAACTTGCCTGCCTCGGCACCGACTTACAAGCCGCAAATATCATCTTTACGAGTTTCCCTGAAGAGGTCTTCGCACAAGATCGTGTCTATGATCCTGTTTTCAAAAAGGATGTTTTTGTCTGGAATGCCGATTATGATATCCTGAAAGAATATGTCAACAAGTTTTATATGGGTGAATGGCCATCGCCCATACCGGTCATCACCAATAACAACAAAGGAGAATCAATACATTGTCAATGAATGAAATCCCGCCTCTCAATGCATCTGCCGTACTCAAACGTCATGGCTTACGCGCCGACAAGAGGCTCGGGCAGAATTTTCTACAGGATCCCTTCGCGCTCGCAGCCATCGCCTCGGCAGCAGAGATTCAACCAACCGACACCGTGCTCGAGATCGGTCCCGGGCTTGGGAGTTTGACTCGTTATCTAGCCGTCTCTGCCAAACAAGTCATCGCGGTCGAACTGGACTATGACTTGCTCATTCCACTAAAAGCAGTTCTCGCCCCGTATAAGAACGTCCGCGTGGTGCATGGCGATATTCTAAAACTTTCCCCACAAGAATTGGTTGCTGAAAAAGATTATATTGTCGCGGCGAATATTCCTTATTACATTACATCAGCCGTAATACGTCACTTGCTCGAAAGCGATCCCAAACCGCGCCGCATCGTGCTCACTGTCCAAAAGGAAGTTGCTGAGCGAATTTGCGCCAAACCAGGTGATATGAGCCTGCTAGCATTAAGTGTGCAGGTCTATGGCAATCCCCGCATCGCGGCGCGCATCCCGGCGAGTGCGTTTTTTCCTGAGCCCAAAGTCAATTCGGCAGTATTGAGTGTGGATATATATCCAGCTCCGCTGATCAAGGCAGATTTACTAGAATACTTTTTTAAAATGATCAAAGCCGGGTTCAGTCAAAAACGAAAGACCCTGCGCAACTCTCTATCATCTGGTTTACACGTCTCAACCACCGTTTCAGAGGAATTACTCAAGAAAGCAGATATCGATCCCATGCGCCGCGCAGAAACTTTGAGCATTGATGAATGGCAAACACTCTGCGAAATAAAAATTGACAGCCACCCGTGAGTGGCTGTCAATTCGATCTTATTCCTCGATCTTGATCTCATGCGGTCGGCTTTTGCTGCGCATATCACTGTAATGCCACCTCACATCCCAAATCCGTATCGCCGCCTCCAATTGGATCTTCAACGACATTTTTGACTTTCCAAAACGCCGATCTTCAAAATGGATGGGGACTTCCACAATATCGTATCCCATCAGGAACGCCACATATGCCATTTCCACCAAAAAGATGTATCCGCTTGACCGGATCCGATCCAACGGCATCTTTGATAACGCTTCGCGCTTCCACATCCGAAAACCCGTGGTCACGTCATGAAGCGGAAAGCGGAGGATGGTCCGCGCATAATTGTTCCCAAAACCAGATAAAAACTTCCGCCAAAGAGGCCAGTTCTTGTCCAGCGATCCGCCCTTTACGTAGCGAGAACCGATCACTACATCACAATCCATGATCCGGCGCGCCATTTCGTTCAAGACGGTAGGGTCGTGGGAAAAGTCTGCGTCCATCTGTACGACAGCCTCTGCTCCCATTTCAAACGCCTTCTGAAACCCCTCGATATAGGCGGAACGCAATCCAAGCTTTCCCGCACGATGTAAGACATTGATTTGCCCCGGATATGCCCTAGCTAAATCTTCGGCAATCTGCCCGGTACCATCTGGACTGTTATCATCCACAACAAGCACACTAAGGTCCAGTGGCAACAAGAATAAAGCGGAGACCAGCTTGGGCAGGTTCTCCGCTTCGTTATAGGTCGGCAAAACGATCGTGATCTTCACACCTGTTTACTCAACAACTCTTTCTTCAATTGTTCGACACTGGAGAATTGCCCGAACACAGATGTTTTTTCAGTAACCTTGACCGAAAGGCGATTCGGGCTTTTGGAAGCTTGATCGCGGTCTTTGATCGGATAGAAATAATCAAGTGACTGTTCAAGCCGCGACCGAATCCGCTCACGAAAAGGCGCCAAATTTGCAGGTATGACCACAACGACGAAGTCCGTTGGGCTGATGTGCCCCAGGAAATCATCAGATGAACCTGTCTCTTTCATGGTGTTATGGATCATTAGGCTGATTGCCCGCAATACATCATCAGAAGCCACAAAGCCATAGGCTTCACGGAATGAATCAAGTTGACTGATGGAAATATGTAATAATGACCAGCCACTTTTGTGAATAACATCAGAAAGGCGTTCGTCTACCAAGGGACCTTCTGGCAACCCACTGACAGGGTTGGTAAGGGAGCCCTGACTTACGCGCTTCAAGGCGTTTCTTACTCGCAAGCGTAATTCCTGCACATCGAAAGGCTTGGTGATGTAATCGTCCGCACCAACTTCAAAACCCTGTAATCGGTCAATGCGTTCGCGCTTTTCAGTTAAAAAGATAATGGGAATCTCGTTGGTACGTCTGTCACCACGGAGACGGCGCGCAACTTCATAGCCATCAATGTCAGGCAGTCGAATATCGAGAATGATCAGGTCAGGAAAAATGGTTTGACCTGCGCGCACACCATCCTCGCCCCAGTTAACAGTGAACACTTCATACCCCTGAACGCGGAAGTATGCATTCAGCATTTCTGCCACGTCAAGATCATCTTCGACGATCAGGATTTTAGGTTTGGCTTCTGCCACATCAACCCCGCTTTACGAAATGGGTTCTTTCTGGATGACGAACTCACAGACCGCGTCACCAACAGCGACGCATTTCGATTCGTTTACGCGAAACTCATTGCCACCAGAAACCCACTTCAAAGCTTCCTGCAGGAGACCGGTTGCAATATAACAAACTGGTTTATCTGCATTGGTCCGTCCCCAACAGCATGGGCATTTATGAATAGTCCAGATAAACTCTGTGTCTTTTTCTTCCACAGTGCTGTGTTGATCGCTCAATTGAGAGAAGATCTTGGCAAATGCCGGCAAACCAATACGAAGCTTGGACTGAAGCGGCAAAACCACAAATGCGAGGTCGGCTGCGCCAGCTAATGCGCCAAAATTCCTTAACGCATCAGAGAATGTTGCGCGTCCAGCACGCAATGCCAAACCACGGCCGCCGCGCGGGCCGTACATTTCTTCCAAAGCAGTTCCAATTCCAGAAAGCTCAGCAAAGTCAAAGCCTTTGTCAAGATTATCTGGGGGATAATTATCAATATAATTATTTAAGCCACCCAGGTTTAGGATGGCATTGAGACCATTTTTACCCATCACTTCTTCAAGCGATTTGATAATGATCAGTCCGAATTTGTTAGGATAATATAAACCGGTTTTTTGAACAGGACTCATGCTTGACTCCACTTAGATCAGTTTCGCCAGATCTTCGGCAGCGCGCTTAATATCCAGGAAGATCAAGCCTAATTTTGCTTGTTCACGCGCCAGCGCGGTGAGGACAGCTTCTTGCCCTACCGACATCAGGACTACGTAACCCTTTTCGCCTTTGATGTAAACTTGCTCCAAGGTGCCTCGCCCCAACTCAGATGCAATTCTTTCACCGAGCGAAAGCATTGCCGCAGACATCGCGGAAACGCGATCTTCTTCAACACCTTGAGGCAAGGCAGAAGCAATGCTGAGACCATCCACGCTTACAACTGCAGAGGCTTCAATATCAGGGGAAGATGCCTGCAATTCGCGGAGACGATCAACCATTTGTTGCGTACGTGACTTGGACAAAACAGCCCTCCTACATAGAGATAGTTTCCAGCCAAAATAGGCCAGTGAAATTGCACTACATTAGAATTGATGATAAATTTACCCTAGTGGACAAAAAGTGTCAAGCCGACATCCTAAAAATAACTCTCCCATTTACAGAAATGTAATCGCCTTCATGTTAAAATCATCATACCCATCATGAAAATAATTCTGGCACTAATCACATCATTAGGATTGCTTTCCCTGCCATTCCTGCAAGCCATATTACCTGCACAAAATTCAGAACCAGAAAGCGGAGCAGTTGTCTGTGCGCCAGATGCGTATACAACTCCGCCAGACGATTGTCTGCCTGCTGGTCCGTCAACTTATCTAACCGAAATGGCACAGCTAGGGCTAACATTTCCTCCGCGCGCTTTTTCAAATTACAGACCTGACCCACAACTGACAAAACTTCCCTATTATTATTTCCATCTTGATAAAGATTATGTTCCTGTTCTAAGTGAACCCGCTGGCTCAGAAAGCGGACAGCCCTTTCCTCCAGGTTTTGTGTACGTCTCATATGTGGATCGGGCAGATACCGAGCATGGAATATATTATAGGCTTGAATCCGGCGCGTGGATTCCAGGCAAAGGTGCACGAGTGGGCGAGTACTCTGCCTTTCAAGGATTTCAATTTAATTCAACGCCGCCTAATTCTTTTGCGTGGCCGTTGCCATTTTATACAGATAGTGTTCCAGTTCGAAGCGCGCCAGGTTACAACGCCCCACTAACTGACAAAATTCTGTACCCCTATGTTGATATCGTTCAAGTTTATGATATACAGAGCGCTGATGGCGTTGAATGGAACCTGATTGGTCCAAATCAATGGGTGGAGGCACGTATCCTCGCGGAAGTAACGCCAAACACAACCCCACCTGAAGGTGTGAAAACCGGGCGTTGGATCGATATCGATCTGGCTGAACAAACATTAGCTGTTTACGATAATTACCATCTTGTGTTTGCAACAGTGATTGCTAGTGGACTTGAACCGTTCTGGACACGACCCGGATTGTTTCAAATCTATCAGAAAAAAGAAACCGAGACAATGCGAAACAGTGACCCAACAGATTATTATTACCTCGATAATGTGCCATGGACAATGTACTTTGATAAAGCGCGCGCATTACACGGTGCCTATTGGCGCACCCGCTTTGGATACCCACAATCGCACGGATGCATAAACCTGTCGGTCGGCGATGCGCACTGGTTGTTCAATTGGGCTGTCGAGGGCGATTGGGTTTACGTCCACGATCCATCAGGGCTTACTCCTACCGACCCCGCGCTCTATCATGATTGGGCATATTGACACAACAGAATCCACATGGTAAACTCTCGCCCGCTTGTTAGTGCTCCATGAGCATAGTTAATGGTCCCGTGGTGTAGCGGCCTAACATGCGGCCCTGTCAAGGCCGAGATCGCGGGTTCGAATCCCGTCGGGACCGCAACGCGTAACTAGTTACCCCCTAAGTAACTACTGGCGCTCGATGAAATCTCATTGAGCGCCAGTTGCGTTTAACTGGCGGGGAGCATAATTTATGGTCACTGAAAAATTGCAAACAAGCGAGCTTCACCAAATCAATTTGTTAACCATTCAGGAGGTTGCTGATTGGGCCAAAGTCAGCACAAAGACCATTTACCGATGGATTGCAGATGATAAAATTCCTGCTATTCGGCTTGGCAATCGAACTTATCGTATTCCAGAAAAAGCAATCTTTGACTATCTAAAACAAATTGGCTATGACCATCTGGTC
>JAYUGV010000022.1:0-6098 GCA_043767565.1 Anaerolineales bacterium
GAGTTGAATATTCGATGCTGACATCAGGAACATCTACTTATGGAAAAAGGTCAGGAAGAGCGTATATACGATCGTCATTAAGATCCCAAAGCCTGAAATGATTACCCCGGCTAGCGCGGTTTTGCTCTGTTCAGTTCTTAGACTATAGTAACCCAACACGATCCCCAATATACTTGCGCTGCCACCGCATGCTGGAACGATGGCAAGGCACAAACTCATCAAGCCCAACGCGGCAGAGGCGAGGGCGGCAAATTTGGCCGTACGCAATTCAGGATCAAGACTGTTGGGGTCAACTTCCATAATGGATCATCCTTTGCGCGAATTATACTCTGCCGTGCAGATCGAAATGAGTCTTATAATTCGTTAGAATATTCAATAAGACTATAGGCTTAAAGTTCAAGGGAGTCGCATTGTGAAACTATCCAAACAAGGTTCGTTGATATTAAGAATTCTGGCGATCGTTGTTGTGATTGCCGTTGCCTGGTCGCTGCGCTCAAGGGCAGTTAATCTACTACCTGTGGATTACGATGAAGACGACTACATGCGCGCCGCCCAGGAATTTACGCAGCTCATCCGCGCCGGGGATTGGGCTGGGTTTCAGGAAGCCAACTATCGCACGGAACATCCCCCGCTTTCCAAGATCATATTTGGCTTCGGGCTGCTCTCAGATCCCGAAGCGCCCCTAACCCCAGACCGCCCTACGTCGGCAGAGCCCGACAAATATTTACCGAGGGGCTTGCTGCATGCCGCACGAAATATCGGCGCCATCTTCGGAACGGTAACCGTGGCATTGGTGGCGCTGATCAACCCAATCGCAGGTGCATTGCTGGCTTTCCATACATTCACCATCAAATACGATTCACAAGTGATGTTGGAGGCACTGCCTGCGTTGACCAGTTTGATCATGGTCATGGCGTATCTGCAGAGCAAGAAGCAAAAAAACAAAACTGGCTGGCTGCTGGTTTCGGCTGTGTTTCTTGGATTAACAGCTGCATCCAAGTATATGTATTGTCTGATAGCGATTGCCATTCTCATCGATTGGTTCCTGGATGCGAAAGAAAAGAATGAGGTCAGCCATTTTCTACGTCAAGGAGCGCTGTGGGGAATTGTTGGTATCATCCTGTTTTTTGCCGCCGACCCATATCTGTGGCCCGACCCGCTCGGGCGGTTGAAAGACTCTGTGCTATATCATGCCAATTATGCAACTGGCGCAAGTGAAGTTCAGGGTGCAAATTATCCATTTTGGCAACCGTTCGTCTGGCTTAGCATGTCACCCAGCGCATGGCATGCTGATGTATTTGTGATCGCTCCTGACCTGCTCATCACAATATTAGGTGCATTTGGTCTTGCGCGCTTATGGAAGAAAGAACGTGTCTATGTGCTTTGGTTGGGCATTGTAATATTCTTCTTATTACTCTGGCCCACGAAATGGCCTCAATATATTCTGGTACTCACTGTGCCATTGTCACTCGCCGCGGCGGAGACGATCGGCTTGGGCTGGGAAAAGGTTATTGAAAGCCTCAGCAATTTTCGAGGTCGGAAAGAGGCGCAGCATTTCAATCGCCGTGAGGTGTTGCAAGCGATTCCGTGGCTGGTGCCGGGACTGATCATCTTTGCGATATTTACGTTATTCCCGTTGATCTTCCAACTCGCAATTTCATGGACTGACTTCAACAGCATTTCGATCAAGGATGGGATGAATGGCGGCGTGTGGCGTGCTGTATGGCATGGGTTTATCAACGGCGCCAATTACATAGCTATTAAGTTCCCATTCCGATCCAAGGTTGTGCAGTTTTTGGGTTTCAGATCTTATACGCCCATGTTCAATTGGATCACCTCAGAAGGCATTCTTGTTTTCAATATTTTATGGACGGTGCTTTCAGTGGGATTACAAACCGTGCTGGGCGTGGGCGCGGCGTTGTTGCTCTGGAATAAAGGCATCCGCTTCCGACGCGGCTGGCAGACATTGTTCATTTTGCCATGGGCGATTCCCGAAACCATTGGCGCGTTGATGTGGGTCACGATCTTCGCATCGCCGTTCGGCTGGCTGGCGTTGGCTGTCCAAGATTTGGGTAAAGGCATCCCATTTGCATTCCTCAATGGCTGGGAACGTACTCCAAACATGACGCTCGTGGTGCTTTTGATCGCGGGCTTATGGTATGGCTTTCCATTCATGATGCTGGCGACCTCAGCAGGCTTGAAGCAAGTGCCAACAGAAGTATTTGACGCTGCCGCCATGGACGGCGCGAATGCCTGGCAAACGTTTCGGCATGTGACCTGGCCCCTGTTGATGCCCCTGGTTGTACCAGCGATCATCATCCGCGGCATCTTTGCCTTCAATCAGTTCTACCTATTGCAGATCTTTGGTTTCCTGCACGGAAATTATTACATGACCACCCTCGCAACCTTTTCATACAACATCTTCAATCCCAGCGGATTTTATGGCGCCAATGGACAGTTCGCATTTTCCGCTGCACTTAACATCATAACGATGTTAGTCTTGGTTGGGTTTGTGATGATCTTTAACCGCTGGACAAAAGCAGATGAGGGCGTTACCTATGCGTAAACCAAATCTAACTCAACAGGTGCTAACGCAACTGACACTTGTCTTGATTGCATTGTTTGTAATTTTGCCGATCTGGAGCATGGCACGCCTGGCATTTGATAGTTCCTTGAAAAGCCGCCCGGTTGAATTTCGCGTGTTTCCGAAAGAGCTTGGCTTCGCCCCTATGGAAAAGGTATTAGACCGCCCGTATCAGTCTGTGACCTTTAGCAATCTATTAAAGAACAGCCTGATGGTCTCATGTAGTGCGGCGTTTGGCGCGGTCTTTTTCGGAATCAGCCTGGCATACGCCTTTGCGCGCTTCCGCTTCCCTGGGCGAAAAGTTGGTTTGTTCCTCATGCTTTTGACTGCCATGCTGCCGCCGATCGCTTTTACAACTCCGCTGTATATTGTTCTCAGCATCATGAAGATCCGCACGACACTGTATGGACTGGCGATAATTTACGCCACCTTCGCCATGCCGTTCTGTGTCTGGAATATGCGAGCAGCATTTCAGGCGATCCCCAAAGAGTTGGAGGAAGCCGCGTTCCTGGATGGCGCTGGTAACTTTAGAACCTTTCTCAACATCAGCCTGCCGCTGGCGATCCCATCCATTGCTGTCTCGGCTTTGATCGCTTTCCTGATGGGGTATTCAGAATTTGCAATTGGCTGGCTGTTCGTCGATAAATCACAGAACGTTACGCTGGCTATGTCCATTTATTCCATCCTAGCATCGGGAGCGACCCAACCGTGGAGTCAGATCGGCTCGTTGGCATTGATCATGTCCGTGCCGGTAGTGGTCGTCTTTATCATCTTGCAACGGACCTTGCTTGAGCAAATGTTGTTTGGGAATATTGGTGAGGCTTCTTGAAAAGAATATAAAAATCCCGTTGTCGTTTTTACTCGCCTGACCGAAATGAAGTAGAATCAACCCATAGGACAAGATGACCTCTTGTCCTACTTTATTCCAACACAGAGGCTGATCCATGACCACAACTCCCGACTGGGTACAGGATGCAATTTTTTATCAGATCTTTCCCGACCGCTTCGCCCGCAGCGCCCACAACCCGAATGATGAATTGACCTTCGAGTCCTGGGACTCGCCCCCCACCTCACATGGGTTCAAAGGCGGCGACTTATACGGGGTTGCAGAACGACTCGATTACATCAAAGATCTGGGGATTACGGCTCTTTATCTCAACCCGATTTTTGCTTCGGCTTCGAATCACCGTTACCATACCTTCGACTATTACAATGTTGATGAACTGCTCGGCGGCAATAAAGCCTTTGCATTCCTGCTCGAGAAGGCGCACAAGAAAAACATCCGCATTGTATTGGACGGCGTATTCAACCACGCCTCGCGCGGCTTCTGGCAATTCCATCACGTGCTCGAGAACGGCAACGACTCGCCCTACAAGGATTGGTTCTTCTTCGACCCTGAGCGCTTGCACGGCAAAAAACACTGGGGCGCATACCCAAGCCCACATGAACAAAAACTTTTACAACATGAGGGTAGTCTCGCGGCAGTCGGGTATCACAGTTGGTGGAACAACCCAGCCCTGCCTAAATTCAATACCAATACACCGGCCGTCCGCGAGTTCCTTTTTGATGTGGCTGAACATTGGATCAAGTTCGGCATCGACGGTTGGCGCCTGGATGTTGCCGCTGATATTGACGATGACTCTTTCTGGCAGGAATTCCGTAACCGCGTGCGCAAGCTCAACCCGGAAGCATACATCGTCGCCGAGATCTGGCACGAGTCTCAACGCTGGCTGCAAGGTGATCAATTCGATGCGGTCATGAATTATGAAGTGACAAAACCCATGCTCGCATTCTTTGGCAGCCAGCATCTCGACCAAAGGATTCTAAACCCACAAGCCAATTATCACGGCCTTTACCCTGGGATCGATGCACATGAATTTGCCAACCGTATTGACCATAATCTCGGACTATATAAACACGATATCACTTATGCACAATTGAATTTGCTTGATAGTCACGATACGCCGCGCTTTCTCTCCTGCGTCAGCGGAAATAAAGATGCGCTCAAATTGGCGTCACTCTTTATGTTCGCCTATCCTGGTGCGCCCTGCGTTTACTACGGCAACGAGATCGGTTTGGACGGTGAACAAGATCCCGGTTGCCGCAAGTCCTTTCCGTGGGATGAACATAAATGGGATAAGGATCTATTGAAGTATATGAAAGAGTTGATCGCCTTGCGCAAGAAAAATCCGGCATTGCGGCGCGGCGATTTCAAGCGGCTCTGGTCAGCAGACAGCATCTACGCCTTCTCACGCTCCTACAAAGGACAGATTTTTGTCGTGGCGTTGAATGTTTCAGAATCGCCGCAGCAGGCTCACGTCACGTATGAGGCGCCTGTGTTGAGCCGTGTCGAAACGAAGAAAAGTCCAAAGGTGATATTTGGGGAGGCGTCCGAAATATCCGTTGGAGATGGGCGGTTAAGGTTCATGGTCCCGCCAAGAAGCGGTGTGGTGTTGAAGTGATCAACGCTCCCGTTGGGTCTCAGACCCAACGGGAGCGTTTTTTAAAACTTGGCGGTTTTTGGCAGTTAATTCTCTGGCTTTGGCAGTTCCGAATGGCGATAATGGGGTTACAAATATCAGTTGTATTTGAACTTGGAAAGTACCATAATGAACGCAACATTATCCCGTTCTTCTCATTTGATCGTTTCAGCGAAACGAACGGGATTACCTACATTGGAATAAAAGGCGGCGACCATGGAATGTCCTAACTGCAAGCACGCGACCAGCAACACAGCCCTGCTTCAATGCTCGCATTGCGGCGAAGCGTATGAACGCGGTCCGTTGGAAGAGTACCAGCATCTCGATTATCTCGCAGATTGGCTCGTTGGGCGCAACGAGATCAGCGCCAGCCAGCGAAAGGAACTGCTAGCCTTGGTGGGAAAAAAACAGGATGCGCTCCTGGAAAAACTTTTGCCAAAACCTGCTCCCGCACCAGCGCCCGCTGCCGAAGTGAAAACGGTCGCTGCCCAGCCCTTACCACAACCCATACCGGAAATACAACCTGTTCCGCAGGCGGAGCCCGTTGTATCAAAAACAGAGACAAAACAAGCCGCCCCGATTGCAATACCCGCAATCGTTTCAAAACCCACCGTCGTCTCCGCTCAGGCTAAGCCGGTAGTTGCTCCTAAACCCGCCGCCCCGCCCAAGCCTAAGAAACCGCCCGTGGACTGGCGCAAAGTGATCACAGACGCAGCGACCTCCGGCGCACTGCTGCGCGCGCTGTTGTATCTCGGCGCGTTCATGATCGTAGTCTCTGCGGCGGTGTTGGTGATCCGCTTCTGGAATCAGTTCAACCCGATCCTGCAACTGGTGTTCATCGCCTCCATTCCGTTGACCTTTTATGCGGGCGGCTGGCTGGTGCGGACGCGCCTCAAATTGGTGCAAGCTGGAACCGTATTGACCGGCATCGGCGCGATCTTGGTAGCTGTTGACTTTGCCGCGATCTATCAGCTTGCCGCGTTGGGGAAGATGAACGGTCCTGTATATTGGTTGATTGTCACGATCCTCTGCAC
>JAYUGV010000023.1:0-15484 GCA_043767565.1 Anaerolineales bacterium
GAATCACCGAGACGCCGTTTCGTGATGGCTTGCGTGAGAGCTTGCACATAATTGCCGCTCAGTAAAAAGACGATGACCAGCCACGCGGCGCCCAAGCCCAGATAGACATACGACAAACCTAGAAACGTAAACTTCAAACCAGAGGTCAGCCAGAGCAGACTCAAGCCTGCGACGCCAATCGCGATCGGTTGCAGGACGCCTTCAGCCGTGGCTTGGATGCGCCCGCGTGTGGTATCGGGCAGAGCTTGATAGACGATAACAGTGGATGATTGCGAGAGCGAGAAGCCAAAGGCAACGTTGACCAGTTTTGTAAAGGCGATCAACACAAAAACTACGAAGGGAAAATTCCCGAGCGTGCCGAAGAAGGCGAACGCGCCGACGCTGAGAGTCACCAAAACGGCTTCCACACCAAAGCCTGCCCGTAGACCGAAGCGGGCGATGATGCGGCTCGACACCACGGTCGAAGTGATCAACGCGACGACGCCCATCGCCGCAAGGAGTTGCCCGATAAATGCCGTGAGTTGATTCGCATCGGGGAATTGCGCGAAGGCGCGGTCATAAAACATATTGTCCACAAAGAAGAACGAGATCCACCAAACGAGGACGTAGGCAAAGATCAACAGCACATAGCGGTCTTTGAAAATTCCCTTTTGGGTTTTGGGCGCGCGAGTTGCCTGTTTCGTTGAAGTTTCTGCAACAACAGGTTTCAAATAACCGCGCGTGATGGCGCGCAAAATAAAAATGCCCACACCAAAACTAAGCGCCGCCAACAGCATGAGATGCACCGCGCCCACGGCTTTCACCAGGGCAGGGATGAACGGACCAATGATGATGTTTGCCAGCCAGTTGCCCGCGCCCAGTAAGGGGAAGAGACGCTTGCCTTGCCGAAAGTCATACAGACTGCCCGCCAGCGTCCAGACCGCGAGATTGCCGAGATTGATAACGATCTGAAACCACAGCGGCAGGATGAACGCCGTGAGATGAAACAGTTTGGAACTCAACGCCAGCCAGACGAGCAGACTGGTGAACGTGATAAATAGAAAGTTGATCAACAGCAGCGTCGCAAAAGGGACCCGCCCGCTGATGCGGATGTAAAGCAAGGCAACCAGCGATGCGATCAGCGCAATGGACATGTACGAGTAAGGCAGTCCCTGCACGCTATATTCAGCGATGAAAACACTGAACGCCATCGATTGCAGAAAGACGATGCCCACCGTGAAGACGAAGTGCAGCAGGATCAATAAACCAATTAATTTTTCTTCGCCCGCCTCAATATTGAAGAAAGATGCCAGCTTTTGGGAGACGGGATTCAGGGGGCGGGGGGCAGAATGGAGAGTCATGGTTGCTTCTTTTGCAATGCGTTGCGTAATGCGTAAAGTTGTTTACCAAGTGCCGAGCAATTCGTTTGAATATGATCTAATTCTTGCTGACTACAATATTTGAGTCGAAATGCAATTTCGATTTGTGTTTCCACTTCTGCGAGCGAAGCCTGTGCAATGGACAGATGATGTAGATATTCCTTCGTTGACTCACGCGTATGTCCTTCGGCGATATTCGATGGGACAGAAACCGCCGCGCGCCGAATCTGACTCGTCAAGCCGTATATTTCCTTGGACGGAAACTTCTCGCTGATCTCATACACCATCACGACCAACTCCATTCCGCTTTGCCACACACGCAGGTCTCGATAACTTTTGATTTCCATGTTCCTCCTATTGGGGGGCGGGAGTCGGGGATTGGGAGTCGGCTCCGTCCCCTGACCCCCAATCCCTGTCCCCTGTTGCGTAAGCAACTGCTTCTTCCATCGACAACTTCTGACCCGCCTCCCACGCGGACTGGAAGCCTGCCTCGCCCAGATTTTCTTTCGCAAATGCCAGCGCATCATCAAACTGCACGCGGACAATCGTCCACAGCACCGCGCCCATATCTTTCAGAATCTTATCGGTGACCGCCGCGAGCTGCACGCCGCGTGCTGTATTTGCGGGTTGACGCATGAAAGCGCGTGCCAACCCTGCCCATGCATCTGCCCAATCGAATCCACGATATTCGCTTGGTGAATAAAGTTTTAGTGCTTCCAGATAGTGTTCTTGTGCCTTGGCATAATCCTGTTGATGGTAGGCTATGAACCCGACATTGCATAACGTACCTGCAATATTTATAGAAATGCCCGACTCTCGTGCTCTCGTGAGCGCTTCAGTGCCAAGTCGCTTAGCATCAGCCGCCTGGTCCTGCAGAATAGCCACAATGCCTTGGAAGAGGTTCACTGAGGCTATAGCATCGAGATTTTCCATTTCCTGCCATAAGGGCAGGCTTTCAGATAAATGAGATTGGGCTTTGGTTAAATTGTTAGTAGCCAGCGCCACAAGACCCAGACCAAAGGATGTACTAGCTATTCCCACTTTGAATCCCGTCTCGTGATACAGCGTGGATGATTCTTCTAGCAAGCGTTGTGCCGTGGAGTAGTCGCCTTGCGCGAGATAGATAGATGACAAACCATATAATCCGTCCGCCATTTCGCGTTTGGCACCCAAGGCACGGGTCACCGTCAACGATTGTTCAAATGAAGTTAGTGCTTGCGAAAGCTGACCTCGTTTTTCAGCTACAGCCCCCATGTTCCAATATACATAGAACGCGAATAATTTGTCACCCATCTCATTCACCAGTGCGAGCTCTTCGGTAAAACATGCCTGTGCAGCCGCAAGTTCGCCTTGAATATCTCGAAGAAATACGCCGTAATCATTTAGAATGTACGCAATCAAGGGCTTGTAGCCGACTTCTCGTGCCAGGCTTAGACTCTCCTCATACATGAGACGCGCCAATTCAAAATTGGAGAAATTCACGGCAATCCCCGCCAGGTTCCTCAAAGCACGCGAAGTGATTTTTAAATCGCCTTGCTCGCGCGCGAGTGCCAGCACTTGTTCGCTATATTTTTGGGCGCTTGAGTAATCGCCTAAGCTACGCTGTGCACCAGCAAAGTTGAGGATAGCTCGCGTCTTAAGGATTGGATCATCAACAGTCTCCGCTCCATCTATAGCTTGCTTTGCCCAGTCAAGCCAACTGCGATAGTCGCCTCGATCACCAACTAACAATGAGAAAGCAAGTTGGCAACGTACACGGGCATGCGCGTTTTGTGTTTGCTCAGCAATCGTCAAAGCGGCTTGATATTCAACTTCGGCTTCCACCCATTGCCCACTCAATTCCATAACATCACCGCGTTTGATGTGTAATTCCATTTGCTCACTAGGATCCGTCAATAGCGGCAGCAACTTCGCAAAATACTCCAGCGCTGCATCGTTCGCAAATGCTTCCTGTGCCGCCTCGCCTGCCTTTTGATAATACTCACGTTGCTTAGCTTGGTTATTGCTCTCCCCATAATGATGCGCAATCGTATCCACGGGTGCGGTAATCCCTTCCAGATACTTTGCCAACTGCTCATGCAGCTGTGCGCGCGTAGCGAAGGGCAGGCTTTCATAGGTCACCTCGTGCGTGACGATGTGTTTGAACAGATACGCCAGTTCAGGCTCGGGCGTATCGAGCGACGTGATATCCAACTGGTGCAATTGTTCCAGATCATCCTGCACCTGCGATAACGCGCCTAGCGTGGGATAGTAGCCCGTCAACCATTCGGCGCGGAACAAACGTCCGATAATGCTCGCCACACGCAAGGTCGTCTTCTCGCGCTCGCTCAACTGGTCCACGCGGCTGAGGATCAACGTGTGCAAACTATCGGGCAGTTCGATCTTGTTCAAGTCATTCGGGTCGCGCGGATCGAGTCCGCGGTCGCGCAAAAAGTTGAGCAGTTCTTCCAGATAGAACGGATTGCCCTGCGCACGCGCCATCAACTTTTCCACCAGCAAGGGCGGCACTGCGCCGCTGCGCGAGGGATACAACTGCGCCAGCTTGGCGCGGATGGCTTGTTCACATTCGGCGGGGTTGAGTTCGCTCAATTCGATCTTCGTAAAGTTCGCCAACGCTTCGAGTCGCGGCGTCACCAATCGCGCCAACTCGGGCGGACGATATGCCAGCACAAAACAAATGCGACTGCCCGTCAACGCGCGCGCCAATTCCTCCAGCAGGTCATGCGAGAGCGCATCGATCCAATGCAGGTCTTCGATGATGATCAACAGCGGCTCGTCCTGCGCCGCCGCCTTCAAACAATCTTCGAGCAGGGCATGCAGCACGCCCTTGCGGTCTTTCGGTTCCAGCGTCTGCGTGAAATCATTTTCGGGGATCTCGAGATTCAACATCGCGCCCAACAAGGGCAGCGCCTCCACGCGTTCAGGCGCGCGGTCTTCGATCTCACCTTCCATCAAACGGATCTGTTTTCGCAGCGGCAACTCAGGGTCTACGCCAAAGAACGCGCTCCACACTGTTTTCCACGTGTGATACGGCGTCGTGATCGCGTCGGACTGACAGGCTCCGCCATAACCAGCGAATCCTTTTCGACGGGCGAGTCGAATCGCCTCCGCCGCGAGTCGGGACTTGCCCATGCCTGCTTCTGCTACGATGCCAATCACCTGCGCCTGACCATTCGCCGCCAGGTCGAGCTTCTCCGCGATCGTTTGTAACTCCACGGTTCGTCCCACCATCGGCAAGGCATAATTCGGTTCCTGCAATCGAATCGCGCGCTGCTTGCGTTCCCCCGTCACCGCGAACACAGGCAGCGGCTCCGCTTTGCCTTTCATCGCCAACGGTGAACGCGGCTCCGAAACAAAATCATTCGCCGTTGTCTTCTGGATCTGTCCGCCTAATAAAATTTCACCGGGCAACGCCGTGCTCATCAGCCGTGCTGCCAGATTGACTTCATCGCTCAACGCGCCATACGTGCGGCGGGTCTGTCCGCCGTAGGCACCCACGCGCATCGTCCCTTGCGTCAGTCCCATTTGCAATTGCAAAGCAGTGGAATTCTTAATATCCAACGCCGCCTTCACCGCGCGGCGTGCATCATCTTCATGCGTGCTCAACGCGCCAAAGTTGATGTAGGCATAACTGCCTTTGTCACCAATGGTCAGTTGAATAACTGTCCCTTCGTAACGATTCACAATGGTCTGCATCTGACGCACGAACGCATCCAATTGTTTTTCCGCTTCGTCTGAATCATAGTCAATGCCCGAGAATCTCACAAACAACGCCGCACATGGACGGAACTCCGTCAGGAAAGATTGTTCACGCTCCACCTGCGCTTTATGCAGCCAGTCTCTTAACTGCTCAAGCGGAACTTCGGGAGTCGGAGATTGGGCATCGGCTCTTTCCAACCCCTGACCCCTATCCCCTAACCCCGTTACCGCTGCAAAGCGTTCATTGCTTTCATCATCAATGCGCCATTCTTTTATGGTTAACTTGTCACCCACCGCATTGACCGTCGCTTCATCTAGTAATACATCTCCGCGCTCTGATAAATGCTCACCCGTGGAAGTCCGTGCTACCGTCGCACCCGCCAACGCATCCATATAATGAATGGACGGGTCACCGACTACGAAGCGTCGGGCAGGTCCGCTTGCCACTGCCACCTTCAACGCCAACGCTGTCGTCGTTCCATTCGGCAAAGCAATCGCCTTGAATGCCTGCATCACTTCCTGCAACGCAAACGCACACGCGACCGCGCGTTGCGAAGCATCTCCTAACTCCCGACCCCCATCCCCCGCATTATCAAACCAACACGTCACCGCATCGCCTGCGAAGCCGATCACGCTCCCGCCGTATCTTTCGATCTCGGTGATCAATGCTGTATACACCGTATCGAGATGCTGGGTCAGTTCCTCCGCCCCTCGTCGCGGACCCAGCGAATCGCGCAAGCCTTCGGTCAACGGCGTGAAGCCAGAGATGTCGGCAAACAATGCCGAGCCTGTTGTTCGGTCGGGCAAGGTCTCGCCGCGCGCCAATGCACGCAGTCGGTCTTGCGGGATGTAAGTGTGAAGAGTGTTCATAGTTAGGTACTTAACCCTAAAGCTCCTTCTAAGTTAGCCTTCTGACTGCCAGCAAGGTCACATCATCGAATTGCGGTGCAGATTGTTGGAACTCCACTAATGCCGCGTAAATCGCTTCGCAGGTTTGCTGGGCGGGTGAAGCGATCCCAAATTGTTTGACGAGCTCCACTAAACCTTCATCCCCAAACCGGGTACGCTCCGCGTTGCGGTCGTCCGCGATCCCATCGGAATACAACAACATAAATCCGCCCGCAGGGATGGTCAAACTGCGCTCTTCCAAAACCGGGTCATCGTAAAGCCCCAACATCATCCCCCTGCCGCGCGGCGGTGAAGAGACCTCGCCGTGCGCATCCAGCACCAGCGGTAGTTCATGTCCCGCGCGCGTATAACGAAATTCGCCACTGGATATATTTAGGATGCCGTAAATGATCGTGACGAATAAACCCTGCGCGTTCATTTCCAGCAGCAGGTTGTTGACTCTTTCAAGCGCCACGGTGGTGCTGACGCCGCTTTGAATGGAGGCGCGTAAGAGCGCGTGACTTTGCGCCATGAAGATCGCAGCTGGCACTCCCTTATCCGAAACATCGCCGACGATCAATGCCATATGATTTTCATCCAGCGGATACACCCCGAAGAAATCACCGCCGACGGCTTGCGCGGGTCGCATCAAGGCGCCGATATCGTAGCCCGCCATTTGCGGAATTTGAATCGGCAGAATGCTATGCTGGATCTTACGTGCCAGTTGCAGGCTGTGCTCGAGTTTTTCCTTTTCGATGATCTTCGCCTGCGCCGCTTTCAACTCATCGTAGGCTTGTTGCAGCTTTTCATTCTTATCGCGCAAATTGCGGATGTTCTCATTCAAGGCTTCGGTGAGACGCGCACTAAGTACGCTTGCCATTTCATACGCCAGTTCAGGGTGGATCTTTAGCAACTCACTGAAGTCGGTGTATTTGACCCGCAATAAACGGGCCGCTTCCATCACACGGGCAGTAGCCGTGCGCGGCTTGCCTTGATTCAACAAGCCGATCTCGCCGATAAATTCACCCGGTTGGCGCATGCCCAAATTTGTTTCTTCCGGACTGCCCAGCGCGCGCACGATCTCCACTTGTCCCTGGAGAATGACGTAGAACTCATCACCCGGCTGACCTTCCTCGATTACGAGTGTGCCAACCGGCGCGTCCCAGGTTCCCTGTCTCTCCAGAATTTGATCAACTTCTTTTCCAGATAGAGACCGGAATAATGGAACTTTGGATAAGTGCAGGTGGCCCGATTCGTTTTCGCTTGTATCCATTTGCGCATCCCATTCATCCCTGCTCATTGCAAGGTATCTAGAATCAAAATGGGCGCGTCACGCGCCCAGAACTTTATCCACTAAGTGATTGGATTAGAAGGCAGCAACAGCGGCCTTTTGATCATCAAAGGTCTCGATATACATATCGTAACCGCTGAGTTCGAAGGTCTTGCGTGCTTCCTTGGAGAGTTTGAGCAATTTCAAATGCGGGGATTTATAAGTGCCCTCGCGAATGCCTTTTTTCACCTGCTCGTCTGATAGGTTCGCATCCGGGTGCAGTGCACGCAGTTTGTTATAGACCGCATGCAGCACACGTAGCCCGGCACTGCTGATAAAAGGCGCATGCGTCAGATCAAGGAGGATATAACGTGCTCCGCCTGCGATCAATTCGTCAACCTTGGTTTCAAACGCTTCACTGGTGGATGAATCAATATCACCATCCACGTGCACGAACGTAACCGGAACTCTGCCATCTACTGTTGAGACTTTGATATCCATATCAGACTCCTTTGGTGTTTGATAAGACCATTTTATTCGTTTTTAACTGCTATGTGAATGCAAATGCTCAAACTCATGGCAGTCTTTGCATAAGTCAGCCACACCGCCATGGAATGATTTGGCTGGTGTGGCTTCGAAATTCTTGTCTGTAAATATGTTAGCAAGCCTTTGGTGGATTTTGGATCATCTCAATCGTCTGTTCAATCAACGCATTCATCTTACGGTACATATTTGATATGCGAGCACCGCCCTAGGAACATAAAAATATTGCTATAAGATCATTTGAATTACGATAATCACGATTATCATATCTAGGCAAAAGAAATGAAATATCTACCCATGGTTTAAGGACAAAGAGTCCCCTGCTCACAGAAGCCCAAACAACTCTACGCAAAAGGTAACGTAATAGGCATGTTTTTCTGCAAAAACAAAATAAAAACCCGCCAATCAGCGGGTTTTGTATAGTGCCGAGGGGGAGATTTGGACTCCCGACCAAGGGCTTATGAGTTAGGTGCTCTATGCGCTCTTAAAAATGCCAGCACATATGGGATAAATAACTCAATTGCGGGACAATGCACTATATGTGGCGGTGTTTTGAAAGGATTATCACTTTGATAATCCCCTGCACATCAAAATGCAGGTACTTGGATGGTATAACAAAGTATGGTTTCCGTCAAGTTTTGTTGAAGCAAAAGTCATGGTTTTTCCAAGGTCAAGAAAAAGGGGTGGTGAGGAGGGCAAAAAGCCTCAGAGAGATGAGCCGCGAACCACCGTCTGGCTTGAGCAGCATTTTGGAAATTTGCTTGATGGATCAAAGCGATCACAAGATTGTTAATGGAAGCCATGACTTTGCCGGTATTGCCAATCGTCATGCGTGTGGCATCTTCTTTGAAAGTCACATCGCGTCTGTAGTGCAATCCTGTTTCAATACCCCAATGCGCTCGACGAAAACATAATAAGCGGTCGGGTGTGGTTTTTTTGCGAGACAAACTGGTGATGCCGAATTCCACTTCGCAGGATATGCGATAACAGCGTCCACTGCGCCACCATTGGAATTGTCTTTCCAAGCGATAGACCTGAGCCAGACCCGGCCAGGTCGAATACGAGTTGAGCATTTCACTGGTGGTCAGGACACGTTTTTCAAGTCGCCCATGTCCTTTGTTGACCTTCTCGACCGTCAGGAAATCAGTTTGGATCTTCCCGAATCCAGCCTTCGGATATTCTGGCGCAAAGAGTTGTTGTATGTTTTTGTATAGGCTCAATTGGTTTTCTTTGACTGGAAAAATATAATCACCGCCTTGCCTCACAATCTGTGCCGACAGTGCTTTTTGGGTGTGCATCGCATCTCCGGTGACTACTTTTTGTGAGATTTCTACACTTGCCAGCGCTTGTGAGGCTTTGGTGATCTCATTTTCTTTGCGTCCCACCTCAACTTGTGACAACACCTTCCTCTGCTCCACATCGTACACGCTCAACATATATTCTCGCCAGTCCTCATCGTCCTTCTTGCGCATCCCCCGCACTGCTTTCCCATCCAGTCCGTACACTTCCCCATGTACTCCCTGTTGATTGTATTTCCCAACCATTCTCTCCACCTCTTCCTGACAGGCCACTTCTGCCAGTATCCGCCGATAGGTATTCAGGCTGGGCATCTGCAATTTCTTCAATTGCATCCATTTCACGAGTTCTTCTCCATGATGTTTTCCCCATTCGGCTATCCCGCTCGGTTTATCCTCTCCGCTCAACTTTGCAAGAACGATGATCAGCATGATCGTTTCTATTCGATAGATCTTCCGACGCGCTTTGCGCTTATCCGTTATCTTGGTTAACCCCTCATAGACACTTCCAAAATCATACAACACCCCCGTCGCCCCATACTCTTGCTTCACCCTGCTCGCGCTATGATGCATTTCAGATCCTCCTCAGTATTTTTTGCTTGTTAGTCACTCGCAATTGTACCGAGAAGGATCTTATTTTTTACCGCTTGTCAACCAACCTTGGAAAAGCCATGACCAGAAAGCAGCGCCATCTTGACATTTCATTTTTTCTTTTGTATACTTATTGAAAATGATTTTCAATATCAATAAGAGAGGAATGAATGATTACAAACACCTGGCTCACGCAATTACAGGGAAACGGATATCGTCTTACTGAAGCACGTCGTGCGGTTGTGGAGGTGGTTCAAAAATCCACACGTGCACTTACTCCGGTCGAAGTCTTTGATATGGCCCGCAAGAAATATCGTGCGTTGGGACTGGTCTCTGTCTATCGCACCCTCGAAAAACTCGAAGAACTTCACATCATTCAGCGCGTGCACCAACCGCAGGGATGCCAGGCTTTCATTTCTGCGAGTCAGGGACACGAACATTTGTTGCTCTGCCAGAATTGTGGTCAGGTCAGCTTCTTTGAAGGCGATGATTTGGATACGCTCATCAATTCCATTTCAAAAAAGACTGGTTACCGGATCCGTGAACATTGGTTGCAATTGTTCGGCTTGTGCCGGGCCTGTCAATAAACGCAGAAGGAGTAAAGAACATGAATCGCTTTATTGTTATTCTGACGATCTGCACACTCGCGCTCACCTCGTGTGGACGAACACCCACCTCTTCCCCGGCGGCGGCGACTCTCATTCTGACAACCACAACCTTCCTGGCGGATATCGCGCGCAATATCGCAGGTGACCGTGCAACTGTCGAATCCCTTTTGCCTCCTGGTTCCGACCCACATGAATATCAAGCCGTACCGTCTGATGTTCAGATGATCTCGAATAGCACGGTGATAATCCTCAATGGTCTGGATTACGATCTATTCGTCCAGCCCCTACTCGATAACGCGCGTGGGACGCGACTCGTCATCACGGCCTCTGATGGTTTGGAGACGCGCCAGATGACGGAAGAAAACAGCGAAACAGTGACCGACCCACACATGTGGATGTCCCCGCCGCGGGTGGTCAAATATGTAGAAAATATCCGCGATGCCTTAGCGAAGACCGATCCTGATGGGGCGAATATGTACAAGGCGAATGCCGAAGCGTATATTTCTCAACTGAAAGAACTGGATGCCTGGATTACAGAGCAAGTCGCGCAAATTCCTCAAGAGCGCCGCTTGTTGGTGACAAATCATGACAGTATGGGCTATTTTGCCGAACAGTACGGATTCAAAGTGATCGGAACAATCGTTCCTGGAGTAAGTAGTGAAGCTGCACCGTCCGCCCAGCAAATCGCTGCGCTCATCGATGAGATTAAGTCTACGGGCGCTTCGGCTGCCTTCCTCAACATCAGTGACAACCCTCATTTAGCTGACCAGATCGCTGCGGAGACCAATATTAAGGTGGTAACTGACCTATACATAGAAACACTTTCCCCATCCGCCGGCCCGGCTGCGACTTACATTGACATGATCAAATACGATGTCACCCAAATTGTTAATGCATTGAAATAATCGTAGATATACAGAACAAACATTCACGATGCTGAAGAATTATCATTCTGCTGTGCGCCTATACAAACAATATGTACCCACACGATCATCACCAACAAGAACAACCTATCCTCGATGTCAAGCGCCTAAGTGTTCGCTATAAAGGACATATTGCACTAGATGATATTACTTTTCACCTACATGAAAGTGAACGCACTGCAGTCGTTGGACCAAACGGCGCCGGGAAAAGCACATTATTCAAAGTTGTATCGGGTGTCATGCCGCCGACTTCTGGCGAAGTGAACATCTTTGGCTCGCGCCCGCGTCGACATATCTGCATTGCCTACATCCCCCAACGTACTCAGGTGGATTGGAATTTTCCGGTCAGCGTGTCAGACGTAGTCATGATGGGACGTTCCGCGAAACTCGGCCCGTTGAATTGGCCCCATAAAAAAGATTGGGAAGTAGTGACTCACGCGCTGGAAACTGTTGAGCTAACAAACCTGGCGTCCCGTCAGATCAGCCAACTCTCGGGCGGGCAACAACAACGCATGTTTATCGCCCGTGCCCTCGCCCAGGAATCTGAACTGATGTTAATGGACGAACCGCTGACCGGACTCGATACTCCTTCTCAAGAAGGTATCTTGGATTTGCTAGATCGACTCAAGCAGGAAAAAGTGACCGTGATGGTCGCCACGCATGATCTCGATCAAGCCGCCAGTCATTTCGATAGAATTATGTTGCTCAATCATAAGATCGTTGCCTTTGGAAATCCCACTGAAGTTTTGCATACGGATAATTTATTGAAAGCCTATGGCGGAAGATTGAAACCAGTTGACGGGCAAAACATTTTGAACATTGATGATTGCTGTGACGAGGGGGAAGATGACCACGCTCATTAACTTACTACTTCAGCCTCTCCAATATGAATTCATGCAACGCGGCATGATCGCAGCAGTGCTTGTTGGTATTGTATGCGCCGTCGTTGGTACATATGTTGTATTACGTGGTATGGCTTTCTTCGGCGACGCACTCGCCCATACAATTTTGCCCGGCATTGCACTCGGATATCTGGTCAGCGGTGGTGCGCGTGACACCTTATTTTGGTGGGCATTGGGAACATCGATAGTTGCCGCTCTGGGCATCGGCGCGATCAGTAAAAATTCAGAGATCAAAGAAGACACTGCCATCGGAATTATCTTCGCCGGGATGTTCGCCCTCGGTATCGCGTTGATTTCCACAGTTCGTAGTTACGCCGTGGATTTGAGTCACTTCCTCTTTGGGGATGTGTTAAGTGTCTCAACTCAAAGCCTATGGCTGATCCTGATCTTTGGTGGACTCGTGCTCCTGACCGTTTTCGCATTCTACAAAGAGTTCATGACCCTATCTTTTGACCCCATCCTTGCTACCACACTACGTCTACCCGTTGGCTTGCTCAATAATCTTTTACTTACCCTCATCGCCGTAACTGTAGCAGTCTCGCTCCAAACTGTCGGTGTGGCGTTAATGGTCGCCATGCTCGTCACCCCCGCCGCGACTGCGTATTTGCTCACACACCGTCTGTCACATATGATGGTGCTCGCGGCTTTGTTCGCATCGTTGGCAGGTGTTATCGGTTTGTATTTATCTTTTTATCTGAGCATCGCCTCCGGCGCGGCGATCGTACTCACAGCAACAGTATTCTTTCTGCTTGCGTTTGGATGGAGAAAACTAAAACAAGCGTAGCTATCGAAACGCCCAACTCGTTCTCTGTCAATACTATCGAGTACGCCATCAGCAGCATGAAAACACACATAAACATTAATCTGGCAGTCATGCTTCGAGAGGATTTATTTCCACGCAAAGTGCTGGCACATCATAACCGGTGACTCTAGCTTGTCATTTCAATGAACTGACATCATAGCCATGCTTCTCCAAATATTCGATGATATTCTGCCGGACTTGGTCTTCAGGCGGCAGCAGATTCTTGTCACAGGGTGCAACGTAACCGCGCGGTGATCCAATAGTCCATGTGTCATCCTGCACATTCAGCGTATATGAACTCTGGCAGATTTGCACTTGAACGCTCTTGATCTGATAGAACGGCGGCTCAATCTTCGTTGGCGACCCGGCGGTGATGCTGATGATTTGCCGACCCACGGGAGGTTCGCCGTTCAGGAAGGACAGGCCGGTCATCCACGCGGGCTGCGGGATGTTAAGATAATTGAGCAGGGTGACAGGCAAATCGATCATTTGGATATTGTTTGTACGGGTCCCTGCGTGCGCATTTCCAGGAAAGTGGATCAGCATGGGAATGCGATTAAATGCCGTGTATTTGTATCCATGATCGGTGGACACAACAAGGATCGTATTATCCAATTCACCGCTCTCAGCCAGGTGTTTGTAAATCTGTTGGACACTTTTGTCGAAGCTTAGGATCGCATCCTCGTAATGACCTTGATCCCACTCGTCATCCGATCCACTGTTTGCGAATGCCTCCTTGGTTGATAAGAAGTTGGGTCCATGCGTATCCAGGAAATAGGCAAAGACGAAGACTGGTCGGTCGGCATGATCGAGTAGGTCAATGATCTCATCGACGCGCTGTTGATCGGACACCCGTTCATTTGAGTCGTAGACTTGCGCCAATGGGTTTTGCATTTGCTGAATGAAGAAGATGTGCAGCAGGCGCTCGCTAGCCCGGTTGAAAACGTTCCAAGTGAAGTAGGCGGAAGGCGAACTCCCCAACAACGATTGAATCGAATTGAATAGCGGCTGATCCTGGGATTGGTTGTTTACGATATCAAAGCCATCGAGCAGGTTGAGTTCGCGCGCATCCATATAATATGCGGTGCCGATCTCAACAGTCTGATAGCCTTCCCGTTTGAGAATACCGGGCAAATGTTCAAAAGAGTCGTTGCCGGTCAACACATCGGGATACCGGTAGACTTTGACATCGATAGGTTCCTTCCCCGTGAGCACGGAAGTGGTGGAGGCGGTTGTGCCCGAGGCGTTGGTGAAGGCGTTCTCGGCAACAAGTGAAGTCTTTGCCATTTCCTTGAGGAAGGGCGTTGTGTCTTGGGGGTATCCGTACAGGGAAAGGTATTGGGCATTGAGTCCGTCGCCCGCGAGAATCAGGATGTTGGGATGGTTAGTGGAAACTTTAGATGAGTTGCTGTTCGGACCCAGGTTATCGACGCGCGTAAACGCAACAGACAGGATCGCGATGATCGAAACAGTCAACAAGCCAAAGGCGGGGAGCGAGGCGGGTTTACGTCGCTTTTTAACGTGAACTTGAACAGATAGGATCATCCGCCAGAGGACGATGATGAAACCTGCAGTGTAGAGTCCTCGCCAAAGGTTTATCGTGGTGATGATTCCGAACTTGAAAACGGTGTAGGTAAAGTTGTCGAAGAGGATCAGTGCGGTTAAAGAGAGCACGAAAGCCGGGACAAGATACGCCAGATAAAGCAAACGCCGACCTAACACGGGATTCTTGATCAGGAGGGCGGGTAGCGAGAGGAGGACGAGGCATGCCAGGAAGGCGATGGCGGTCATGCCGCCAGTGATGCAGAGGACTCGGATCTTATCGAACCAACTTATGATAGAAAGCGACGATGGTTTAGTGATAAAGAAGAGCCATTCCATGAAGGCGTAGAAATACACGTTGTAGATCGTGATGACAATGAGCGCGCGCCAATTGAGATCTGCTTGTTGGGAGGAGGTCGAATTCATTCCGCTAAAGTTTTTTGTTCCAAAGAGATGTGGCTTGCGCTCTTGATTGTACGACACATTGCTGAAACCGGTGACAAGTAGTGCGCGGATAATGATGTTTTATGCCCTCTAGCATCTACCGAAAAGTCTATGGCTTCTTGTCCATATCGTGAAGATGACTGGCGTTTCAAGAAGCAGAAAGACCTTGCTTGCTCGCGCCATGCGCGGTAGCCTGCCTAAAATGTCCATCGAAGAATCATTAGATGTCACGACGTCTATTCCATTGCCCGTCAGTTACCTGCAAGTACTCCATTAATTAAACATTGTCCATTTCAACGCAGACTTTCAACATCTCAGATTAAGCTTCCCAAGTTGAAAGTCAGTATTTCCTATCCAAACAAAGCGTCTTTTGAAGATTCAACCAATTCCTGTTGGTTGACAGGATCAAGAAGGCAAGGAAATAACCTTTACCATATCTTTATACTCGCTTTACACCTTCTTCAACGGAGAATCCTATACTGGTTCCATAAAACAACACACAAACGTGTGAATCACAAAATCTAGGAGATAATCCATGAACAAAACTTTAAGCACGATTCTGATCGTCATCGCAGTTCTCGCCCTTGCTGGCGGCATCTTTTTCGCCGGAAATATATAC
>JAYUGV010000024.1:0-6085 GCA_043767565.1 Anaerolineales bacterium
AGCATGAAAGATAAGACCTCGTAACAGGCACCTGTTTGCAGGAGAATTGCTGATGTCAAAAGATAATTCCAGAAAACGGGTCGAGAAGTTGTTCTCAGAGATACAACAAATTGCCAACGGAGATGATCATCCGGATGGAAAGAACAAGCCCGCATTGACGATTTCAGGCGGGCGAACCCAGTTCGCTGATCCTGCCTTGTTGCTTGAGGAAACGGAAACTTTGCGCAAGCGCGTTGTGGAATTGGAAGCGCAGCTCAACGAGCAGGAAACAAAGAAACTCTCCGCCTCAATGATCTATGAGAAGGAAGAAGTTGGGTTCGCTTATGCCGGGAATAAGGTCACGCCATTTCGGGGGAGCCAGAGCTCGGGTCAGAATGAAGCGGATGTCCACAAGACATCCTTAACTTCCGGCGGCAGGACCATCGGAGATCTCCAGGTTACCCAGTCTCCTGAACGTCCCCTTTCTCAAGACGATATAAAGCTTACGAATACCATCGCGCAACAAGCTTCGCTCCAGATCGAAAACCTGCGCCTGCTCGCTGCCGCCGAACGTGCCCGCGCCGAAGCAGAAGATGCCACTCATCAGTTAACCCACAAGAACTGGGATAACTTCCTCGATGCCATTCACAACAGTGAACGGATCGGTTATGCCTACGATCAGGCGTCCGTAGAACCGTTCACCAACTCCAGCCCTGAACACTATGATCACGAAGAGACCATGCACGTGCTCGATCAGCAAGTTGGCAGATTCTTTATCAAAGGCAATGGCACACTCAAGGATGATGACAAGTCGCTCATCAGTGCGGTCGTCAAACAAGTCGGGCAGCAGGTCGAGAATATCCGTCTGCTGGCAGATGCCTCCCGCGCCCGCGCCGAAGCCGAAGAAGCGACACGGCGCCTCACCCGCCAAAACTGGGAAACCTACACCCAGCAGGAAGGCGCCGCCCTCGGCTTTGTCTATGATTCGCTCAAGGTCTCCCCGCTTGGCGTTGAAACGCTCGCAACCGCGTATGACTTTGAACAACCTCTGATCGTTTCCGGTGAACCCATTGGGCAGCTCGCTGTCTCGGGCTTGACCAATGTTTCCCAGTCATCAAGGGATTTGGCAGCCGCCATCGCCGCGCAGACCAGCATCCATCTCGAGACCCTGCGCCTCACTGAAGAACTTCAACAGCGCGCCCGCGAACTGAAAGAACTTGACCGCCTCAAATCGGCGTTTCTCGCCAACATGTCGCATGAACTGCGCACACCGTTGAACTCCATCCTCGGCTTTACCGATGTGATGCTCGAAGGCTTGGACGGCAAACTGACCGATTATATGGATAACGATCTACGCCTCATTCAAAAGAACGGACAGCACCTCCTGCACCTCATCAACGATGTGCTCGATATGGCGAAGATCGAATCCGGAAAGATGAACCTGCATCCTGAAACCTTCAAGATCCATAGTTTATTTGATGAAGTCACCAGCATCACCTCCCCGCTGGCAAGCGAGAAGAACACCGCCCTCTTTATCGAGCCGGACTCGGATGCGGAGATCGAGGTCTATGCCGATAACACCCGCCTGCGCCAGGTGCTGATCAACCTGCTCACTAACGCGATCAAGTTCACAACGAACGGCAAGATATCCATGCGCGCCTCCATGCTGGATGGCGCACGGGTCTTGGTCAAGGTCAAAGATACCGGTCTCGGCATCCCGCCTGATCTTCTCGAAGCGGTCTTCCAGGAATTCACACAGGTGGATACCTCCACCACCCGCAAAGTGGGCGGCACAGGTTTGGGTCTGCCCATCAGCCGCCGCCTCGTTGAAATGCACGGCGGGCGCCTGTGGGCTGAAAGTACCGGCGTCGAAGGCGAAGGCTCAACCTTCATTATGGAAATCCCCCTCGAAGCGCGCATCACAGATGTGATCGAAAAACAGGAAAAGTAAATGGCAACGCCCAAATATCTTGAATGTAATCTCTGTGGTAATCATCAGCCCTACGAACCTTTTGTACCGGCGATCTGCGCCAAGTGCGAATCACAATGGCTTGAAGCGCGTTACGATTACGACGCCTTCAAACGTGAGCTTCTGCGCGGACTTCCGAATCGTCCAACCAACATGTGGCGCTATCAGGATATTCTGCCGCTGAACGATCCCTCCGCCTTGGACCTTTATCCCGCTGGTGGAACTCCGCTGTGGCTATCACATCGCTTCGCTCCCGCCCTCGGGCATGCTGCGGTTTACTTCAAAGACGAACGCTACGGTTCGACCTCCTCTTTCAAAGACCGTCAAGCCGCTGGGGCAGTCGCGGCGATGGTTGAGAACGGGATCAAGGAAGCGGTCATCGCATCAACGGGTAATGCGGCTGTGGCATACGCCGCCGCTTGCGCCCGCGCTGGAATTAAACTTTGGGTCTTTATGACCAGCCTCGTGCCGCAGGAAAAATTACGTGAAGCCGCGCTGTTCGGCGCCGAAGTGATCCGCGTCAGCGGCAACTACGACCAGACCAAGCAGATCGCCGCACAATTTGCAAAGCGCCGCAACCTGCTGCTTGACCGCGGCGCCACCTCCATACCGGCGCGCGAAGCGATGAAGACCATCGCGTATGAGATCGTTGAACAGCTTGGCTGGCATGCTCCTGATTGGTACATCCAGGCAGTCAGCGGCGGCTTGGGACCGTTGGGCGTTTACCAGGGTTTCAAGGAATTGCTCAACATGGGTTTGATCAACCACATTCCGAAACTGGCGATCATTCAAGCTGAAGGCTGCTCGCCGATGGTCACCGCCTTTAAGGCAGGTAAGGATACAGCCGAACCCGTCATCCCTGAAACAAGCATTATCATTTTGTCTACCGGCGATCCAGGCAAGGCATATACGTACCTTTATAAACTAACCCAACAATTCGGCGGCGTGATGGAATCCGTGACGGATGCGGAAGCGTTCTCAGCCATGCGTTCCCTCGCTAAAAGTGAAGGTATGGCTGTCGAACCAGCAACAGCCGTCGCCTTCGCCGGACTCGAGAAGTTGATCCGCAATGGCACGATCAAATCGGATGAAAATGTCGTCGTGAATTGCACCGGTCACACCTTCCCCGTCGAAAAACATGTGCTCGGCGATCAATGGGCGGTGGATGTGCATTTGAGCAAGGATCAATCCGCCGCGCCGCGTGAAGGTTTGCAAGCCGCGCTCGAAAACCTGGATGAAAAAGCCACTACGGTATTATTGGTGGATGACAATGCCGATGATGCCCTGCTGATCCGCCGTCTACTGGAAGGACGCAAGAACTATCGTGTGTATCATGCCAAGGATGGCTGGGAAGGTTTAGCGATGGCGCGGCAGAAGCTGCCCGACCTGATCGTCTCAGACCTCACCATGCCCGGCATCGATGGCTTTGGACTTGTGGAAGAATTAAAACTTGACCCGCGCACCAAAGATATTCCGATCGTTGTTGTCAGCGCCAAGGATATTACAATTGAGGAACGAAAACGCTTGAACGGTCATATTCAAGCGTTATATCAAAAAGGCTCATTGCCCACCAAAAAATTCGTAGACCAGGTGATCAACGTGATCGAAGAAGCCAACGAAGCCCAGGGAGGGCAGGCGAAATGAGTCCCACCGTCCTCTATATTGAAGACCACCCGGATAACATGACCCTCGTCCGGCGCATTCTGCAATCAGAAAGTTATACGCTGGTCGAAGCCAAGACCGGTTTTCAAGGTATACTTTTCGCTGAAACTCAGGATATCGATGTGATCTTGCTGGATGTCAACCTGCCGGATATTGACGGCTATGAAGTGGTTCGCCGGTTGCGCGCCAGCACAAAAAAAGACCTGACCCATATCCCGATCGTTGCCCTGACCGCCAACGCCATGAAAGGTGATGCTGAAAAAGCTTTGAACGCTGGCTGCGATGCGTACATGTCCAAGCCCATTAACATCCAAACCTTGTTGGAAAATGTTGGAAAGTTAACTCACAAAGAAGCGTAAGGAAATAAGCATGAATCTGAATATTTTATACATTGAAGATAACCCCGATAACACCACGCTTGTCCGGCGCGCGTTGGAAGCGCGCGGATATGTATTGTTGCACTCCCCAACCGGTCTTAAAGGCGTGGACATGGCAGAAGCCGAAGAGCTCAGTTTGATCCTGCTCGATATCAACCTGCCGGATATCGATGGCTATGAGGTGGCGCGTCGTTTGCGCGCCAGCAATAAGCGCGAACTGAAGACCATCCCCATTATCGCCGTAACCGCCAACGCCTTGAAGGGCGATGCGGAAAAGGCATTGAATGCCGGTTGCGATGTGTATATGTCCAAGCCGATCAATATCCGTGAGTTGTGGGCGCGCGTGGAAGCATTTGTTCCAGCGCCATAAGAGTCGTTTATCGTTTTGCAAATATCGCTCACCCCGAAAAGAAATTTCGCGGGTGAGTTTCTTTTTAACCTCTGTGACCTGTGAACGCTTTTTCAAATCAGGACATTCTTACATTGCTCCAAGACGGTCTGTGACCGTCACTTCTGTGGTAGATACGGCGGTCACAGACCGCCTTCGAGCGAAAGTCCTGCAAATGATAGAATACCCTGATTGATGCCTGTTTTTTAAAGGAGATCATTGTGGCAAAAATTCTGTATATCGAAGACATTCAAGACAACATCACATTCGTTGAAAAAGTTGTCAAGTCACGCGGACATGAATTCCTCTTCGCCAAGAACGCTGAAGCGGGACTGGAACTCGCGTTCGCCTCCCAGCCGGATCTGATCCTGCTCGATCTGGGTTTACCCGACGCTGACGGTCAGACCTTATCCGTCTGGCTGAGAGGCAATCCGGCATTGGCAGCCACCCCCATCATCGTCCTCACCGCCTGGACCGAGGAGGTGGCGCGGCAGACGGTCAACGCCTACAATTTGAATGGATATTTATGTAAACCGTTCTCGCTCAAACAACTGGTCGATATCATTGATCTGGTTTTGGGCAAACAACCGACATGACAATGGAGATCATACCGGCTGACCGCTTCACTCTCCAGGAACTGACCGAGCTCTACAACCAGACCCGCGTGGATTATCTCGTCCCCATGCCCATGAGCGCAGACCGGTTAAGCGAATATGTGCATGACTTTGATGTTGACCTTCATCAATCATGCGTTGCGCGCGCGGCGGATGGCGAAGTGCTTGGCTTGAGCATGCTGGGAGTCCGTAGTGAAATTGCCTGGATCACGCGTCTGGGCGTGTTACCCATCTCCCGCCGAACGGGCGCTGGTTCCGCATTAATGGATGGCATGTTGAAGAACGCCGATACGTTTGGCGCAAAAGAGATCCATCTGGAAGTGATCAAGAACAACGAACCTGCCTACAGGCTTTTTCTCAGCAAAGGCTTTATCGAGACCGTCAGCTATCTGATCATGCGGCATGCCCCGCGTCCCATCACGGCTCCGCTGCAGGAAGAAATCACCTGGTTAAATTTCGACGGTGCCATGAAAAAGCTCGCATCCTATCCTCAACATCTCACCTGGATCAACGCGGTGAGGTCGATGCAGAATTCGCCCAATACCGAGGGGCTGCACATTAGGCTGGCGAATGGCAGCTCAGGCTGGCTGGTCTACCGCAATACGAAATTCACACTGCGGTCCACCCTCAGCCATTTAATCATGCACACCGAGCAGGGTGACCCGGAGGAAATTGGGATACAACTTTTATCCCATCTGCATACGCAATATCCGCACCACGATACGTATGCAGAGAACATTCATGAAAACGACCAGCACCTCTCCGCTTTTCAGGCGTTGGGATATTTTGTGAACTTCTCGCGGATCGAAATGCGGCGGCAGCAAACGAATTTCAAACCTGCCATTGGATAACAAAATAAAAAACCGCCGGTTGGCGGTTTTTTTTAGTGCCGAGGGGGAGATTTGGACTCCCGACCAAGGGCTTATGAGTTAGATGCTCTATGCGCTCTTAAAAATGCCAGCACATATGGGACAAACAACTCAATTGCGGGGCACTTGGCTATATGTGGCGGTGTTTTGAAATGATTATCACTTTGATAATCCCCTGCACATCAAAATGCAGGTATATGGATAGTATAACAAAGTATGGTTTCCGT
>JAYUGV010000025.1:0-15456 GCA_043767565.1 Anaerolineales bacterium
TTGCCCTTTGTCGAAAGCGAAAAAGCCATCGTTAAGCATGTTTTCCTAATGGCAAAACATCTGGGCGATTCGCTCACTGCCGCAGCCAAAGCTGGACGCGGTTATTTCATGACTGTCGCACGGCTGGACGGTGAATTCGGGCTGGGCACTGGTTCGTTCGGCGCGATCGGCGGCGGATTGTTCGGCTTGACCAAAACCCTCAGCCGTGAATGGCATGATGTCTATTGCCGCGCTCTGGATCTGGTACCGCATCTGGATCCAGACAGCGCTGTGAAGCACATCCTTGCCGAACTCCAAGATCCCAACCGCCTGCTGTCTGAAGTGGCATACGGCTTGCGCGGACGCTTCACTCTTGTAGCCGATAATGAGTAAGCGCCCCATCTCGTTAACTCCGGCGGGGGTTTGGCTGGTCAGCGGCGGCGCCAAAGGTGTAACTGCTGAATGTGTCATCCGATTGGCGCGTCAGTACCACAGCAAATTTATTTTGGTGGGACGTTCGGCATTACTGGCAGCCGAACCAGAATGGGCAACCGGCATCAGTGATGATGCGGAACTGAAACGCCGCACCATGGCTGAGATCAGCACGCGCGGCGAGAAAGCCACTCCGGCAAAGATCAAAAAAGAGGTTGATGCCCTCCGGTCGTACCGCACCATTACGAACACCCTCAATGCGATCACCGCAGCGGGCGGGCAGGCATTCTATTGCAACGCCGATATCATCAATCAGGCGGCATTGGCAAAGCAATTGGATATAGTCACGCAGCAAACCGGACCGGTCACTGCCATCTTGCACGGAGCTGGGAATCTGGCTGACAAACTTATCGAACAAAAAACCGAACAGGACTTTGAAACCGTCTACTCAGCCAAAGTGGATGGGCTTGAAAACCTGTTGACTTGTGTCCCGCCCAGTCAATTGGATACATTGGTTTTGTTTTCTTCAGCTGCTGGTTTTTATGGCAACCCCGGGCAATCAGATTATGCCCTCGGCAACGAGATCCTCAACAAGACCGCATTCCTGATACAACACAAATATCCACAGTGCCACGTGATCTCACTCAACTGGGGACCCTGGGATGGCGGAATGGTAACACCCCAAGTCCGCGCGCTGTTCACAGAGCGCAAAATCGAGATCATCCCGATCGACTCGGGCACGCAAATGCTGGTGGATGAATTGGAACGCAGCCACGATCCGGCAGTGCAAGTGGTGATCGGGGGCGCAATGACAATGCCTGCGAACGGCTTCGATCCGCAGGCGCCGCTGGTGACCCAAAGTATTCAGCGTACGCTTTCCCTTGCAGCAAATCCCTTTCTCAAAGATCACATGATCGGCGGTCAGGCTGTCCTACCAACCGTCTGTGCGCTGGAGTGGATGGGAAACACTGCCGAACAACTGTACCCCGGCTATACATTTTTTCGCAATGAAAATTATCGTGTTCTGAAAGGGATCGTGTTTGACGATACACTCGCACCCGCATATAAAATGGAAGTGAAAGAAGTGGATAAAAGTGTGAGGGGGCAGATCATAGTGGATGTGCTCATCGCCAGTCAGACGCCGCAAGGCAAGCCTCGTTATCATTACAGTTCGCGCTTATATTTGCTAAACCAAATACCTGTAGCTCCGCGCTATGTCGACGCTGATTTAAACCCAATAGATGCTCAGCCGGGTATGCCGCTCTACACCAACGGCACGCTATTCCATGGACCCAGTTTTCAGGGAGTACGCCGGATCCTCAATTACAATGCGCAACGCCTGACGTTGGAATGTGAAATGCCGATCGTTAGCGAAGCCGCGCAAGGGCAATTTGCCATTCAAAGTTTCAACCCCTTTTTGGCGGATGTTCAATTTCAAAGCATGGTGATCTGGGCGCGGCTCTTTTATGGCGCAGGCAGTTTGCCGTTGCGCGCGCAAAGCGGGGAACATTATCGCGCTCCCACGCCTGGCGCGATCTTCTATGTTTCGCTCGAGGTCCGTTCTCATTCAGAATCCAGCCTCGTGGCAGATATCATCGCGCATACTGCGGATGGAGAGATCTACACCCGAGTCGATGGCGCGGAAGTGACCATTAGCGCAGAACTGAACCGTTTGTTCACACCAGCAGCCATAGCCTGATCCATGGAACCCATTGCCATCATAGGTCTCAGTTGTCTATTCCCCGGAGCGCACACTCCGGATGAATTTTGGCGCAACTTGCTGGCTGAAACCGACTCCACCAGCTCTGCCACCATCGCAGATATGGGAGTGCCTTCGGAAACTTTTTATCATCCTGCCAAAGGCCAGGGTGATAAATTCTATGCGATCAAAGGCGGGTACGTTCGTGATTTCAATTTCGACGCCAGCGGCTATCAACTATCACCTGAATTTCTCAGCTCACTCGATAGCCTGTTCCAGTGGCCATTATATGTGGCGCGCGAGGCATTACGAGACAGCGGTTATATCAACAGCCCTGTCCGCGCCCGTACCGGTGTTGTGCTCGGAAATCTTTCCTTCCCAACCAAGACATCCCACCATTTATTCGCACCGATCTATCAAACCGCGCTAAGCAAAGCGATCCAGGAACTGGTAGGCGATGCGCAGTTCCAAATTCCGCGTCTGACCCCGCCTGCATCCAATAGCCTCGCCAACGCCTTGATCTCCGGGTATCCGGCAGCCATCGTTTCCCAAGCCCTGGGACTTTCCAATACTCACTTCGCGCTGGATGCTGCCTGTGCCTCCTCGCTCTACGCCATCAAACTGGCATGTGAGTATTTGCATGCGGGCAAAACAGATCTAATGCTGGCAGGAGCCGTCAGTTGTGCCGACCCACTCCTCGTCAAGATCGGGTTTTCTATTCTTCAGGCTTATCCATCCAACGAACAAAGCCGTCCGCTGGATAAAACCTCACAAGGATTGATCTCCAGCGAGGGCGCAGGGATGTTCGTCCTCAAACGTCTCTCTGATGCGCAACGTGATAGCGACCACATCTACGCCGTACTGCGGGGTATTGGGCTATCGAACGATGGCAAAGGCAAGCACCTGCTCACGCCCAATCCCAAGGGACAGATCACCGCTTTCGAGCGCGCCTACGCTGAAGCGAATATCGCTCCAGAGCAGGTTGACTATATTGAATGTCACGCCACCGGCACCCCACTGGGCGACACTACCGAAATGAACTCAATGGAGGCATTCTTCGGAACGCACCACACATCGCCACTGATCGGTTCGGCGAAATCGAACATTGGACATTTGCTCACCGCCGCCGGTATGGCTGGGATGCTCAAAGTCATTTTGGGGATGGCCAACAACCACATCCCCGCCACCATTAAAGTGCAGGAACCCCAAACTTCGCAACACAACCTGATCGGTCAGCGTCAGATCGTCAGTCGAGCCATGCAGTGGCCTAATGATAAAGATCTAAAACTCGCCGCCGTCAGCGCTTTTGGTTTTGGCGGTACGAACGCCCACCTGATCATGGAAAATAAACCATCCCAAGATCTGCCGGGGAAAAGCACGACCAAGCTTCAACCGCTGGCAATTACCGGCATGGCGGCGCACTTCGGTTCATGCGCCGGGCTGTCTGATCTGCGCCAGGCATTGTACGCTGGGAAACAATTGTTCACCTCGTTGCCGCCGCGGCGCTGGCTCGGGCTGGAAAGTCAAACTGCGCTGCTGCATCAGTATGGATTGGACTCTATACCGTCAGGGGCGTATATCGCCGACTTCGAAATGGATTTTCTGCATTTCAAGATCCCACCCAACGACGCCGATCAACCCATCCCCCAACAACTGCTAATGCTCAAAGTAGCTGATGAGGCGCTGACAGATGCCCGCCTCAAGCCAGGCGGCAATGTCGCCGTCCTGCTCGCCATGGATACGGAATTGGCTTTGCACGAGATGCGTGGGCGCGTGGATCTGACCTGGCAGATACCCGCCGCCCTCGAGCATGCCGGTGTCACCCTGACCCCCGAGCAAACTGCGGCGCTGCTGGATCGTTCTAAAAACAGTGTGCATCAGCTTGCGCTGGTCAATCACTATACAAGTTTTATCGGCAACATCATGGCAAGCCGTATTTCGGCGCTGTGGGATTTTTCCGGTCCTGCTTTTACCATTTCAGCGGCTGAGAACAGTACTGCCAGAGCCCTGGAAGTAGCGCAGATGATGCTCTCCGCTGGCGAAGTGGAGGCTGTGCTCGTGGGCGCTGTCGATATGGCTGGCGGGATCGAGCATGTCTTATTCCGCCAGCAAATGGCGCCTCTGCATGACCATGCCACACAACCCACTTTAAGCTTTAGTCAGCAAAGCACCGGTTGGCTGGTCGGTGAAGGAGCGGGCGCGATCGTTCTGCATCGCGTTGATCAGACTACAGAAAAAGTTTACGCCACCCTTGAAGCAGTAGCTTGCGCGCCCGCCACCGCCGCCGGAGTGGCAGATGCCGCCCGTTCAGCCATGCAGACCGCCGCCGTACAGCCGCATGAGATCGGGTACATCGAAGTCAATGCGAGCGGATTCGCCTATCAGGATGATATCGAGATGCGTGGGTTGTCAGATGCGTACGCAAACACAAACAGTGTTATGGGCAGCGTCAAAGCCAACATCGGGCATACGTTCGCGGCTTCCGGGCTGGCGAGTCTGATCCGCGCCACCTTGTGCTTATCGGAACGTTATCTACCAGGCACACCTGGATGGGATGCACCCAAAGAGGCACTGCCGTTTTCAGTAGTGGAGCAATCCCAACCCTGGCTGGATGCGCAGCGTGTCGCGGCTGTCAGCGTGCTCAGTCACGACCAAACCTGCGCCCATTTCATTTTACGCTCTAACCGAGAACTGCCACTGCCGCTCTATCAGGCTTCAGAAGACCTGCGCCTGATCCCCATCGCTGTGTTCGATATGGACGCACTGCGGATCCAATTGCAGGAATTATCGCTGTCAGCTTCAGTATCGCAGGCGGCGCAAAAAGCCTGGCTGTCATATCAAGCTGATCCTACTGCGACTCATCGCGTTATGTTGATCGCGCGGAACATGGATGAATTACAGCGCGAAATCACACTGGCGCACGAGGGTGTACCAGCCGCGTTACAAAAACGCCAAAAGTGGCAGACACCCAACGGTAGTTGTTTTACACCCGCTCCACTGCGCGGTCCCGTTGCGTTCGTTTATCCCGGCGCGTTCAATACGTACACCAACCTGGGGCAGGATCTGTTTCATCTGTTCCCTGGTTTGTATGCGCAGCTCGCGCAGATCACCCGTAACCCGGCCGATTCATTATGCGCGGATGCTGTGTATCCGCGTCAAAGTAAAAGCATTTCGGACGTGGAACGCAAAGCCCTCGACCTCGCACTTTCAGATGACACCATGGTCTCGTCCGGCATTAGCTTTGCCACGTTGTATACGCTCATTATGCGTAGATGGTTCAACGTGGAACCCACTGCCGCACTGGGATACAGTCTGGGCGAAGCCGCCATGATGTGGGCGCTCGGTATTTGGACACACGGCGATGAAGCCACGCAAGCCCTACGCACTTCAGATCTGTTCAAAACACGTGTGGCTGGTCCTAAGCTGGCTGTGCGCGAATTCTGGAAAATAGATGATGCCGTTGCCGATAACGCTCTATGGGTTAGTTATGTATTGATGGCGCCGGTCGAAAAAGTGAATGAATGTCTGAAAGATGAACCGCACGCGTTTATCACCATCATCAACACACCCGATGAAGTGGTATTAGCCGGGGACCCCGAGGCTTGCAAACGGGTGATCGCGCGACTCAAATGCCACGCATTGCGCACGCCTTTTGAGAATGTCATCCATTGCCCGCCGATGGCTTCAGAGTACGAACGCTTCGATGCCCTGCATCACTGGCCCGTGCAAAAAGTGGACGGGTTGGATGTAACCTGTTATTCCGCCGCCAATTATGCGCCCACTGAATTAACCTCCGATTCGATCGCGCGCAATATATCCACGGTGTGTTGTTCACAAGTCGATTTTCCGCGCCTTGTTCGATCTGCTTACAACGGCGGTGCCCGCATCTTTATCGAGATGGGACCGCATCGCACCTGCACCCGTTGGATCGAATCCATTCTCGGGGATGATCCGCACCTGGCTGTCAACATCAACCAAAAAGGGAAAAGCGATCAAGCCGCACTACTGCGTTTGCTTGCACAATTGGCTGCCCATCATACTCCGGTGAATTTGGCTCCGCTCTTCGATGATATTCCACTTACGAAAGTCAAAGCGGGAGTAGTTAAAAAGATAGAATTAGGCGGCAAGCGTCAAGCCGATTCACTTCTTTCGGCAGAGAACCGTGCTTATTTTTTCAACCTGCCCAGGCGTGCATCATCTTCGATCATCCCGCCTGATATTGCCGCTGAATTTGAACCGTTACGCCGTGATTGGCAAACGCGGATGAAAAGCTTCGATCGACCTTCAGCCTCTTCTGCTTTCTCCTCAAATAAGAATAGCTCTACCACCCCAACTCTTCTGGATATGCCTATGAACCCAACACAGCCTGTCTTATTGAGCACAACTACGCAAAAAGATCCTGCCTCGGTCTTTTTATCTGCCAGCCAACGCACGCTCAGTCCGGAACTGCTAAAGTTACTCGAAAACTTTCAGCGTGGACCAGATCCCGAAACAACGACCCCGCCCCCGTTGGCGAAAGACCCGCCGCGCAGCATAGTCCATGAAACGCCCTCGCCTGCTCTCATCCAGAAAGTTAGATCATCGGATGTCATTTGGGATGAAGACGATCTGTTGAAATATTCTGAGGGCGATATTGCCGCAGTCTTTGGACCGGAATATGCGCTAATCGATACCTACTCGCGCCGGGTGCGGCTGCCCATGCCGCCCTATTTGCTGGTGAGCCGAATCACCAAGTTGAACGCCAAGTTGGGCGAATACAAGCCCTCGCAAATGACGACCGAATACGATATCCCATATAATGCCTGGTACTCGGTCGATGGGCAGATCCCATGGGCGGTGGCGGTGGAGTCGGGTCAATGCGATCTGATGTTGATCAGTTATCTGGGTATTGATTTTGAAAACAAGGGCGTGCTGGTCTATCGCCTGCTTGATTGCACCATCACTTTTCTTGATGACCTGCCCAAAGAAGGCGAGACCCTGCGTTACGACATTAGTATTAACTCGTACGCCCGCAGCGGCGATAACCTGCTATTTTTCTTTAGCTATGATTGCTATGTAGGCGACCACATGGTGTTGAAAATGCACGGCGGATGCGCGGGCTTCTTCTCTGACGAGAATCTGGCTCGTGGCAAAGGCATTATCCTGACTGACGCCGAGATCGCTGCTCGGAATACGATCTCGAAACAATATTTTGCGCCTCTGTTGACGAGCGCCCGCACCCGCTTTGATATTCCTCAATTGGAAGCGCTCTCCGATGGCGATTTGACTGCTTGCTTTGGTCCCCAATATGCCCGTCCGGGACGTAACAAGTCACTGCGCTTGCCGAAGGGTCAAATGCGCATGATCGACCGTGTTGTGGAGATCGATCTGACGGGCGGTCCGTGGGGACTGGGGCAGATCATTGCTGAACACGATCTGGCTCCCGATAACTGGTATTTCCCCTGCCATTTCAAAAACGACGAAGTGATGGCTGGTTCACTGATGGCGGAAGGCTGCGGTCAGTTCATGCAGTTCTTTATGCTGCATATCGGTCTACATACCTTAACTGAAGATGCCTACTTCCAACCTATTCCCGGCTTGCCGCAGGTAGTACGCTGCCGCGGACAAGTCACGCCAACCACTGGCAAATTGATCTATCGCATGGAGATCACTGAGATCGGATTAAAGCCGCATCCCTACACCAAAGCCAACGTGGATGTGATCCTGAACGGCAAGGTGATCGTCAACTTCAAAGATCTCGGCTTGCAGTTGGTAGAAAAGAATCCGTCTGCACCGTTGCCGGTCAAACAGACGGCGCTCTATAACGAACAGCATATCAATGAGTTTGCGCTCGGTTCGCTGGCAGCCTGCTTCGGACCTGAATACGCTATCTACGACACTCGCCGCGCACCTCGCACCCCCAACGGCGATCTCCAACTCATCAGCCGCATCGTCAGTATAAACGGCACCCGTGGACAGGTCACGCCCGATTCGAGTCTGGTCTCCGAATATGATGTACCAGAAAATCCATGGTTCTACCAACAAAATGCGACCCAAGAAACGCCGTATTCCATCCTGATGGAGATCGGTTTGCAGCCCTGCGGATTTTTGTCGGCACATCTCGGCTCCACCCTGCCTTATCCCGAAGAATATTTCTACTTCCGCGACCTGGATGGTAATGGGAAACTCCTGCGGCAAGTGGACCTGCGCGGACAAACCATCAGCAATCAGGTGCGGCTGTTATCATCCACTGCTGTTCAGGGTGTCATCATTCAAAAGTTTGCGTATGAGTTGTCCACTGGCGGACAGCCATTCTTCGCGGGCGAAGCGGTTTTCGGCTACTTCCAACCCGAATCTCTCGTCAATCAAGTCGGGCTGGATCGCGGCAATAGTCCCGCGCCGTTAGCTCGGACACTTTCTACACCCACTCATCTTGACCTGCGAACCCCAGACTTGTTCCGCGCCTCCGCTCAACGATCGGGTTATCGTCTTTCTGGCGGACAACTTCATTTTTTAGATGAAATACAGATCATTCCAAATGGTGGACGCTTTGCGCAGGGTTATGTCTATGGTTACAAGATCGTAAATCCGCAAGACTGGTTCTTTAAGGCGCACTTCCATCAGGACCCGGTCATGCCCGGATCGCTCGGCGTGGAAGCCATGCTGCAAGCCATGCAGGCGTACGCACTGCACATGGGCATCGGCAAGGAATTCCACTCACCGCGCTTCGCCCATGCAGTCGGACACAACACAATCTGGAAATATCGCGGACAGATCGTGCCTGACAGCAAAGACCTGTCCCTTGATATCCACATCAAAAAGATCGAGACTGCTCCAGGCTGTATCACGCTGCACGGAGAAGCCAGTTTGTGGAAAGAAGATCTGCGGATCTATGAAGTCAATTCGCTGGCTATCACCGTAACTGAAACCATTTAAATTTCTTGAGGATCTTACACAGGTCAACCATGTTAAACACCCTTTCTCCAACTGTATCAGTAACTGAAAAACAGCCGGTCTGGCGCGGACCTCTCAGCTCGGTCGCTTTTGATGAAGCCGGATGGCGATCTCATTTGCAAGCCATGGGTCAGCCCTGTTACGTGGTCAGCGACGGCGATCGATTAGGGATCACGCATCAACCAGCCCTTGAGCGTGGTGACAGTCTGGCGCTTTTGGCTGCTGTCAGTCCTTTCTCTCCTACACAGTTGGGAAGCGCGCGTTTCCACACTTTGTTCGGCACTCGCTATGCCTATGCTGCTGGCGCCATGGCAAATGGCATCTCCTCCGCCGATCTGGTCATCGCAATGGGACAGGCGCAATTAATGGCTTCGTTCGGCGCGGCTGGCTTGACCCGTGACCTCATCGAACCCTCTCTGCAACGCATCCAATCTGCGCTCCCGAATGGACCATACGCCTTCAATCTTATTCATAGCCCGAACGAAGAAGCGCTCGAGCTCAACGCAGTGAAACTGTACCTGCAACGGGGCATTAAAACTGTAGAGGCTTCTGCCTTTCTAGCGCTCACGCCGCATGTGGTTTATTACCGCGCCGCCGGATTGCAACTTGACCAACAAGGACAGATCCAAATTGACAATAAGATCTTTGCAAAGGTGTCACGACAGGAACTTGCCCGGCAGTTCCTCGAACCGGCTCCAGCCAGCTTGTTGGATCCGCTGGTGGCGCAGGGGTTGATCACAGAACAACAGGCACAGATGGCGCAGCACGTGCCCATGTGCGACGCCCTCACCGCCGAATCGGACTCCGGTGGTCATACCGATAACCGTCCGCTGATGTGTATGCTGCCAGCCATGTTGGAACTGCGTGATGAAATCCAGTCGAAACATGGCTTCGAAGATACGATCCTTGTTGGCGCGGCTGGCGGCATCGGTACACCTGCGGCGACACTGGCGGCATTCATGCTGGGTGCGGATTATGTAGTGACGGGTTCGGTCAATCAGGCTTGCGCGGAATCAGGCGCCAGCCCTCACAGCCGGCACATCCTGGCACAGGCAGATCAAACCGACGTTATGATGGCTCCCGCCGCAGATATGTTTGAGATGGGTGTCAAAGTGCAGGTGCTCAAAAAGGGTACGTTCTTCCCCATGCGCGCCCAGAAATTATACGAGTTGTACAAAACCTATGATTCGATCGAAGCCATTCCCACAGCCGAGCGCGAAAAGGTGGAAAAGCAAATGTTCCACAAACCATTGGAAACGATTTGGCAGGAGACGGAAACCTTCTTCCGTCAGCGTGACCCTGAACAAATAGAGCGTGCCAACCAAAACCCCAAGCGTAAAATGGCGTTGGTCTTTCGCTGGTATCTCGGACTGTCGTCTCGCTGGTCAAACCGAGGGGAAGCCGGGCGCGAGATGGACTATCAGATCTGGTGCGGTCCAGCGATGGGCGCATTCAACAACTGGACTCGCGACACCTATCTCTCTGCTCCCGAAAACCGACATGCGCCCGAGGTTGCCGAACACTTGATGCGCGGCGCAGCCTATCTCTATCGCGTGCAAAACCTGCGGATGCAAGGCGTCACTCTGCCTGCCAGTCTGGCAAAATACATCCCAAAGCCATTGACTTGAATCAACGCATCTTTATCATCAATACCTAACACACAGAGAGCCTTGAGATAGGCTCTCTGTGTGTTATATGACAAAGAAAATTATCGCAAGCAGACAACTATATTTACTTCACCCAACCCAGCCCAATACGTCCGCGTTCAGTTTCGATCTTGAGAATTTCCACATCGATGATGTCACCGACTTTGAGCACGGTGCCGGTTGGGATCTGCGTGCGGTGTATCAAACCATCCTGCTTGATTCCGATATCCACGAACGCGCCAAAGTCCACCACGTTGCGGACTGTCCCTTTGAGCTGCATGCCGGTAACCAAGTCTTCGGCTTTAAGTACGTCGGAGCGCAGAAGGGGCAGCGGTGTATTTGTGCGTGGATCACGTCCCGGGCGGACGAGTTGCTCGAGAATGTCTTTGAGCGTCGGCACACCGCAGTTCAACTCTTGCGCCAATACTTCGTGCGATGTTTTGGCAGTCAAAGCTTCCAGTGCAGAGATCCGCTTGCTTAGAGGCGAAGCAGGCGAAAGTCCGGCGCGAGCGAGCAGGGCTTTGGCAATGTCATAGGATTCAGGATGGATCGCCGAGGCGTCCAGAGGGTCGGTCCCGTTTTGAATCCGCATGAAACCTGCGGACTGTTCAAAGGCTTTAGGTCCGAGCCCAGTCACTTTGCGAAGTGTGGCGCGCGATTTGAAGGGACCATGCGCATCGCGATGCGCGACGATATTGGTGGCGAGTTTTGGACCAATGCCCGCAACATGCGTGAGCAGCGCCGGGCTGGCGGTGTTGACATCCACGCCCACTTTGTTGACCACACTTTCAACGACGCCATCGAGGGCATGCGCCAAAGCGGTTTGATCCACATCGTGTTGATACAAACCCACGCCAATGGATTTGGGATCGATCTTCACCAACTCAGCCAGCGGATCCTGTGCACGCCGCGCGATCGACACTGCGCCGCGAATGGTGACATCGAGATCAGGGAATTCCTGACGCGCCAACGCGGACGCCGAATACACGGATGCGCCCGCTTCATTCACGATCAGATATTTGGTTTGGGGTGCGTTGCGCGTGATCTCAGCCGCGAGCTTTTCCGTTTCACGTGAAGCCGTGCCGTTGCCGATAGTAATAAGCGTGACGTGATGGCGGTTGATCATATCTTGGAGAGTATTGATCGAACCTTTTAGATCATTCTTCGGCTCGTGCGGATAGATCGTACTGGTATCGAGAAGTTTTCCGGTGGCGTCTACAACTGCGACCTTACAGCCGGTGCGGAAACCCGGGTCGAGTCCCATGATGACGTGTTGCGCAAGCGGCGGCTGACTGAGAAGTGCGCGCAAGTTATTAGCAAATACTTGAATGGCATGATTATCGGCGAGTTCACTTTTTTCGCGGCGCACATCGCGTTCGATGGCAGGCAGTAAAAGACGTTCCGCCGAATCGCGCATGCCTTGTTCGAGTTGATCGGCGAACGGCGAAAGAATGTCCTGTTCGAACTCAGCTTGAACCGCATCGAGCCAGTCGCGTTCGAGCACATCGATATGCACGCGCAGGACGCCTTCTTTTTCGCCGCGTGTGATCGCGAGGGTTTGATGAGGACGAAGGTGTTCTACCCGGTTTTCGAATTCATAATACGATTCGTACACAGCTTTCTCGTCCACCGCATCTGGAATCTTCTCCACGCGAATCCTGGAAAACTTCAATGCCTTCTCGCGAACAACAGAACGGACATTGGCATTGTCGCTGATCGTCTCCGCCACAATATCGCGCGCACCTTGCAAGGCTTCGGAAATGGTCGTCACTTGCTCGTTGAGGAATTGTTCCGCAAGTTTTTCGGGTGAGCCATTCAGAGATTGCGTGAGGATCAACTCTGCGAGCGCTTCCAATCCCTTTTCACGGGCAAGCATGGCACGCGTGCGGCGTTTCTTTTTATATGGCGCATACAAGTCTTCCAATGCGGTCATGGTGATGGCGGTATTGATGCTTTCACGGAGTTCATCGGTGAGTTTGCCCTGCTCCTCAATGGAGGCAAGAATGGCGGCGCGACGTTCATCGAGCGCCCGCAAGCGGACGAGTTCATCCGCAATCATGCGGATCTGTTCATCATCGAGCGAGCCGGTCATCTCTTTGCGATAACGGGCAATGAACGGGACGGTATTGTCCTCATCCAAGAGGTTGATAACGGCGGTCACCTGAGACGGTTTGACGTGGAGTTGGGTGGCGATCTGTTCAGCGTGGGTCATAGCGGCGATTCTATCATGAGGTTTCGTCACAATAGATATAATGGGTTTCATCGGAAACAAAATGCGGACGCTGATGCACGCAGAAAACGCAGATTTTTTTTGAATCAGCGAAGATCAGCGTTTTCAGCGTCCAAAACCTGGTTCTTCGTTTATTATCTAAATTGTTTTCTCGGGAGTTGAATAATTGAGATGCCCGTCAAAGTCGATCGCATCATTCACAGTAAACGCAGAACCATCGCGCTGGTCATCGAACATGATGGGACTGTGACCGTCCGCGCGCCGTTAAAAATGTCCGCAACAGTCATTCAGGGTTTTGTAGAGAAACATACAGGATGGGTTGAAAAGAAACAGGCTGAGATGAGTTCAAAAGTTCCAGAACCCATAAAACAATATCAGCCCGGTGAAGGCTTTCTATTTCTTGGCAGGGAATATTCTCTGGAAATCGTTCAAGGTCAACATAAGAAATTGATCCTAGATGACCATTTCAAGCTGGCTAAGTCTGCCCGGGAAAATGCCGAACTTGTTTTTCAAAACTGGTATCGCAAACAAACACTTCAGATCATCACCGAGCGCGTTAAATATTTTGCCGATCGATATCAATTCCACTATGCCAAGATCAGGATCACATCCGCGCGCACGCGTTGGGGCTCATGCAGTTCGAAAGGCACACTCAGCTTTTCGTGGCGGCTGATCCTGACCCCGATGGAAACTGTCGATTACGTGGTCATTCACGAACTCGCGCACACTGTTCATCACAACCACTTGAAACGATTTTGGGCGCTGGTGGAAAAGATCCTGCCGGATTATAAAGAACAGCGTAACGCCTGCGCCAATACGGGGAGCAGGCGTTGATGTAATTCTTTCAGCCTGTAGAGTCTCACACAGACGATTTGCTTGTCCGCCAATCTGCACCAATCTCCGCCAATTTACGGGAAATACACGCTCCAATCGTAAATCGCAAATCGCAAATCGTAAATCGATAATCGAATATAATCCACGTCTCCATGCTTAATAGACTCTTCCAACAAAACGCCATTCCCCCAGAATATCGCCGCAACTTTCTGCACCTTTACCTCGATATTGGCTGGTATGGGGTCGTCAGCGGTTCCACCATCAACTTCCTGAATGTTTATGCCACACGACTTGGCGCAACCGGCTATCAGATCGGGCTCATCGGCGCGATGTCTGCTGTGGTCACGCTTTTCCTTGCCATCCCCGCCGCGCGCTGGCTTGCAAAACAAAAAATAGACCGCGCCATGTTCTGGACCTCTGTCTATTACCGCATCGGCTTCCTCGGGCTTATCTTCCTGCCCTGGCTCTTCAGCAATTCAGCCCAGATCAACGCCATCATCGCTGTTACTTTTCTGATGGCGATCCCGCTTACACCGCTCGGCGTCGGCTTCAATGCACTCTTTGCCGAAGCTGTCCCCAACGAATATCGCGCCCACGTCGCAGGCATCCGCAATGTGACCCTCTCTGTTACCTTCATGGGCACATCCCTGCTCAGCGGTTACCTGCTCGATCACATCCCCTTCCCCTCTGGATATCAAATTGTCTTCGCCATCGGATTCATTGGCGCAGCGATGAGCAGTCTGCATCTTTATTTTATTAAACCATTAGTAAAAGAAAAAACGTCGCTTCTTTCCCAGCCGGTACCTGTTCCAACACCCCAAGCCGATTCGCCCCGCAGCCTTGCCGCCATTCTCCGCCTCGACATTTGGAAGACGCCTTATCGCCCCATCCTGCTGGCGCTCTTCGGATTCCATCTGGCGCAATTTCTTGCCATTCCCATCTTCCCTATTTTCAACGTCCGTGAACTCAAGCTCAACGACGACCAGCTAGGCATCTCCACCGCCCTCTTCTATTTGACCGTTTTTCTCGGTTCCACCCAACTCCGCAATGTCGTGCACAGACTTGGCAACAAGCGCACCACCGGTTGGGGTGTGGCGGCGATGTCAACCTATCCGATCATCGTGGCGTTTTCAACAAATGTTGCCATCTTTTATTTCGCATCCATCGTGGGCGGACTTGCCTGGTCGCTGGTTGGCGGCTCGTACGCCAACTACATGCTCGAACACATCCCCGCCGATGACCGTCCACCGCACCTCGCGTGGTACAACATCATCCTCAACGTTGCCATCCTCATCGGCTCATTGGCGGGTCCCGCCATCGCGGACCAGATCGGGCTGTTCCAGGCACTGATACTTTTCGGCATCATGCGCTTCGTTGCAGGTATTTCAATCCTAAAATGGGGTTGATATTCACCCAGAACGCAGTCGAAGGGTTGTGGTAATATAAATTTATGACCGAAGACGTTAAAGTTGTAGCCAACAACCGCAAGGCAAGTTTTGAATATTTCCTGCTCGAAAAATTCGAGGCAGGTCTCGTTCTGCAAGGCAGTGAGATCAAATCCATCCGTGCGGGGCAGATGAGCATTCAAGAATCGTACGTGGATATCGTCAACGGCGAAGAAGCCTGGCTGGTTGAATCACATATTGCGCCCTACGCGCAGGCAAACCGTTTTAACCATGAACCAAAACGCAAACGCAAAATAC
>JAYUGV010000026.1:0-6075 GCA_043767565.1 Anaerolineales bacterium
GTCATGGACGGCGGCTCATCGGACAACACCCTCAACGTCTTGAAGCGCTATTCAAGCCAATTGAAATGGGTAAGCGAAAAAGATTTTGGGCAAACTGACGCCATCAACAAAGGAATGCGCATTGCAAACGGGGATATTCTGGCATATCTAAATGCCGACGATTTGCTTTTACCCGGCACTCTCTTAAGGGTCGCCCAGTTATTCACAGAAAACCCTGAAACCATGTGGCTAACCGGCCAGTGCCTTATTATCGATCAGGGCAATCGCGAGATTCGTAAACTTATCACCGCCTATAAAAATCTATGGCTCCGTCTGCGTCATCCCTCCATACTTTTAATTACTGATTATATTTCGCAGCCTGCCACCTTTTGGCGGGCGGGTGTTGTAGCTGATGTTGGGCACATGGATGACAGCCTGCACTACACAATGGACTATGATTATTGGTTAAGGCTATATTCCAAATACCCGCCTTTGTTTATTCCCGAATATCTGGCGGCTTTCAAAATACATCCTCAATCAAAAACCACCAGTACAGGACACAAAGACGTTTTTGTCGATGAGGAATTATCCGTTATTCGACGCTATACCAATTCGCGGATATTACTAAGGTTGCACATTTTTCATCGATCATTAATGACCTTTGTCTACTCCTTACTTAATCGTTGAAGTTTATCTGCCTTGTCACAACAAAACCCAGCCAAATAACCAATGATATACTTCCGCACATGGACTCAGATCACAAGACCCTTGTCCGCGCAAAGATACTAGACCGCGCAACATTGGTGCGCGCGGTCTTCAGCGGCGGGCAAAAGGGATCGTCCATGCCGTGGACTAAAGTTGTCGTGCGCCCGGTGGAGCTCAAGGGCGAGCTCCATTTGCAGTTTTCCTATTTCGACGAGAAAAAAGATATCACCAAGAATCATCTTGAAGATGCCGCATCAAAATTGGATGAGTTGCTCGCGCTGCCCTTCCGCAATATTTTTGTTGAAAGCAGTGACGGCAACCTGCAAGTCAACATTTCCAAAAAGGGCAAGTCATTGGTGAGCAAACCCAAATCCACCGCCGCGCCGATCGCGGACCTCGCCCACGACCACCAGAAAAACAGACTGCTCTCGGCTGAGAATGCTGAGCCGTTCCTCAAAGCCGTGGGTATCATGACCAGTGATGGCAAAATCCGGGCGGATATGCAGCGCAAGTTCAAACAGATCAACGAGTATTTACGCCTGGTGGATGAAACCGATTCATTCCAAGCCCTAAGCGGACAGCCCATCCATGTCGTTGACTTTGGCTGCGGCAATGCCTACCTCACCTTTGCGATCTACTATTATCTGCACGATATTCTAAAACTCGATGCGCACGTCACCGGCGTGGACATCAAAGCTGACCTCATCGCAAGCCATCAAGAGAAGGCAAAGTCATTGGCTTGGGACCAGTTGAACTTTGTGGTCGGGCAGATCGCGGACTATAAACCCGAGATCATCCCCAATGTCGTCATCGCGCTCCACGCCTGTGACACCGCCACCGATGATGCCCTTGCCCAAGGCATTCGATGGGAAAGTAAACTGATCGTCTGTGCGCCATGCTGTCAGCATGAGTTACAGGAACAGATGGCTCACATCCCCATGCCAACCTCTTTATTGCCTGTCTTTCACGATGGAATTCTCTTCGAGCGCATGGGCGATATTCTGACAGACACCTTCCGCGCCAACATCCTGCGCATCATGGGCTATCGCACCGATGTGACCCAATTCGTTCCCATTGAACACACCGCCAAGAATCTGATGATCCGTTCAACGAAGACTTCACCCGCTGGCAACTCGCGCTGGGTGGAAGAATATAAAAACCTAAAATCATTCTGGCAAGTCACACCGTATCTTGAGAAGATATTGGGCGAGTCACATACTCAATATTTATAGAACGATCTTCTCTGGAGTCGGACAGCTTACTGTCCAAAAAAAACGGGAGCAAGCTCCCTGACTCCAGAGTTCTTAATCCGTCGCGGCTTCCACGATCTCGGTCTCAGGTTTGTGCGCTTGCACCTTCAACAACTTGAACGCCCACTGCACCACCGGACCGATCAACACGGCAAAGATCACCGTCCCAACGCCAAGCGGACCACCCAAAAACCAGCCGATCGCCACAACCGTCACTTCAATGATCGCGCGTCCCAGTCGGATACTTAATCCGGTAGTGCGGTGGAACGCCAGCATCAAACTGTCGCGCGGACCTGCGCCCGCATCCACACCGATGTAGATCGCGCTGGCGAAGCCCATGATCAGGATCGCGCCGAACAACATCGCGCTCTGCAAAAGCAAGCGGTCCTCGATCGAGGGAATATATGAGAGGAACATATCTTCCCACAACCCGATGAACATAATATTTGCAAGCGTGCCCCAGCCGATCCGTTCGCGTAACGTCAACGAACCCAGCAATACGACCAAGCCAACCACGATACTTATTCTACCGGGGCGGATATTCGTCAGTTGCGATAAAGCTACCTCGAGCACAGCCCAGGGCGTCGTCCCGACATTGGAGCGGATCATCAGCGCAATGGAAAGCCCGAAGAGCGCGAATCCGATTTGGATGACGAGAAAGTCACGCGGAAAAGTTTTCCAGATCACAGGTTTGAACATGTAGTCTCCATGTATCGCGCTGAGCGGAGCCCCGCTGGTTGAGTAGCTCGAGTGTTTGCCGAGACGTATCGAAACCAACGGGGCGCAGACGAAGCGCGGATTAATATGCAACTCGCCCTTCGTCTACGCCGTTCAACAAACGAACGGCTCCGCTCTGGGCGAAACATAGTTTACGATATTATCACCCATGATAAACTTACGCCATGCAAATTTTAGAAATCCATAAAGATAATTTCACCATTAGTACCGATCCCGCGCGCCTTGATCTCGATGCCATCGCCGATATGCTCACGCGCGCGTATTGGGCATCGGGACGTCCACGCGAACGCACCGAACGCGCCATCAGCAACTCGCTCGTCTTTGGTTTGTACGATGGCAAGAAACAAATTGGACTCGCGCGCGTTGTCAGCGATTACGCTGTCTTTGCGTATCTCTGCGATGTTTTTATTCACGAAGAGTATCGCGCGCACGGTCTCGGCAAGTGGCTGATCGAAACCGTGATGAGTCACCCCGACCTGCAAGGCTTGCGCCGCTGGACTCTTGCCACACGCGATGCCCATGAACTCTACCGCCAATTCGGCTGGGACGATCTGCAAAACCCTGAAAAGTGGATGCAGATCCTGCGCCCCTTTCCCGGTGAAAGGCAAGACTCATGAACGTAATTCTCAATGCTGGACGTGAAAAAAGTCTGCTGCGCCGCCATCCGTGGATCTTCTCCGGTGGGATTAATCGCGTAGAAGGTGAACCCGCTTCAGGCTTGACCGTGGACCTGCTCTCGTCCGATAAGAAGTTTCTCGCCCGTGCCTCTTATTCCCCCAACTCACAAATCCGCGCCCGTGTGTGGACGTTTGAAGATGAAGTCGTTGATAAAGAATTTTTCCGTAAAAAAATTCGCACTGCACTCGCCTTACGCTCTACGCCTCACTTCATATCGAACGCCGATTCATATCGTCTCATCTACGCCGAATCCGATAACATTCCCGGCTTGATCGTTGACCGTTATAACGATGTGCTTGTTCTTCAATCTCTCACCGCTGGAGCAGAATACTGGAAAGAGACCTTCGCCGACCTGCTCCTCGAAGAGACCGGACTCACAACCATCTACGAACGCTCCGATGCGGACGTACGCGAACTCGAAGGACTTGAACCAAAAGTTGGTTTGTTACGTGGTACCAATCCCCAATTACCAATTACCATTACTGAAAACGATCTCCAATTCAAAGTCAACCCCGCCGAAGGACACAAAACCGGCTTCTATCTCGACCAACGCCAGAATCGACTGCGTGTCCGTGAACTTGCCAAAGACAAAGACGTACTGGATTGTTTCTCCTACACCGGCGGATTCTCTGTCAATGCCTTGGCTGGCGGAGCGAAGTCTGTATTATCCGTTGACTCATCTGCTGATGCATTGGTACTCTGCAAAGAAAATATTGCACTCAATAATCTCCCCGCTGACCGCCACAACATTCTCGAAGGTGACGTCTTTCAACTCTTACGCAAATTCCGCGATGAAGCCCGTTCGTTCGATATAATCATCCTCGACCCGCCCAAGTTCGCGCCCACTGCCGCGCATGCCGAGAAAGCCACGCGCGCATACAAAGATATCAACCTGCTCGCGTTCAAACTTTTACGTCCAGGCGGGATATTAGTGACGTTCTCATGTTCGGGCGGAATCGATTCAGGGTTGTTCCAAAAAATCGTGGCCGGAGCAGCTTTGGATGCGAATGTCGATGCGCAGATCGTCGAGCATTTGTCACAGGGCGCAGATCATCCTGTCTCGTTGCATTTCCCCGAAGGAGCTTATCTCAAAGGTTTGATCTGTTTGAAGAAATAGGATGAGACCTGACATGTCTCATCCTGACACAAGCCAATCGTGACGACTGCGTGTACAATGATATAAGTCTGTCAGAGTCTTGCGAAGACATGTCAGGTCTTTTATTAAGAAAAGGAGCACGTATGAAACACTACAAATATTTGATCATCGGCGGCGGCCTGGCAGCGGACGCCGCGACGCGCGGCATCCGTGAATTGGACGCGGAGGGTTCGATTGGCATCATCAGCATGGAGCCTAATCCGCCATACATGCGACCCAATCTTTCCAAGGGTTTGTGGAAGGGACGGCCCATCGAAAAGATCTGGCGCAAGACCGAAGAGCGGGCTGAATTAAATCTGGGTCGCAAGGTGACCACGTTCGACCCGCAGAAAAAAACTGCGCAGGATGATCAAGGGGCTGAATACACTTACGATAAGTTGTTGCTCGCCACCGGCGGCTCGCCGATCCATTTGCCGTTTGGCGCGGGCGATATCATTTACTTCCGCGACTTTGAGGATTACCAGCATCTGCGCAAACTAGCTGATACAAAGGAACATTTCGTGGTGATCGGCGGCGGCTTCATCGGTTCGGAGATCGCCGCGGCGCTGACGATGGTCGGAAAAAAAGTGACGCTCATCTTCCTCGAAGATGCGATTGGTTCGCTCATCTTCCCCAGCGACCTGACACATTTTCTGAACGAGTATTACCAAGGCAAAGGCGTGGAGCTGATCGCGAACGATTCAGTTGCCAGTGTCACGAAGGAAGGGGAGCGCCTCATCGTCCGCACCGGAACCGGACGCGCCATCGAAACAGATGGAGTCGTGGCTGGGATCGGACTCCATCCGAACGTTGAACTCGCACAAGCCGCTGGACTCAAAATTGATAATGGCATCGTCGTGAATGAACGAGCGGAAACATCCGTTGCAGATATTTATGCAGCAGGCGACGCGGTCAACTTCTTCCACTCGGCATTGGGCAAACGCGTGCGTGTGGAACATGAAGACAACGCCATCTTCATGGGTAAACTCGCCGGTCGCAATATGGCTGGCGCGAGTGAGACCTATACTCACACGCCCATGTTCTATTCTGATCTATTTGAATTGGGCTATGAAGCCGTTGGTGAAATCAGCAGCAAAATGGAAACGGTCTCCGATTGGCAGGAGCCATTTCAAAAAGGCGTGATCTATTATTTGGAAGAGGGACGCGTGCGCGGTGTGGTGTTATGGAATGTATGGAAACAAGTGGATGCAGCGCGGGCGTTGATGCTGGAACCGGGTCCGTTTACAGCAGAGAATTTGAAGGGGAAAATTAAAGGGTGATTGAATGCGTAAGGGCATGTCACTCTGAGCGTAGCGAAGAGTCTCTACCACGATGAGAGAGACTCTTCGGTCGCGAAGAACGCTCCCTCAGAGCGACATAAAGATCATGCCAACCGCTGTGAATACCCGACTCCCGTAACATCATCATGGAGTCGCACCACCTCATTCGTTGAAACCATCGCCCCCACTTGCTCAATTAATTTGCACACGCTGAAGCCGCGACTCATATTCTCGTATTCTGAGACCCAATTTTGAAACTCGCTATCATCCCCTTCACGCGGATATTTGACCTTATAGCCTTTGAGCTTCA
>JAYUGV010000027.1:0-2431 GCA_043767565.1 Anaerolineales bacterium
GGAAGTTCGTCCAGCAGGTCAGTGCGGTCATCGTCAGACATCGCATTCAGGATGTTGACCACTTCCTCCTGCGCCATGGCTTTGAGCAGCTCTTCCTGACGTTCGATAGGGAGATAGGCGAAGATCTGAGCTGCCTGCTCGCGCGGTAATAGACGGAAGACCACCGCCTCTTTCTCAGCCGATAACGGCTCCATCAATTCAGCCAGGTCGCCTGCGGGCCAGTTCTTGATCTCCTGACGCAGCGATGTAAAGTCGCGCGCCTCGATCAATGCTTCAAGATTCAATGTTGTGATTTCTGCATTCATAAGATACCTCCGTGATTAAAATAAAAACCACCTTGGATGTCTCCGAAGGTGGCGAAGGTTAAAAGCAGGGATAAAGCCTCAAGCCGCGCGCAATAAAAAGTGACACGTGTTGGAACGGCTGGCATAACCCGATGATCTTCGCAATTTAGAAACGTTAACTCACCTTACGCAGCGCACGCCGATTGGGTTGAATCTTTGCATAGAGGTATTTCAACGCCAAGACGCTAAGGCGCGAAGTGTATAAAATCTTAGCGTCTTGGCGCCTTGGCGTTAAGATACTCTGTGAGGAATTCATCTGTGCGTAAGGCGAGACCTTAAAACAAATCAACGATGGGCGCACTAAGGGCACGTCGTCCAAGGCGGTCACTTCCTTTCTTTGGGTGGAATGAGTTATGTTCATAGACTGTGCTTTATACTCCCGCCTTGAATTATCCGTCAAGGGTTGGGGTGAGAAAATTATGGGATTATTTTACGGCTGATCGCGGAGCTACTGCTGTGATCTCAACGGCGGCAAATATTTTTCGTGCAGGCTTGCCATGTGATGTTCCACATGCCCAACCAGGACGTAAATCAACGCCCGCACACTGAAGGGATATCCGCTGGCGGTGCCGGTCCGTAGTGTAGCTTCGGCGCTCATGCCCTTGATCGCAAGAATATTGGCGCGGCGTAAAAGTTCAAATTCACTGAGCAACTCCACAATCGCGTAGTTGTCAAATCCCGCCTCGCGGACGTAATCGTCCTGTTCAAAGCCGGGGAGTGGAGTCTGATCATTGCGCGAGATGCAGAGCATGCGGTAGGAGAAGACGCGTTCCACGTCGTTCATATGACCGACCACTTCCTTGATGGTCCATTCCTTGGGCGCATCGCGGAACAGGGCTTGTTCATTTGTAAGATTTCCAAGTGCAAAACTGATCTCGTTAATTTGTTTGTGAAGGGCGGCAAGCACATCGCCGCGAGCGATGGCGCGGTTAATGTAACCGCCGTAATATTCAAAATATTCATTCGGCGCGGGGGCAGTGAGTTCTAAGGTCATAGTTATCTCCTGTTATAAAAAAATATTCGTTGATCGTTTGCGATACTTCAAGTGGACGCGTGACCGTGGGTGCCGCCCGCGGTCACAGCGCCAAGCACACATTTTTCTATGTTCAACTTGTCCATGACTGTGAAAAGATCAGCAACCATATTTTCCATGGAGATTGATTCAACTGGAGCAATGGTCGCATCTGTTCCGCGATGACCGTATGGTGAGGGATATACATTATGAGTCTCCGGGTAGAGATGTAATGAACGCGATTATACTTCTGTATAGTATTTTGGATGATTGCCTTGGATGTTTGAAGAAAGGAACCTTATGAAAGCGACCTTTGCCTTGCTTGCCGATCACGAAATTCATAACCTTGTGCGGAAGTTATCATGGGATATTCATCAGAAATACCGCACCGGGATTGATGTTTGCAGGTTGCCGCCGCATATTTCCCTAAAGCAGCCGTTCAGCATTTCTGATTTGGATGGACTTGCCAACTACATGGCTGAGTTTGCTGCGAGTATCAATCCTTTTGAAGCGAAGTTGACTAAACTTGAACTTTTTGAAGCGACGATCGATGGAATGGCATCGGGTGTATTGTTTTTGAATGTCCTTGAGACCGAAGCGTTGCGCGGATTACATAACCGTCTCCATCAAGAATTGACGGCACGCTTTGGAGAAGTCCCTGCGGCGTTTGATGGACCGGATTACTATTTCCATATGACGGTTGCCATTGGCGGCGTGCTGGTTGAAACGTATCGAAAGATCAAGGATGAATATGCAGAGCGTTTGGTGAATCTCAAATACACGATCCGTGAATTGGTGATGTTTATATACGATGAGCGTGACATGCTCAATGCAGGCTATATGACTTATATGACTTTGCCTATTGGCAGAGGTTAGCCCTCCACTTGACGCAATCCTTTATCGAGAAGATAATCAAGCCAAGATGCCCAACTCCCTTGATGACGCGGAAATTCACCGGATCGTGCAGAGCGTAGTCCAAAATATGATGGGCTCGCCTGCGCATGAGTCTGTTCAGCCGAGCGGCAAAAAAGTCGTTGCCATCGGTGCAGATCACGGCGGGTTTGAGTTGAAGGAA
>JAYUGV010000028.1:0-2426 GCA_043767565.1 Anaerolineales bacterium
ATAATGCTTTTTGGCGTGACTGGGGCTGTGCCTGTTTAGGCATAAACCAAACTTACTCAGTCACGCCGCTTTTGTCAACTCTTTCATGCACCAATACCAATTACTACTTTCCCATCATCATCCTCGCTGCGCGTCTGCCGATCTCCACCGCGAAATTTGTGCCGCGATCCCACGGGTAGACTTGACTCATTGAAGCGAAATACAATCCTTCAATGGGCGTTTGGATGGCGGGGATATTCTTCGAATGATTCACTAGCGGCACAGGCTGGGCGTAATTCGTTTTCGTGACCCAGATCTTCTTGATCCATTCGCGCGAAAACTCAGGGTTGAACTTTTTGAAGGCGGGCGTGAAGCGTTCGAGCAATTCTTCATCGCTCATCGAAAAATATTCGTGACCCAATTCCAAATAATCGCCCGCGTACACAATGCGGTCGCCGCCGAAATGTTCCTTCGATACAAAGTTCGTATGCTCCACCAACGCCAAAAACGGATAGCCTTCATCCTTCGGCACATTGAACCAGTAATAGCCATCTTTCGATAACGGCTCTTTGAGCGCGAGCGTCATCACCACCGCGCCCATCGACTTCAACTCGAGCAGTCCCTTCAAATAATTTTCAGGCAGATCGGGATAGATCTTCGCCATCAGATTTGGGGACGTGGTGACCAGCACCTTATCGAACGACTCGGACTTGCCCTCGCTTCGCACCGACAATTTTGCCTGCTCCTGCTTAATCGACTCGACTCTCACCCCAAGCCGAATCTCCACACCCATCGCGCGCAGTTTCTCCGCGAACAGATCAGCGAACTTTTGAAACCCTCCCTCAAACGTGCCCAACCTCGTTGTCCGCGCTTTGATGCGTGCCCACATCCACGCCATGTTGACATCTTTATAGTACGGACCGAACTTCCCGATCAGCAACGGCTTCCACATCTGCTCATAGACTTGTTTGCCCGCCCATTTTTGCATCCACGCATCGGCAGTGACTTTTTCGAGCGCGCGCCAGTTGTTCGTGAGGCGTAGAAAAAGTCCGACAAAGCCAAAGCGGATTTTGTTGAGACCAAACCCAAGTCCAGGAAAGCGCAGCGCGTTGAGGATCGAGTCGAAGGGATACCACTTATCCTTGTGCAGCATCACCGTCAACGGACGAGGAAAGATGACTTTATCCTTCAGCCCCAATTCTTCGATCAGCCCCATCATCGAACTATCCGATTGGAACCAGTGATGATAAAACTTCTCGACCGACCAATCCCAATGCGGCTCCTTGAATCCCGAAGCTAACCCGCCCACGTATTCAGCAGATTCAAAGATCGTTACTTCATGTCCTGCTTTTTTTAGATCATACGCGGCAACCATGCCGCCATACCCCGCGCCGATAATCGCAATCTTCATTTATACTCCGATAATTATGGACTCAGGGAGCTTGCTCCCGTAATACGCCAGCAAGCTGGCTGACTCCAGAGTTATTTATTTCTTCGTTCTCTGTTCCAACTTTGTTGCCAGGACTTTTAACCGTCCCCATTCATTTCGTACCACGTAGATCATCGCCAGCGTTTGCAGCCAGCGCATGTCGCATTCGGGGTTGTGAGCGAGCTGCTCGAAAACTTCCATGGCTTTTTCGTCGGTGCGGCGGTTCTTGGAATATTCCACCGCCAGTTGCGCGAGATAAGCTTCACGCTGTTTCCGCATTTGGGTGTCTTGGGAAAGCTTGGCACGGTTTTGCGCCACCCGTTCACGTCCACGCGCGATCGCGGCTTCGAGTTCATCCACGGTAAAGGGCTTGATCAGATATTCCTGCACACCAATGGAAATGGCAGTGCGGAAGGTGGTCGGGTCTTTTTCAGCCGAGATGATGATGCAGCCGATCTCCGGGTGGATTTTGGCGATCTCTTTGTACGCGGTCAACCCGTCCATTTCGGGCATGTTGATATCGAGCAGGACGATGTCAGGGTGATGTTCCTTCGTTAATTGTAACGCCTGCAAACCATTTGCGGCGATCGCGACCACTTCCACATCGTCAATCGTGGCGAGCATCAGACGGGTGTTACGGCGCGTTTCCTGAACGTCATCGGCGATGAGCACTCTCAGTTTTTGTTTTTGGGAAATCTCAGGTTGTGTCATGTCAAAATACCTTCTTGGCGGTTGCCCTGAACATCACATAGTGTAAGTATAACCCAGCAAGCGACTTCTCCATCTCCTACTGTGTTCCTATGACGGACTTTTGGCGTGGAAGTAACTTGATGAACTTAATTTGTTCGCTTTGGCTTATAACTCACATTACGCAGTGATACCCCGTAACGCGAGATTTATCTCGCTTATCAGGTGCTTCTTAGTATTACAGCGCAAGGTTGCGAGTGTAAAAAACAGAGTAACTTGAGATAAAGAAGGCATGGTATCTTTCTCCAATCACCTAGCCAGTGAAAAGGAG
>JAYUGV010000029.1:0-2421 GCA_043767565.1 Anaerolineales bacterium
CCAAACCGCCTCTCATCTCGATCGTGACTCCGTCTTACAATCAGGCGAAGTATATCGAGCAGACGATTCGCTCTGTGCTCGAGCAGGATTATCCGCGCATCGAATATCTGGTCGTGGATGGTGCGTCTACGGATGACTCAGTTGGGACTATCAAGAAGTATTCTCCGACTCTGGAGTCGGACAGCTTGCTGTCCGATAATCAGAAACAAGCTTCTGGACTCCAGAGTCGTACTATTGACTGGTGGATTAGTGAAAAAGATTCAGGGCAGGGCGATGCCATTAACAAGGGACTGGCTCGCGCCAAAGGCGAGATTATCGCCTGGTTGAATTCAGATGATACTTATTTACCGGGTACGCTAACGGCAGTTGTCAAAGTCTTTGAAGAGAACCCGGATGTGGTCATGATATATGGGGATATGCTGGCGGTCGATGAGAACGGTCGAACGATCAATACACTGAAATATAAGCAGATATCTCTGCAAGATCTGTTGTGTTTTCAGATCATTGGTCAACCGAGTGTGTTCTTTCGGCGTGAAGCGCTTGAGCAAACAGGCGGGCTCGATACCACTTTCCACTTTCTGCTCGATCATCATTTGTGGATTCGCATTGCCCAACACGGAAAAATTTTGCATGTGCCTCAGACCTGGTCTGCGGCGCGGTATCATGCCGAGGCGAAGAATCGCGCCAAAGCCGCAGAGTTCGGACAGGAAGCTTTTCGCATTTTGGCTTGGGCAAAGAATCAAGCTGGGTTGGCTGAAGCAGTTTCAGGCGTCGAAAGACGCACGCGCGCATCCGCATTTCGTGTGGATGCGCGGTATCTGTTGGATGGCGGTCAGCCCATGTCGGCATTGAAGTCGTGGATGCGGGCGCTGTTCCTCCATCCGCCCACGGCTTTGGCGCGCTTGAATATTTTGGTTTCGGCAGTGTTGCATTTGTTGGGGTTGCGCAAACTGCGCGAGATGTATTTGCGCTTGCGAGCGAAGCGTTTGAAAGATGGTGAGTTGTGAAACGAGTTTGTGCTTTGATCTTGTTGGTTGTGTTTTTAGCGGGCTGCCTGCCTGTTCGTTCAACGCCGGATGCAACCCGCACGCCGCGTGTGTTGCTGACGATCACGCCTTTGGCGGATGTCAAGGTGCTTCAAAAAACGAACCGCCCCAATATTGTTTTTATTCTGACCGATGATCTGGATTTGGAGTTGGGGACGATTCAGTATATGCCGCACTTGCAGGAGCTGATGGTTGCGCAGGGGCTGACGGTGAACGACTTTTTTATTTCCCAGCCCTTATGCTGTCCATCGCGCGCGACGTTTTTACGCGGGCAGTATACTCATGACCATGGTGTGTATCGGAATGACCAACCTTCCGGCGGGTTTGAAGAGTTTTATAATTTGAAACACGAATCGTCCACAGTGGCGACGTGGCTTCAGACGGCAGGATATCGAACCGTGTTACTGGGCAAATATCTCAATGGGTATCCATTCCCGGAAGATCGCACGTATGTGCCGGTGGGTTGGGATGAGTGGTATAGTGCGGCGAAGGGTAGTCCATTTGCGGGATATCGCTACACCATGAATGAGAATGGTAAACAGGTTGATTATCTTGAGAATGGACAAGGCGAATCGAAATATGTGACGGATGTGCTGGCGCGCAAGGCGGGTGATTTTATTCAACGTGCCAGTAAGGATGATGTGCCGTTCTTTGTCTACTTCTCTACATATACGCCGCATGTGCCGGTGAAACCTGCGCAGCGGCATGCAGACTTATTTCCGGGATTGCAGGCGCCGCGCACCGCCTCTTTCAACGAGGCAGATGTTTCCGATAAGCCTGGAGGTATCAGCCTGGATCCTTTGTTGAGCGCGGATCAGATCGCCAATCTGGATCTGGAGTATCGTCTCCGGGTGCAAGCGATGCAGGCGGTGGATGAAGCGCTTGCGTCGCTTGTGGATGTATTGAGGGAAACTGGCGAGTTGGATAACACCTATATCATCTTTACATCGGATAATGGCTATCATATGGGTCAGCATCGTCTGCCAGGTAGCAAGGGTACGCCGTATGAAGAAGATATCCATGTACCTTTCATCATACGCGGACCGGGAATTGAAGCCGGGGCGTTGGATGGATATATCACCGGTAACGTGGATTTTGCACCAACCATTGCTGAACTGGCTGGGGTTATCCCGCCTGATTATGTGGATGGTAGATCCATGGTGAGTTTGTTCGAGGGAGCTAGACCGGCGCTGAACGAATGGCGTTCGGCATATTTGCTTGAGTTTTATGGGTACAACCCGAAGGATGAAGAAAGCGCTGGCGAGCCGGTTTCCAAGTCAGGCTATGTGGGTTTACGAACCTCGGATTATTTGTATGTGGAATATGCGGACGGTTTTGTGGAATTGTATGACTTGAAGGCTGACCCGTATGAGAT
>JAYUGV010000030.1:0-6014 GCA_043767565.1 Anaerolineales bacterium
GGTAAATTGATCGGGTTGGGTGTTTCGCCCTGTAGGATGATGCGCTTCTTGCGCAGGCGCGGATTCGGTACGGGTATAACTGAAAGCAGTGCCTGGGTGTAAGGGTGCTGCGGGTGCTTGAGCACTTCGCGCATATTGCCGATCTCAACAATACGACCAAGATACATCACAGCCACACGGTCGGCAAAATAACCGACGGTGCCGAGATCATGAGTGATAAAAATGACCGAAATACCGCGCGTGCGGCGCAAGTCTGCGAGCAGGTTGATGATCTCCGCGCGGATGGAAACATCGAGCATGGAAACGGGTTCATCTGCCAGCAGAAGCTGCGGCTCAAGCACCAGCGCTCCGGCAATCACCACGCGCTGACGCTGTCCCCCGGAGAGTTGATGTGGGAAACGCTGTAAATAACTTTCAGCTGGTTTCAAACCTGAATCATCCAACGCGCGGAGTACACGCGCCTTGCGTTCGTGCAGGTCACGCGCCAAGCCGTGGACCACCAGCGGCTCGGAGACGATCTCTTCGATGGTCTGCGTGGGATTGAGCGACTCGTATGGGTCTTGAAAGATCATCTGGATCTTTTGCCGAAAGACTTTGCGTTCCTCGTTCGTGGCGTGGGTAATATCCACGCCATTAAAGATGATCTGACCTGCAGTGGCTTCTTCCAAGCCCATCAAGGTCAGCGAGAGCGTGGATTTTCCGCAGCCACTTTCGCCCACCAAGGCGATCACTTCGCCTGGCTTAAGTTGCAGGGTAACATCATCCACGGCATGTACGACACTCTCAGCCGCCTTGGAGAACCAGCCGGGGCGTCCCACTTGAAAATATTTTTTTAAATTTTTGATCTCGAGAATGAATTCATTCGCCATAAAAGCCTATTCAGGGTACGAAGTATCAGCCGCCTTCAACCAGATGGCAGCTTGCAAGGTGATACCCGTCCTCCAGTTCATGCAGTGTGGGCATTTCGGTTGTGCATCTTTCCATCACCAGCGGACAGCGCGGTGCAAAGCGGCACCCGGCTGGCAATTCATCCAACTTGGGGGGATAGCCGGGGATTGAGATTAGTCGCTTTTCGGGTTGGGAAAGGTCCGGGAACGATTTGAGCAGTTCCTGGGTGTAGGGGTGACGCGCCGAGTTATAGATTGTATCCACGTCGGCATATTCAGCGGTCACACCGGCATACATCACGAGCACTGAGTCGCACATTTCGGCAACCACGCCCAGATCGTGCGTCACAAAAATAATGGCAAGCCCCAGTTTCTTGCGCAGATCGTCGAGCAGTTCCAAAATCTGCGCCTGGATCATAACGTCCAGCGCGGTGGTCGGTTCATCCGCAATGATCACGTCCGGGTCGCAGGCAAGCGCCATGGCGATCATCGCACGCTGGCGCATGCCGCCCGAGTATTGATGCGGATATTGATCTTTAAAATCCTTGGTGATGCCTACCAGTTCGAGCAGTTCGATCACACGGTCATCCAGTGTTCCGGGCGGGTAGATAGGCATATGTTTAACGATAGCTTCCTTGATCTGATCACCGACAGTCCGCACCGGGTTCAACGCATTCATCGCGCCCTGGAAGATGATCGAGATGCCGCTCCAGCGAATCTTTTCCATCGCTTCTTCGTTGAGCTGAGTGATATCTTTGCCGTCGAAGTAAATATGCCCGTTCGCGATCTGTCCCGCGGCTGGAAGCAAACGCATCAATGCCAGCATCAGTGTGGTTTTGCCGCAGCCGCTCTCCCCCACCAATCCGATCAGCTCGCCTTCATGCAGCTGAAAGCTGACGTTATAAACTGCTTTCGCGACAGACGTGTCGCTCACATAGTTCACTGAGAGATTGCGGACGTCCAACAGCAGCGGCGCATCCTGACGTCTCTTTGATTTCTTTTTTGTCGTAGCGGATTCAACCACCGCTTCACTCTGGACCGACGGTCTGCCCGGCATCAAGTGATGTGATTCTAGTCTGGGGTTTAAGACCTGCTCAAGACCCTGTCCGAACAGCGTCAACCCAAAGACGACCCACACGATTCCCACGCCTGGCATGACCAACGCCCACCACGCGCCCGCGCTCATGGCGCCGCGTACAAAGGCAAAGTTAAGCATTTGTCCCCACGAGATGGCGGTTGGGTCACCCAATCCAAGAAATGACAGGGTTGATTCGTTCAAGATCGCCAGCGAGATCACCAGGATGGCATTAACCACCAATAAAGGCAGCACCAAAGGCAGGATGTGCTTCATAATAATGTGGATGTTGCCTGCACCGATGGCGCGCGCCCGCAAAACGAATTTGCGCGATTTCACAGCTAGTGTTTGTGAACGCACGATGCGTGCAGTAGTGGTCCATCCGAATATCCCGATCACGATAATGATGTTTATCAGGCTCGGTTTGGTCAGCGCCACGATCACAACGATCAACGGCAGATCAGGGATCACGAGCATCGTGTCGGTAAACCGCATGAGTAGATTCTCAGTCCGGCCGCCGTAGAAACCGGCTGCGATACCAATAGTGCCGCCGATCATCACGGAAATGAAAGCCGCAAAGAAACCCACGATCAACGATACACGCGAACCGAAAAGAAAGCTGGAGAGAATATCCCGCCCGGCATCATCAGTGCCGAGCCAGTGTATAGAGCTGGGTGGGTTATAAATATCCTTGCTGGTAATATCAGCGGATGATTTTGGATCGAAGGGTGCCAACACCGGTGCAAAAATTGCCAGCGCGGAAATGGTCAACAACATCAACAAGCCGACTAGAGCTATACGGTTGCGGCTGAAGGATCGCCAAAAATTTAAAAATGGAGATGACGAAGGTACCGAGACTTTGAGTTCAACAGTTTGCGGCCCCATGCCTACTCCATCTGCACACGCGGATCAAGATAAGAATAGGTCAAGTCCGCAATAAAATTTGCGATAATAACGCTCACCGCGATCAAAAGAAATCCGCCCTGCAGGATGGGAAAATCCCGGCGCGAAACTGCTTCAAACAATGCGCCGCCCAATCCGGGCCACGAGAACACTGCTTCGATCTGGATCACGCCTCCAACCGTATACCCAAGGTTGATCGCGATCAAAGTCACCATCGGCAGCATGCCATTTTTCAGGGCGTGGTCTTTCAATATCTGGAAGGTGCTTAATCCCTTGGCTTTGGCAGTCAAAATATAATCCTCTGCCAATACATCCAGCAAACTGGAGCGCATTAGCAAAGTATATTCGCCCATGAAAATGACCGTATATGTGAAGGTTGGCAATAATAGGTGCCAGGCAATATCACCAAGCTGTGTGAACAATGGATAGCTGCTCATCCCCGGAGTAGCCTTCCCGCCGATCGGGAAGCCGTGGTTACTGCCCCAAAACACAAGAATGATGCCCAACCAAAAAACAGGCAAGCTCCACGCCAACAGTCCGGTTAACAGCGCTCCATAGTCAATGGCGGAGCGCGCCTTCCAAGCCGCCAGCACGCCTAAAGTTACACCGATCAAAATGGCCAGGATCTGTCCCGCACCGATCAACAGGATCGTATTCCAAAGCCTTTCGCCCAAAATATCCGAAACCGGGCGGTTGTAATAATAGGAAAATCCCAGGTCGCCTTTGAAAAGGTTTTTTACATAGATGAAGAACTGCGTGTCGAGTGGGTTAATAGAGCAGTTGCCGAATTTAATCGGGTTCAGTGCTTCAACACAGTTAATGATCGGCTTATCCAAGCCGAAACGTACCCGGATTGCTTCGATCACTTCCTTTGTCAAACGCGGATCGCGAATGCCCTGGCGCGCCGGGTCACCAGGCATGATCCGGAATAGAAAAAAGTTCAACACGACCACAAAAATAATCGTGAAAAGAGACCAACCTGCTTTATTACGGAAATAATGCCAGCGATTCAAGACGACTCCATACCCGGGAGGCGCAGCACTCCGCCGCACCTCCCGGGCTTGATGTTATTTCACAGGTTCAATGTTCAATAGCGAGCTATTATCCTCGAGTGCCACTTTGGTTCCACTATCCTTCCAGCCTGTGAAGCGATCGAGCCGATAAGCTTGAACGGCGAAGGGATAGTAGGGAATAATGTAAGGCACATTGTCATGGACGATGGCTTGCATCTCCCAAACCATTTCGCGGCGCTTGTCTCCGTTGAGTTCTACGCCTTGTTTGGCAAACAGCTCGTCGTAGCGTGTATCGGAGAAACCAGTTTCATTGTAGCCGGTCGGGAGCTGATCCGTTGTAGGGATGATCAACAACGTATTTGGATCAGGGTCGGCGATCCAGCCCCAGATAATGATGTCAAAATCCAATGCCGGGCAGCATTGCGCCGTCAAGGTATCACTCTCAACAACTTGCATTTCCAATTTTACGCCGAGTTTGCCCCACATCTCGGAGAGTAATTCAGCAATACGTGGATAGGTGCTATCTGTGTTGGGCCAATTCAAGCGGAAGGTTAGGGGTCGTGAACCATCCGGCATGTCGCGCACACCGTCACCATCGGCATCTTTATACCCAGCCTCATCCAGGATCTGATTGGCTTTGTCCATATCATATTCGTAATCCTTGATATTCGAATTAAACCAGTCGCCCAATCCGCTGGGAATCAATGCAATACCGGGTTCACCCAAGCCAAGCAAGACTACATCAATGATCTTTTGCTTATCGGTGGCATATGCCATAGCCAAACGGACCTGCTTATCACGTAACGCCGGGTGACCTGTGCACAAGCCGCCATCCGCGATTGGGCAATTTGCCGGGTCAACAACATTGAAGATAATGTCTGTAAGGGTTGGTGAAAGCGGCGCTCCAGCGACCAGCTTGATGTTCGGGTCGGCTTTCAAAGACTCCACGCTGGTGTTTGGTACATTCGTGACCATATCCACCTGCCCGGATTTCAAGGCTTGAACCAGCACATCAGAGTTCTGGAAAACCTGGAAGATCAATTCATCAACCTTGGCTGCGCCGCCATAATAATCCTTGTTGACGCCCAGGCGAATAAACTCATTCGGCTTATACTCAAGCATCTTGAACGGACCGCTGCCGATCATTTCCAGATTTTCAAATGAGGTCGCGGCTTCACCCTCAGAATGATCTTTCCAAATATGTTCGGGGAAAATATACAGAAAGACCAGCTTGCTTTCAATGTTAGGGATCGCTTCGGTCAGTGTAATAACGACAGTTTTATCATCTGGGGCTTCCACTGATTTGAAGTAATCTACATAGGAATGTAATGTCGGGAAGTCCGCATGCGCCATCACAAGGTTATAAGTGAAAGCCACGTCTTTGGCAGTTAAAGGCTGACCGTCATGGGATTTCACCCCTTCTCTGATCGTGAAGGTATAGACCAAGCCATCCTCAGAACGCTTTACATCTGTACCGAGATCGAACGAAAAGCTGCCATCGAGGTTGACCTTGTACATGGTGCTGTAAGTTAATCCACTGATAGTATAGGCGGTGCCAAGCCATGCCACGCCGATGTTCAGAGAATCAGGTCCGCTTAACCAACCGATCCGCACAACTGTAGGCTGTTTCGGCGCTCCACAGCCAGAAAGAACCAGCGCTAGTACAACGAGCAATGTAAGTACTGTATATTTCACTTTCATTTTTTTGCTCCTCCATTTTTAGTATTGAGAACTTAAGAGTCTTTGAAAATAAAAACTGCATTCCAGCATTAACAGCCGCAATGCAGTACCTGCCCTATTGGGAGTGGTGTTGTTTGTACGTACTGAAACCTTCAGTCGTAAACATTCTACGTGATTTTACTTTAGATTTGCGATATATGTAGGGAAATCAACCCTAGTCAATATTATCGCACTATTACAAAGAATTTGGTTATACTCAGCTCATCTTTTGTTTTAGTTAAATTTAATACAAAAGAATAATGTAGTATATTGACTACACGAAATTTTATAAAATCAAACCGAGGTTTTCAAATGCGGACAACTTTCTTCGCCTATGACGAAATGACTTGGGATGCAGTTGCTCAACTACCGCGCGACGTGCCACTCGTACTACCCCTCGGTTCAGGATATGACTTG
>JAYUGV010000031.1:0-5993 GCA_043767565.1 Anaerolineales bacterium
GATGGACCCAGCGGAAGCCATCGTGATCCCGGTCAATACAGTGGGTGTGCCAGGTGCCGGTCTCGCCAAAGCCTGGGCGAAGAAGGATCCGGATGCGGCGGGCGTATATAAATCACTTTGCGAAAAGGGTCTCGTTACGATCGGCGAGATCAATATCGTAATACACGGCGATAGCCGCTGGATCATGTTCCCCACTAAGGAACATTGGAAACATCCATCTCAACTGGAATGGATCGAAAAAGGTTTGATGGACCTGCAGCCGCAGGTAATGGGACTTGAATCTCTTGCGGTCCCTGCTTTGGGGTGTGGATTGGGTGGATTGGAATGGGAAGCTGTTCGGCGATTGCTCGAAAAATATCTCACACCCTTATCTGCTTCCATCACCATCTATCCGCCGAAATAATCACGAGCGTGGCGCATGGCGCCACGCTCTCATTTTCTTATTCAAGGATGTCACATGACAACAACAACTAAACAACCTTTGGTCACGCCAGTTCACATTGCCGATGCGTCGGTATTTGTGAATGGCTATTTCTACATCGTTGACCTTGGCGATCCCGTTCGCCCTCGGCATCATCATGTCGCGATTAACGGAGAATGCACCTGCACCCTTGGTCGCAATTGTCCGGCGGTAGATGAAGTGCGCAAATACCTCGCGGACGGAGGCAAACGTGCCGAACGTCCACCGTTTGGTTTCTATCCTGTTCACCCGGCAAAATGTCCGATTAAGGGATGCGGAGCACGGGTGCATTATTATGCTTCGCTCAGCTCGCGCAATCGTGGAGCTGGGTGGCAATGTTCAGTCGGAGGCGCAAGCCACTACTGGCAGCATCGCGGCTGGATCACTTCCATGCGCGGGAAACTTGCTCTGCAGGGAAAGAATATTTAGGAGGTATGCAATGTGCGATGATAGCGTCACTATTACTCTCCCCATAAATGTAGCTGTGCGGATTGTGAAGCATGGCTCGTTGATCGAGGCGCACAACATTGGGCGCGACACCTTCTACACCACGTCTCTGTTTTGGGATTGTGAGTGTGAGGAGGATTATATTCACCCTGCATTCCAAGGTGAATGTGTCCTGTGCAAAACACAGCGTGAGGATCAACCATCGGCGCGCGTTGATGAGGTTCTCAAATATCAAAGTTACTTGCCCAATAATCTGGCGCAGGTTGTTGAGGTTCTGGCGGATAAAGTCTGTCCGCATCTCAACGCGATTCCATTCTAGGCGATATGCCGTATAAGGGACTGTCTCAATCGAGGCAGTCCCTTTTTGATTCTGTGAGGGAGTACGAGAAGAAGGGAACCTAGGCTTTGTAACGAATTTCATCTGTCAATTAAGTTGATTTAGCTTTATTCTTATCCCAGAAACGGAGATTTAGCATCGATGAAAACATTTCGAATTGTGGTTGGGGTATTGGCAGTTGTCCCTATTGCCATGTTGGTGGATTCGATCTTTCTGCACCCTGCCAATTATGGAGAAGGTTCGCTCGGTGAGCTGGCTTATCCAGTTTTTGGTGTGCTTGCGATGGTATGAAGCAAATCCCATCCATCTTCGTTCACCCCAACAGGTTCTAGAATGATCGCTTTAGGGCTTTGGCTATCGATCGCATCTAATGTTTCGCTTTTGCTGAGACAAGCAAACACCCAATATTCCCTGCCTAACTCTCGACGGTACAACTCGAGAGTGGCTGGGTCATTTTCAACGATCAATATCGTAGGCAGTGTCACTGATATGTTCATCATTTCATAATTAGGATAACAAATCAACCCCGCTTTGTCTTGGACAATACTACGGGGTTGTTGGAGAAAAGACAGTTATATATACTTAAGTAAAGGGTGGAGTCGACGTCAGCCATCTCCCTGGCGATATTTTTGAGGTGTCACACCAAAATGGCTACGGAAAACCCGGCTAAAATAAGCTGGGTCATCAAATCCTGTCCGCGTAGCAATAGAAGTAATACTATCCCCTGTATTTCGCAATAATTCCTTGGCCTTTTGGAGTCGGAAACGGGTCAAGCAATCCCAGGGTGATATGCCTACTTCCTGACGAAAGATCTCACTCAGATAGTTCTTGCTTACTCCGACCGCATCGGCAATCTCCTGCCGCGTGAGCGGGTTGGTATAGTTTTGATGCAGGTAAGCCAGCGCGTATTTGACCAAAATACTGGTCGGTTGAGAAAGAGTTCCTCGCCCTGAAACCACCCGTTGCAAGCTGGCAATAGCTTCGTCAGTAGACAGCAACTCTTTGCTGTGGAAGATAACCTGGGCATAATCCAACCGGCGCACATCTTCCAAAGAAAGAATTTTTCCGCTCAAGACCAACACCGGCACCAGCCGGGTGCGGGGGTTGAGGCGCAGCCTTTCGAGCACAGTAAACCCATCCACTTCCGGCATCATCAAGTCCAAAATGACGAGGCAAGGTGTTTCTTCATCAAGTATTGCCAAGGCAACCGCCCCGTTCTCTGCTTCGATAAGCGTACAGCCAGGCAACGCATCCGTTACTAACCGGCGATAAAACGCACGAGCTTGGGCATCATCATCGACAATCAGAACCGGTCCGGAAATGTCGTTGGGCCGGAGGGTTTCCAAGACTTCGACCAGGGTTTTTCCGTGGACAGGCTTCATAATCACATCAATCATACCGGTCGAATGATCCGGGTGACTGTCATCCTGGTTGTATAAAATAAAAGGCAGGTTGCTGAACTGAGGATGGCTGCGTAGTCGTTGGATTAATGCCCAATCTTCCAAATCCGCCTCTGCTAGATCCCAGGCTAATGCCCCCGGCTGAAATTCCGTCAGCAATCCATCCAGGTCAGCATTTGGCTGTAACTTGTGGGTAACCCATCCGTAACGCTGACTTAACTCGGTCAAAAAGCCACAGGAACCTGTTCGTGTCGTGAAAGCAGTACCAGCACCTTCGGGGTTTTCTTACTGAAAGTAGGCAGTGAATGCCCAGAAAGGTTTGGCAGCGGCAGGTAGACGTGAAAGGTGCTACCTTGCCCTGGCTGGCTGTCAATCGTCATTGTTCCCCTATGTAGTGCCACCAAGCGCCGGGTGATACTTAATCCCAAACCGACTCCTTTTGGCCGCCGCTCGGTCGAAATACCGGTTACGAACGGTTCAAAAATCCGTTCCTGCTGTTCAATTGGAATCCCATCGCCAGTGTCTTTTACCCAAAGATGCAAATAAGGCGGTTCGATATCGGCTCCCAGTGCGATCCTTCCTCGCAGAGTGAATTTTTGTGCGTTGTGGAGTAAATTAAGGAGTATTTGGCGCAGCCTGACCGGATCAGCGCTAAGCATCGGCAGACGCGCAGGTAATTCCAACTTCCATTCGACATCTTTCAAGTTGTCAGCATGATTTGCCATGCTGTGAAAAACATCTTCCAAAAACAAATGAGGATTAAAAGTTTCCGGGAATAAATCAAGCGCATCGATTTCAGCCCGGGATAAATCCAACAGGTCGTTAATTAGTCTGATCAAGTGCTCGCCGCTATCAAAGATGTGCTCGAAATCGCGCAAAACTGCCGGAGGAAGTTCAGAATTATAGGGACTGGGGACTTTAAGGGCGGACTGACTATATCCCAGAATTACGTTCAAAGGTGCGCGCAACTCGTGGCTGACATTTGCCAACAGCCGAGTTTTTAGTTGATTAGCCTTTTCCGCCACGGCTCTGGCCAGCACAGCCTCGCTATACAATTCAGCGTTGCGCATTGCTATACCTAATTGGTCCGCCAACGATTGCAAACCGATTAGCTCTTGGCGCTGATGCACTTTTGGATGTTGGCTATGAAGATCGAGTAGCCCAAGGATTTTATCACCCAGCCAGATAGGCAAGATAATTCGCGAGGATATTTCCATTAATCTAGGATCTGTTGGAAAGCGGTTACTGTGATGGGTATCGGGGATATATATGGTTTCATTCCGTAGCAAGGCTTCAGCGAGCAAACCCGATTGATGAAGGGGGAGGAATATCCGTTCGCCAGAAGATGGTATAAGTTCATCAAGCACTAAGAGTTGTTCTTGTTCGGACCATAAGAAAAGTTGCACTCTATCATAATCATAGTTTGCACGGATAAGGTTGGCAATTTCCTGTAAGAGTTCCTGACGATCCAAGAGAGATCCAACTCGCCGATTAATAGCCGCACTGGTTTCCAATTGGATCAAGCGGTTTTGCTCAAGCTGACGGTTTACCCCAACAAGGCGGGAAGGGATATTCGCAATCGCAATGAGTTTTTGGAGGGCAATTTCGGCTACGTTCTCGGCCGTTACTAAATGAGGCATATAGCTAAAGTGGGCAGGTAATGTTTCTCCACGTGCCGCCTGGCAGGCTAGCTCAACGACTTGGTTCCCAAAATCCAAAGCTGAAGTTTCGACAGTTGCACTCATGCTGCCCTCGGCAATGGCAGCCAAAGCCAGGGGATCACCATTTATACCTGCAATTATGGTTTTATTATCCACCAGCCCAAGCGCCCGTCCGGCCTCTCGCGCGGCCAAAGCTAACGAGTCAGATAAGCCAAAAATGGCACCTAAGGGTTTATCAAATTGGCTCATGGCGGTTTCAATTTGGGGGAAGGCTTGATCGTAGCGCCAGAGACTGGGTATATGAAACAAAGAGAAATCAGGATACTTTTTAAGCGTTTCCCGGATTCCGGCTAGACGGGTACTACCATCCTCGCCCTGCATTCCCATCAGACCGCCAACGCACAAAACTTGTCCACGCCCCTTCATTTTCTCAGCAAAATATTCCCCTACAATCTGCGCAGCCTGATCCAACCCACGGGGCGATGCGAATAATGGATGACGAATCTGGGATTCGGACAAAGTAATGATAGGCAAACCAAAATCAAGCAAACGGTGAATCATATTTTCTGGCAGGTTCCAACATATCAGCGCGCCTAAATCTTCGGCAAGAAACTCGTCTACTAGGGACGCCTGCTCTTCAGTTGAGAGAGTTGCCGGCATATCGGCGATCTCAATCGGAACCAGGATAATATTGAGTTGTTGAGATTTCTGATAGATCGCCTCGCGCACTTGAACCCAAAAAGGGTCATATGAACCAATCTGACAACCAATGCGCACTATGTGAGACATGTTCTGATTATATCGCTACCGTATATTCAAAGTATCAAATCAGATGAAAACACAACCAAAAGATCCTCTTCCCCGGCTTAGTTCTTTAGCTTATTTTAGTTTTCCTCATAAAATCCCCAACACAAAGCATACCGCAATCCCGCCAAAACCGAAGAACCTTCACGCTAAACCATCATGATCTTCGGACGGTATTGCAACCCCTCCGCCAAATGCGGGGATTGGATCTCTTCACTCCCCGTTAGATCTGCGATGGTGCGATGATAAGTTGAGTTGCGTCATCGCCGCCCGCATCAAACTAAACTTTATTTGCATTTGATCCTGGAAAGAAAAGCTCATCCATCTTGTTGCAAGAGTTACTACTACTGAGGTTCCCAGACCCAGTGTCAATAAATGGGGTATAATCATTATAAATCATGTAATCGAGTTGTGTCTATGAATCAACAAATTACGCCATTTTTAGTAGCCCAAACTATGCTCAGTAGTGAGCTTTTTTCCTTTACAAGTAGAACTGTAGCGCTTTTGTTTGGGCTAGATAAATTCCAGACCCACAGCCTACTTAACCGTATGGAGCAAGCTGGTCTAGTGGTCAGAATTGAACGCGGTAAGTTCCTTCTGCTTGGGCTAACCCCAGAGAAGGTACTTTCTAATCCACTCTTTATTGGTAGTCACCTCACAGTTCCAGCTTATGTGTCATTCTGGAGTGCCCTTCATTTTCACGGTTTTACCGAACAGGTTCCACGCACTACATTTATAGTCACCACTCATCGCAAAAAACAGATCACTTTTCGCGAGATACATTTTCAGTTTGTAACGTTCAAGCCACGGCACTTCTTTGGATATCGGCGAGAAATGTTGGCGGATCTACCAGTTGTGATCGCAGATGAAGCCAAATCAATTTT
>JAYUGV010000032.1:0-2380 GCA_043767565.1 Anaerolineales bacterium
GGACTGTTATTCCCCATCTTCATTCGTAGGAGCGACGGCTAACCAATTGCTCAACCCGGTCGCATCACATGATGTGGAGAAACTCACTATGAAAAAAAATAAAGATACTATTTTAATCACAGGCAGCAGCGGCCGGATCGGCTATCCCCTAGCCAAGCGGTTGGCAGAATCTTATAACGTGGTCGGCTTTGACCGGCGCGCGCCGTCGCATCCCCCACCCAGCGCCGAATGCCTGTACGTGGACTTAACTTCCGATGAAAGTCTGCGCCGCGGGCTAGAAGCCATCCGCGAGCTGCATGGCAACCGCATTGCCTCTGTGATCCATCTGGCTGCCTATTACGATTTTTCCGGCGCGCCGAGTCCGCTTTATGATGAAGTTACGGTGCGCGGCACCGAGCGCCTGTTGCGCATGCTGCAGGATTTTGAGGTTGAGCAATTTATTTTTTCCAGCACAGACCTGGTGCACGCACCCTCCGCACCCGGGAAACGTATCAACGAAGATTCACCGCTCCATCCCAAATGGCCGTACCCAGAGTCGAAGGTCAAGACCGAAAAGGTAATTCACGCCGAACGCGGCAAAATCCCCACCGTCATCCTGCGCATTGCCGGCGTATACAATGATCTTTGTAATTCCATTCCGCTAGCACAACAGATACAGCGCTTCTATGAACACGACATCACTGCCTATCTCTTTCCTGGCGAGGTCACGGCAGGTCGCCAGGTATTCGTGCATAACGAAGACGTGGTGGACTCGATCATGCTGGCAGTGGCACGTCGCAAGAAACTGCCTCCCGACGTGACGCTGCTCATCGGTGAGGCTGAGTCACCCAGTTACGATGAACTTCAGCGCATCTTCGGGCGTTTGATCCACAACACAGAATGGAAAACACGCTCAATTCCCACGTTGCTTGCCAAAGCGGGCGCGTGGGCGCAGGAGAAATTGCCGTTGGGTCGACCTCCCTTTATCAAACCATGGATGATCGATCTCGCGACTGAAAATTTCGAACTTGACATTACGCGTGCTCATTCACTACTAGGTTGGGAACCAAAACGCTCAGTGCGTGACACACTGCCCAAAATGATACCGTCACTCAAAGCCGATCCGCTTGCCTGGTACCGTGAGAATGAGATCAAGCCGCCGCTCTGGCTGCGCGAATTAGCGCCCCCAGTCAATCAGGCGAAAGAGATTGAACCTCATGAATTGATGCGCCAAGGCGAAGAGGTTCAGCGTGCGATTGCGATGCCAAATATAATGGCGATGCCCAAACCAAAGGAGATGAAGATGGAAAGGCATGATATGTCAAAGATGAACGATTCAAATACAATGGTAATACCCAAATCGAAGACAAAACCTAAAGCCAGGGCAAAACCCAAACCTAAGGCAAAGACCAAATCGAAAGTAAAGTCCAAACTGGTGAGACATGCCAAAGCATGACATGTCAAAGATGAACGATTCGCACTCAGGCAATCATGACTCAATGGGGATGAATATGAGCGGGTCTGACAAAGACAATGATGATGTGCTCGCTAAAGAGTTACAACTTGAACAGATGCGCACATTGCAAAGACAGTTGGATCAAGCATACCAACGCGAAAAGGATGCTCAGAAAAAAGAAGACGCCAAAGCACACGCGCTAATGGAGCAAAATCCGCGCGGGCACATTGCAATGATGAAGATGGAACAGGAACACCGGCAATTGGCGCTCGAACTCCCCCGTCAATTGCTGCAACATGAAGCGCATCTCTATCAGGAATTGCAAAGTGCGCAGATGATAGCCCAAGCCAGTATACCTGAGACCGGCAAAATGATGATGGAGATGGTCGCCATGTCACGCTGGACACAGATACCTCTTCTCGTATTGGGCTTATGGTTGATCGTCAGTCCATTCTCGCTCGGCTATCGCAGTGTACCTCTAATTTGGAGCGACGTGATCAGCGGTATTCTAGTGACGGTTTTGGCAGTGATTGCTTTTCGCACGAAACGCGTCTGGGCTGCCTGGGCAAATACATTCGTGGGCTTATGGCTGGCTTTCGCTCCGATCGCTTTTTGGGCGCCAGATGCCGCCGCGTATGCAAACGATACTTTGATGGGCGTACTGGTGATTACATTTGCCGTGCTTATTCCGATGATGATGACCATGCCGGGACCCGATGTTCCGCTTGGGTGGTCGTACAACCCGGCATCCTGGCAGCAGCGCGCGCCTATTCTGGCTCTCGCTCTCTTGAGTTTTTTCCTGGCGCGCTACATGACCGCGTTTCAATTAGGCCATATCTCCTGGGTCTGGGATCCGATTTTTGGCGACGGCACTGTTAAGGTTCTCGGTTCCGATCTCTCTAAATCATTTCCCATCTCAGATGGCGGGCTGGGCGCGTTCGTCTA
>JAYUGV010000033.1:0-5933 GCA_043767565.1 Anaerolineales bacterium
TGCGACTTTCTGTGAAGAGATTCTTCAAGCAGACTCAGCGCCTCACCCTTACCCGAGGCTTGGACACTGCGCATCAAGGCATCATACTTGCCTGCGCAGGATACTGCCGCACGCGCAAAGTCCAGGATCGGTTTGGATGGCGGTGGCGGCAGATGTTCAAGTGTCAACAGGGCGCCTTCAAGCGCGGTGTCGTCTTGTAATAAACTGATGACCGAATCCGTGACCGATGCGCCAATAGCTCCCAGCAGATGTGCGCAGGTCTCGCGTGCGAAGGGGTCTTTCAGCGCATCAAGCAAATACGGCAGCGACTCCTGCACATTGATCTTTGCCAACGACTTGAGAATGATGTTTTTGATGACGGGTTCGAGCCCGCGGTCGCGGAGTTCGTTGGTGAGGAAGTCGAAGGCTTCTTTGTCGCCCCAGTCGCCGAGGGCGGTGACGGCGTCCATCCGCTCTTCGAGATTGCCAAAGATTGCGAAGTGGCGCAGGTGTTCCTTGGCTTGGATGGTGATATCGCCCTCACCCCGCGCTTCGTCTGCCACTTTGCCTCCGCTCAGTGTCCGCTCGGCGCGTGTATGAGATGGAGAGGGGGATAAGAGCAGGGATAATGCGGCGCGAGTGCTGACTTTGGCGTGTTCATCATTCAACATGGGGATGAGGTACCTTGTCAGTGCGGGGGAGTGGGGCGATAGGGCTGTCAGCGTGGTGATGGCTTCGCAGCGCACATCTGGTTCGGGGTCGGAGAGCGAGGCGGCGATGTCCAGTAAGGCAAGAGTCGCTTTGGACTGGGATAAGGCTTTGAGGGACGCCGAACGTACCAGCGCATCCGCATCGCTTAATCCAGCAATGAGCGCGTTCGTTGATTCGGGGAGCGAAAGTTGACCGACGATCTCAGCCGAGACACGCCGGACAATGGGATCAGAATTTTGCAGTCCGTTGAGGGCGGCTTGCATGGCAAAGGCATCCTGTCGGAAGCCGCCGAAGGGCTGTTCTTCGCTGAAGAAGAGTTGCGGACGGCCCGCGCGTAAGGCATCGACGAGGGCGAGGTTGTAACCGCGCCGCGCTTGATAGATGGCGTAGGTGCAAGCGGCGGCGGCAATGAAGCCGATGATGTACAGTTGCTGCGGAGTGAGATTTTGTTCGCCGATCACCAATATGCCGCCCGCGATAAATGTGCCCGCTTGTGATGGAACGCCCTCGATGAAGGTGCGGACCTGGTCGCGTTTTTCGGGGGGCACCACGTTGAACATGGTCTGCCAGGCTGGGTCGCCGATGCCGGAGAGCCAGAGCATTTGAACGAAACGAAACACGACGATGATGACGAAGAGCGAGTTGAAGACAAGGAACCCAAAACCGATGAGATAAATGACCGGAAGCGCGAGAATACAAAGCATAATGCCAAAGCGTGTGAAAAGCCGGTTGGCAAGAAACAGCGAGGTGAGGAATGCAACGGCGGTGCTGAGCCCGTTAAAGAGACCGAGGAAAGAGGCGAGCGCATCTTCGTTGATGTAGTTTTCAGTGGCGGCGCGGGAGAAGGGCAGCGCGATGGAGAAATAAAGAATCGAGAAGAAGATCGTGGAAACCGAGATCCACTTCATGAGCGATGAGCCGCGCACATATTGAAAGCCGCGTTGCATTTCTTCTGAGAGGGTTGGTTGTTTTCTTTTTGACCTGCGGCTCTGCGGGGCGGATGTGATCTGCTGGCGAGCAAGCAATACGCGGCTAAAGAGGAATGAGAGAATGAGCGAACCTGCCCAAACAAGGATGAGGTTTTCTGTCCCGAAGAACTTGACCAGGATACCGGTGGCGAATCCGCCGACGACTTGCCCGAGAATGCGCGAGGCGTTGAAGAGTGGGAAGAGTCGTTTTGCCTGACGTGTATCGCAGACGGTGCCAGCGACTCCCCAGATCACAATGCCGATGAGCGAGTTGAGAATTTCCTTGCCGAGCCAAAGCGCGGGATAAAGCCAATTAAGTTTTGTGAGCAGGGCGAAGCGCGCGCCAAGGAGAACGAGCGCGATGAGGATCGGCACGGCAGTGTAGAGAATGGACTTGGGGATTCGTCCGAGGGCAACGGTGGTGATGAAGGAGGTGATCATCGAGGTGATGCCCAAGCCGATGTACATGTAGGGGAGGTAGTCCACGCCGAAGCGGGCGAAGAAGAGCGCTTCGATGCCGGTGCCGCCGAGCGCCGCGCCCAATGCGGTGACGAGCATGACGCCGATGACGAGGCTGGACATGCGTCCTTCGCCGGGTTTGATAGAGAGGAGGGAGGAGAGCTTGTTCAAAGGATGAAGGAGAAAATGCAGAAGGCAGAATTTAGAATGCAGATTGCAGAAGGCAGAATGATGAATGATGAATGATGAAAACTGATGGTGGAAAGTGTTACGAGATTGGGCGAATGTCGGAAGTCAAACCTCGAAAGAGGCAAGCAATGGAAGAAGGGAGCGATCAGCGCGAATTAGCGGATTCGTTTGACATCAAATCGTTTATTGACTCCAATTTCCATAACTTGAACAACTGCATTCTTAGGACGAATTTACAAAATGACTTTTCAAGCCATTTGGGCATGTGTGGAAATTGGGCTTTGAAAAGCAAGCGAAAGTGAGTCTGCTCTTCGCCGAGTGGCTGAAACTCATAGGTCATAAATAGAATATTGGAAGTTCCCTGTGGCGTATGCGAGACCGTGAAGTAATCAAACGGATGCATATCGAGCACATCTTCGACGACAACTTCGCCATTGCCATGCACGCAGTGATTTCTTCCGCCCGCGCCGCTGCGGCCCTTCACACCTAGTATCGGGATGATCTCGCTCATCATCCATTGACCGCGCTTATGCGGATCGTTGAACCATTCCCAGACGATTGGAGGCGGCGCGTTGTAGTCGTATTCAAAAATGTGGTGGGCTTCTGCGGGCGTGATGACGACGTGTTGCGCATCCCTTAATTCCTTGTAGCGGATGTGCATGTCCATGCTGAGAATGCGTGTATCGCCAAGATGCTCGTAGTTTTCCACGCTTTCATGTAAACCTTCCAATTGGATATTGAGATGATGCAGGCTTTGCTCGGTGAACATGGCATAGGCGCGCCAGCCGGTCTGTTCGCTGAGATGATTCTTGGTGAGGCGATGGATCAGGTTGACATCCGAGCCGACGAGTTCTTTTGTCCCGGCGATCTGTTGCACAAAGTAATCGCCGTGATGGACAAAGAATTTCAAATCCAGGTTGGGGATGTTGCGGCAGGCGTTGCAAGTACACGTGGTGCGGCGGTGCGCGGCTTCTTGTCTTGAACGGAAAGCCATATAGGTAGCTTCGATCAATTCAAGGATGGCTTCGCCGCGTGGGATTTTTGTTTCGGCGATGTAGGCAAAGACCGCGTCGCCTTCAATTTTAGAGATGGTCAACAGCGGCTTGAATTTCGCGATAATGGTTTCAAGCAGTTCGGTGAGTATCTCCTGCGAATGCGTCAACTCGGTGGTGGCGACGTAGGATGTGTAGCCTGAAATATCAGCGAGCACGAGATGTCCATGTTGGGTGTCATTCACAGTCTTTCGCTCTTGGTCTTTGCAAATTCTTCGGTGGCTAATTGAATCGCTTTATTCAACATTTGGTCATACTTGAATATCTTCAGCATCATGAACCGCGCCACGATGCTCCGAAGTGCACGTGGCAAAGGGAGAAGAGGAGGCAATTGTATGACATCATGCAGGCGCGTCCTGCCATCTGGTAATGGTTCAAGGCGAACGGTTTCGGAGAAAGTCTTCTTTCCGTTTTCAAAAGACTCAGTCGTTGAATACTCGAAAGGACGCCAATCCAAAGTTATTTCGGTATTAACAGATTTGCCATGCGCGCAATGATTGCTCGCGCCCTTGCCTGCGCGTCCTTTTGGTCTATCGCCTGTATACCAATGGACATGCTCTGACCAGAGATTGCGTTTTGTGGGTTCCTGGAGCCATTCCCAGGTCACAGCGGGAGGCGTGGAAAAATCAAATTGAAAAACAACGTCAGCATCCTTTTCGTCGATCATAATGCGGCGCTCATCGGTGATTTCCTGGTAGCGTTTGTGCAGTTCAATGTTATATGTTTTGATCTCACCCAAGTGTTCATATTCTTCCATTTGAATGTGAGCATCTTCAAGATTCAACTTGAGATGGGTGAGGCATTGCTCGGTCAGCATGATATACGCGCGCCAACCGGTTGATTCGCTGATGTGATTCTTCGTGAGACGATGGATCACATTCACATCCGAGCCGACGAGTTCGCGGATGTTCGCAACCGATTGAAGGATGTAATCGCCGTGATGGGCGAAGAATTTTAAATCCAGTGTGGGGATGTTGACGCAGGCATTGCAGGTGCAGGTAGTTGCTCGTCTCATCGAAACCTGCTTATCACGAAATGCCACATATATTGACTCGATGAACTCGATCAATGTCTCGCCGCGCATGAACAGAGTTTCGGGCGCATACGCAAAGACTGCATCGCCTTCGAGCTTCGAGATGGTCATCAACGGCTTGAATTTTTCCACGAGCAGTTCGAGTAATTCTGTGAGGATCTCGTGCGAATGTTCCAACTCCGTTTTTGCCACAAAGGATGTGTAGCCGGAGATATCTGCAATTACCAAATAACCGTGTTGAGTAATCGTGGACATAAGTTGTCGTGATTATAACCCTCTCCCAGCCTCCCCCAAATTCCGCAGCAAAAGTTGGAATAATTATTCAATGGTTCTCATGTGGAATTTGGGGGAGGTGCCCGTTAGGGCGGAGGGGGTTTAATGCTCTGCTATAATCTTCGCTTATGTCTACAACCGCCAACCGTCAGATCGCGCGCGCTGCTGGGACCGTGATGATCGCTTTTGTGCTCAGCAATATCATGGGACTCGTGCGCCAGATCCTTGTCTCGCGCACTTTCGGCACCAATCAATCCCTCGATGCCTTCTACGCCGCGGCGACTTTCCCCGATCTGCTTTTCAGCCTGCTTGCAGGCGGTGCGTTGGCTTCCGCGTTCGTTCCGACCTTTACTGGATTTCTCGCCAAAGAAAATCGGGACGATGCCTGGCAGCTCGCCTCCGCGGTCACCAATCTCGTCATCTTGACTCTCAGCCTCGTCAGCGGACTCGCGGCTCTTTTCGCCCCTGCGCTTGTTCGCCATATATTATTCGTTCTCAAGCCCGAGCTTGATCCTGCCCTCCAATCCATGACCGTGGACTTGCTCCGCATCATCCTCATCGCCCCGACCATCTTCGGCGTCAGCGGATTATTGATGAGCATCCTCAACACACATCAAAAATTCTGGCTCCCCGCGCTTGCGCCGGTCTTCAACTGGGTCGGCTGGATTCTTGGAATCATCTTCCTCGTCCCAACGATGGGAATTTACGGACTCGCCTGGGGTTATGTTATCGGCGCCTGCTTGCATCTTGTCGTTCAGATCCCTGGCTTGTTGAAACTTGAAGGGCATGTTTATATTCCAACGCTCGGTATGAACAATCCTGCCGTTGGTGAAGTAGCGCGTTTGATGGCTCCACGTTTGCTGGGAGTGGCCGCGGTGCAGATCAACTTTGTCGTCAATGCGATGATTGCCGCCAGTCAGGGAGAAGGGAGTCTCTCTGCCATCAACGTGGCACGGATGTTGATGACGATGCCGTTGTTTGTCATTGCTCAAGCGATCGCCACTGCCGCATTACCGACATTCTCTGCACAAGTAGCACGCGGTGAAATGAGCGAGATGCGCTCTTCGCTTGCCGCAACTTTGCGCAGCGTAATTTTATTATCCCTGCCCGCGACGATTGGCTTGATACTTTTGCGCGAACCAATTGTCGCGGCGTTGTTTCAGTACGGAAAATTCAACGCCCTTTCCACACAAATGGTGTCGTGGGCGTTGTTGTGGTACACGGCGGGACTCGTCGGTCACTCGATTGTTGAGATTCTCTCGCGTGCGT
>JAYUGV010000034.1:0-5926 GCA_043767565.1 Anaerolineales bacterium
TCATTCAGCGCATCGCGGATCGAGGCTTCGGTCTCGGTATCCACTGAGGAGGTTGAGTCATCGAGGATCAGGATGCGTGGGTTCTTTAGTAAGGTGCGAGCGATCGTCACGCGCTGCTTCTGCCCACCGGAAAGCGTTACGCCTTTTTCACCGACGAGTGTGTTATAGCCATCCGGGAAGGTCAGGATCACATCATGGACAGCGGCAGCTTTCGCGGCGCGCTCGATCTCTTCCTGCGAAACTTCCCGTCCGACACCGTAAGAGATGTTCTCGCGGATCGTGCGGCTGAACAGGAACGGTTCCTGTTCTACGATGCCGATCTGCCGGCGCAGGGTCGCACGGGAGTAATCCTTGATCTCCACGCCATCCAGCAAAATGCGACCAGCGGTGTATTCGTGGAAGCGTGGCAGCAGGTTCACCAGTGACGACTTACCGGAGCCTGTTGAGCCGAGCAAAGCGATCGCCTGCCCGGGCTTCACATGGAAGGAAATATTCTTCAAGGCATTGTCTTTACCATTCGAATATATGAACGAGATATTTTCAAAGACAATATCGCCTTTTACTGGACCCGTCGGCTCGTAGGTGCCATCATGGAGCGGCTCGCGCACCTGTTTGACCACTTCCATCAAGCGACCGTAGGAGACCAAACCAGTTGATGCCGAGACGATGATCCGTCCCAGATTGCGGATGGGCCAGATCAGCCAAACGACCAAGCCAACATAGGCAATATACATACCGACCGTGATCTCACCTTTGATCGCCATGTTGGCGGCGAAGATAAAACCGAACAACATCTGGAAGCCTAGTACAATATCCGAGAGGGGCCAGAACAGCGAGTGCATGAGCAGCAGAATCTTGCCTTTCAAGTACTTGCCCCAGTTATCTTTCTCGAACTTACTCTTTTCGTAATCCTGCCGGGCAAAGGCTTTCACCACGCGCACACCGGTCAGGTTCTCCTGTAAGGTGGTGGAGAGGATGGCTTCTTGTGCCTGGTACTCCTCATATGCCTTGGTCACTTTCTTGAAGAACCATAGCGACACGAGCAGGATGAACGGGATCACCACAACCGAGACCAATCCCAACTTCACGTTCAGGTTCAGAATCGCGATGAAGTTGATTACGAACAGCAGGATAATACGTCCCATGCCGATGCCTTGCTCGGCAAAGAAGCGGCGCAGGGCGTCCACATCGGAGGTCACGCGCTCGATCAAGTCACCGGTTGGAGTGGTGGCGTGGTACGAGAAGCTTAAGCGCTGGATATGGTCGAAGAGAAAATCTCTCAGACGCCGCGTAATGCCTTCGGCGGTGTAGGCAGCTAAACGTCCGGAAAGGAAAGCGAATGCGCCTTCGAAGAGCGCAAGTCCCACAAATCCAAGCGCGATCCAAACGAAAGTTTGGGTCAGGTTGTTGCCAATGAATTTGCCCTGCAACAAAACATCATCCACAAAAAAGCGTAACAGCATGTAGGTGAGCGTCTTCGCCAGGGCAGAGACAGCGAGAGCGGCGGTTGCGCCGATATAAGGCACGCGGTAATCCACCATCATCTTCCAGAGACCCTTCAAGCGATTCTCTTCGAGCGATTTGCGGAAGTCAAAGGTCAGGGCGGGTTCGTAAGTTGGTTGTACTGTGGTCATGCTGCATTCTCCTAAAGAGCCTCAACACAAAGGACATAACGGACATGAAGGGGCACTAAAAAACTTTGTGTACCTGGTGCCCTTTGTGGTTAAGAGGGTTAAACAAAAAAGGCTGCGGTGAGTGCACCGCAGCCTTGAACGACAAGGGGAAAGACCTAATGGTCTATGGGCGCACTGCGAAAAGGTAAGAATCCAGCGTCAACTGGAGAGATGAAGAGTTTGGTGATGCTAAACATGGACATGCGGCGCGCTCCTTTCATTGAGATTTTCCAACGGAGCGAGTTTACACCCCACAGCCGAAAAGTGTCAAGGTTTATAATAAATATGTCATTGCGAGGGTGTTCTTCCCGAAGCAATCTCCTCCCACTCAAAGTGAGATTTCTCACCGGCACTTGCACCTGATGCAAGTGCAGCAACTTGCGCTCGCAATGACATAAAATAATCATGATACACACTTGGAAAATCACGAAAACAAAACTGGATGAAGTCCGCTTCAACGACAAATCGTCGCTCGATGCGGTCACGCGTCAACTGCCCGACGGTTATTATTCGACATTCCGCACATTCGACAAATGCACACGCGTGATCGGCCTCTCCGCCCATCTGTTGCGTCTGCCGCATGCAGACGCTTCACTCTTATGCCGGAGTCTGCTTCTGTTACTCGAGCGTCTTCGCCCCGAGGAAGCCCGAGTCCGCATCATGGAAACCAAGCAGGGACAGTTCTACATCTCGATCGAGCCGCTCAAGCTTTTGCCGCGTGAAGTCTATGAAAATGGCGTGCGCGTGGAAACAATCTCTATTCAGCGCAGCGACCCGCGCACAAAATCCACTGCGTTTATCTCTGCCAGTGACGAGGAAAGAAAACGCCTTGCGAAAGAAGGTATCTTTGAGGCATTGCTTGTAAAGAATGGGGAAATCTTGGAGGGGATGACGAGTAATTTCTTTTACGTTTTAACACCTCGCGAGGTGCTATTTACTGCTCAACGCGATATCCTGCTCGGCATTACGCGCACAATGGTTATCCGCGCGGCACGGGGCAGGGGAGTGGGGGTGAGATACCGCCCATTGGAATTGGATCAGCTACCGGCTGTGAAAGAAGCGTTCATCACATCCAGTTCACGCGGCATTGTGCCGGTCATCCAAATTGATAATGTGAAGGTGGGGCAGGGGAGGGTGGGAAAGTTGACGCGGATGTTGATGTCTGCGTATGAGGAGTATGTGATGATGAAGGCAGAGAAAATATAACCCGGTCAGCAAGCTGACCGACTCCAGAATTAATCAGACATGCTCAGCAAGGTTGTTGATCCATTTGCGCGAACGATAGCGGAACATCCCCAGAACCCACTTGGTAGCTTCTTCGGACATGGCGCACAGATAGACCAGATACACCGGGAAATGAAAAACGTTCGCGCCGAGATACGCCATCGGTACGCCGACGATCCAAATAATGATGCCATCCACGAACAACGAGAAGCGCGTGTCACCACCGGCGCGCAGAATGCCGACTACGATGGTCATGTTGTTGACTCGCACCCACAAAAAGAACGTGATCACATTGATGACCTGGCTGGCGTTCTCGATCACAGCCGGGGACACGTTGTAAAGCGACAGGATGGGGACTTTCACCAACTGCAAGAGCAAGCCGATAATGAGTCCGCCGACGATACCCAGCCCGAGCGAACGGCCGGCATATAGATAAGCCTCGTCCTCTTTACCTGCACCGATGCGATTGCCAACCAAAACCGAGGTGGCATTGGAGATGCCGATGAACACAACAAACCCCATTTGCTCGATGGTGCCGACAATATTCATGGCGGCGAAAGAGGCGGTGCCCATGTGTCCATAAATGGAGATGTAGGTGGTGATGCCCAACGCCCAGAACAATTCGTTGAGGACAACCGGCAACATAGGCTTGATGACTTTTATAACAAAGGCACGGTCGAAATTAGTGAGTTCACGCAGGGACGCCGCGACGGGTGTCTTCCATACATACACATAAGTAACCAGCGCCACACATTCCAGCGCCCGCGCGATCACCGCTGCCACCGCCGCGCCTTGAATTCCCATTTCAGGCAAGCCAAATTTTCCGAATATCAAGGCATACGAAAGGAAGGTGCTGAGAAGCAACGTGATCACGCTAATGCCTGTCGGTATTTTGACATTGCCGGTGGAACGCATAACGAATCCGTAACTGAATGTCACCGCCAGGAAGAGAAATGTCCACGAGAAGGTGCGGATGTAGTCGGCACCGAGTTTGATGACCGCCGCATCCTTTGTATAAATACTCAGGATCTGTAATGGGATGAGCTGCGCCAGCGCAAAGAAGATCAGACTCGTGGAGATGGCGAACATCAGACACAACCCCAGTACGCGGCGTAGATTCGGGACATCCTGCCGACCCCAAAACTGTGCAGTGAACATCGCTGCGCCGCTGATGATCCCAAAGTGGACAAGTTGCAACAGGAATGCGAGCTGACCCGCCAAGCCAACTGCCGCCACGGATGTCTCACCTTTTTGCCCGACTAGGATCACGCTCACCATGTTCAAAAACGCAAAGGTGAACTGCTGAATAATAATGGGAATGGCAATTTTACGGATATTGGGGAAGTATTCGGGATCGTTGTAATATTCACGCACGCGCTGGATGAGAGTCATAGGCAGGGATTATAAGCGGGCGCGGGAGGGTTGTGTCAAAGTGGGGTGGGGGATGAGGTACTATTTCAAACCTTTTGCTTTCTTATCAAATACTTCACGATAGACTCTATCCAATTCTGCTTCGCGCCGCTTCTCTTTTTCGCTTTTGGGCGTATGATCAGCGCCGGGGGTTAGGTTGTAAATCGAATTCAAGCTGGGATGAAGTTTTTGGATCATGATCGGCCCTAACATCTTAATAGTGTATTTATCTTTTGAATGGAGAAGCTCGTCGGTGCAAAACTCCACACAATCGTCAAGAGTCCACAATTGGATTTTCCAACCCCATGAGTCTGGTAAGTTATCTACAACTTTTCTGCCGACCGCGCTTTCTCCAACCAAATAATTGGGTCCCTGCATAATATGCCCATTCCAGCCAAACCAACGATTCCAAATGTTTTGATTTGAGATACCGATATACAAGATCTCTTCGAGACCATTCTTCATGATATATAGTTCATGAAAGCCTTCTTCACGATATTGGTACACGTAAAAATCTTTAAAAGTTATTTCGATCATGATATTCTCTTATTGAAAATTTCATCGTAAGCCTCATCAGCTTCACTTCCGAAGTGGGCGTAACGATTCGTGGTAGTGATACTTTCGTGGCGGGCAAGTTCCTGAGAGAGTTTCAAATTTCCTTTTGCAAGATAAGTCATCGTCACAAAGTAATGGCGGAAGTCATGAATACGGACCGCACTGCGTTCGACACCAGCATCTTCAATTCTTGATTTGATCGCTTTCCACATCCCGCCAGCAGTGATCGGACGGATCTTTTTGCTGGCACGGATATCATGACGGGCAAAAAGGGGCTGGGAGCCAAGGGGAGTACGGGAATTTGGCTCAACACTTGATCTTGCGTGTAAGTATAGCTTCAAAGCTTCAATGGACCGATTCGAGAAACGGATAACCGCTTGTTTATCACCTTTGCCAATGATGATGGCGCGTCCTTCCAGCCAATCGATGTCGCTGCGTTTGAGGGCACAGGCTTCGGAAATACGCAAGCCTGTGTCTACTAGGGTCAGTACAAAGGCACGGTCGCGCAGAGCTTCTAGATCTTCGCTCAGTGCGGTGCAATGTGCAATAACTTTCTCTACAGCCTCACGGTTGAAATTGACGATACGCCTGCCGGGATTTTGTGTGAAGTGTTCTGTGGCTTCCTTCAGTTCAGCCAAATTACCAGCCTTATAAAACGCATAGAATTTCAAAACCGCCGTTCTCCATACCCGGCTTGTAGAAGGGGATAAATCCTTGATAGATTTCAGGAATTTTATATAAGTTTCCGTGTTAAGTGCAGCATCTGCACCGACAACTTCTACAAATCGCCTAAGTGCATAACTGTATGCGGCAATGGTTGCCTTTTTGCGATTGAAACTTGAGAAGAATTCATCAATTTGTGGTTGCACTTTATCACTCCATGTAATATAAATTATATCGAATGGTAAAAGAAAAGTCAAGAGCGACTTTGGTTATCATTCTGAAAGTCTCTCCCCCACCGCATGGACCGTACGCGCAAACCGCCAGCCATCACAGCAGGCTGCCACACGCCTCACTCCCAGCCGAAGCTGGCTCGATTTCAGCCTGAAGCCTTGGTTTTTTCA
>JAYUGV010000035.1:0-2365 GCA_043767565.1 Anaerolineales bacterium
CATGGGCTTCTCGCGTGCTGTGGTAATCGCAAGAGTTTGCCAATGAACCCCGTTTTTTGCAAGGTTTAGGCACCACCACGCTTTAATGGGGCGCTACCAAAAAGAAAAAATCTGCGTTTTCTGCGTGAATCAGCGTCCCGATTTAATTTCCGATAAAGTCTAATAGATAATTTTCCAAATTCAGTGTTCTGGAAAGCAGGCTCAAATGCGCAAACTGCCGCGCAACGTGTGGGTGATGACGGTTACATCATTTCTCACCGACGTCTCTTCGGAGATGCTCACGAATCTCATCCCATTCTTTCTTGCCAATGTGCTGGGAGTTCGCACGGCGGTCATTGGTTTGATCGATGGGATTGCAGAGACAACAGCCAGCCTTGTAAAAATCATCTCGGGCGCACTCTCGGATAAATTGGGCAAACGTAAATGGCTGACGGTCGCCGGGTATTCCGTGTCAACGATCGCGAAGCCGTTTTTATATTTTGCCAGTACGTGGGGCTGGGTGCTGGGAGTCCGTTTTGCGGACCGCGTAGGGAAAGGCATCCGTACTGCGCCGCGCGATGCATTGATCGCTGATTCAATCGATCAAGACCAGCGCGGACTTGCCTTCGGAGTCCATCGCGCGGGAGATACCGCCGGTGCTTTCCTCGGACTTGGAATTGCCGCGTTTATCATCTGGCTGACCCAATCCCAGACCGCGTTGCTCACGCAAAACACATTCCGAACCATCGTACTGGTGAGCATTGTCCCGGCGGTGTTATCGGTGATCGTTTTGGCGTTGGGCGCGGTCGAGGTAGCGGGAACAGGCCAAGGGTCCGAAAAGACGCGTGTGTCTTTGAAGGATATGGATGCGCGTTTCAAATCCTTCCTGCTGGTGATTGTCGTCTTCACCCTGGGTAATTCATCTGATGCTTTTATTTTGTTGCGCGGCCAGGAACGCGGGTTGAGCATGTTACAGGTGATGGGCATGGCGTTGACATTCAATGCCATATATGCGATCTGCGCGGGTCCGTTGGGCGCATGGTCAGATAAGATTGGGCGGCGGAAATTAATGTTGGGCGGCTGGCTAACCTATGGACTGGTCTATCTGGGTTTTGCATTTTCACAAACCAGCTGGCAGGTGTGGGTGTTGTTTGCCTTGTATGGTTTATATTATGCGGCAACGGAGGGCGTTGCCAAAGCGTTGGTCGCTGACCTTGTCCCCGAAACGATGCGCGGCACAGCGTACGGACTCTTCAATGCTGCGATTGGGATTGCCGCGTTGCCCGCATCCCTGATCGCCGGTTTACTGTGGCAGGGCGCGGGCACATGGACTGGCTTTGGCGCGAGCGCGCCTTTTCTGTTCGGCGCAGTCATGACTTTGCTGGCAGGCTTTTTGTTTTGGAGGCTTATAAAGTAGTTCGGTGTTATAACCAGCGCAGTCAAGGATATTCTGAGTATCATATGTCACCGAATCGCTGGGCTTCTGTACGAATGGTTATGGGGGGGAGTTTTATTGCGCTGGTTACCATTGGCTGGGGACTGCTTAACTGGAATATTCCACATTGGGTTTTATTTTTCGCTTCTGCGCCCTTTGTGTTTGTATCGGCGCTCTTTCATCAGCGCAGGATCTATCTGTACATTCTTGGTGTCTATATTTTGGCGCACATTGGTATTGATGTGTGGATGGGCAATAGGTCTTTTCTGTTCGGCTCTGATATGGTGCAGTGGTTGAGTGTTGTTGCCGCAGGCGAGATCATCCATCAGCTCGCAAGTCAACGCCGCAGGGCAGATGAGCTCAGCCGTCGCCGTATTCAGGAACTGGAAGTGATGAATGAAACGCTGACGAGTATCTCCAGTGAATTGGAACTTAACACTCTGTTACAAACCATTACCGAGCGCGCGGTGAAACTTTTGAGCGTGACCCTCGGTGAACTGCTCTTGTTCGATAAAGAGACTGGCGAAATGGAGATCGTGGCGCAATTCCCGCTTGATTCGAACCAGATCGGGTTCAAGATGAAACCCGGTGAAGGCGCCATGGGACGTGTAGCGGTAACCAAGCGCGGCTTGATCCTCAACGATTACAAAGCTTTCGTCAATTCCCTCGCCGATGAGATTACCACGGGCGTCGAAGCCACGCTGGATGTACCGCTGTTGAAAGGCGACGAATTCATCGGCGTGCTGGGCGTGGCGCGGCACAATAAAGATCATAAATTCAATAACGATGATATGCGCCTGTTAACGGTTTTTGCCAATCAGGCGACCGTCGCCATAGAAAATGCCAGGTTAAATAACCAATGGTGCTAGTTATTAGAGCGAAAACTGTGCGATGCTCATCTTGTAAGGCTCAGCATCAGGATGAATAAAGTGAAATAAATTCTGAAGTACA